>NZ_KK073874.1:4919250-5219250 GCF_000585375.1 Cryptosporangium arvum DSM 44712
GATCACCCGCTGCGCGACCTTCGGGGACAGGAACGCGGCCCCGTCGGCGGCCGCGTGCACCCCGGCCAGGAGCTCGCGCGGGTCGCCGGACTTCAGGAGGAACCCGGCGGTGCCGGCCCGCAACGCCCGTTCGATGTACTCGTCCTCGCCGAACGTCGTCAGCATCAGCACGGCGGCCGACGGCACGGCCCGGCGCAGCTCCTCGGCGGCGGCCAGACCGTCCAGTGCCGGCATCCGGACGTCGAGCAGGACGACGTCCGGGCGGTGGGCGCGTGCGGACTCGACGGCCTCGCGGCCGTTCCCGGCCTCGGCGACGACCTCGACCTCCGGATCGGTGGCGAGGATCGCCCGTACTCCGGCGCGGATCATCGCCTCGTCGTCCGCCACCAGGACGCGGATCATCGCCGCCCACCTCTCGAGTTCGGGCCGGGAATCAGGTCGATCGCCGCGACGACGCCGCCGGCGAAACAGACGCGGTAGACGTCCCGCGCGGGCGGGAAGAGCTTGCCGCTGACGTTGTAGTAGACGCACTCGGAACCGGCCGGCTTCGAGGGCTCGACGACGTCCGGGCGTTCGCTGACCTGCAGCAGCGGCAGGATGTCCCGGGCCTCGTCCTCGGGCTGGCCGAGGTGGATGCGCAGCTGGTCCCACGGGTCGACCACCGACGCGGTGGTCTCGACGACATAGCCGGCCAGCACCACGCCGACCAGGAGCACGCCGGCGAGCACGGGCACGACGACGGTGAGCACGAGCCCGCGCCGCGTCCGCTTGCGGGCGCTCTCCAGCCGCCCCGCCGACTCGGGCACCGGTTCGGGCACCGGCCCGGCCGGGACGCGCGGCACGGTGGCCACCACGCGGAACGTCCCGGTCGCGGTCCCTTCCCCGGCCTCGGCCCCGGCGTGGAACGTGCCGCCGGCGAGTCGCACCCGCTCGGCCAGCCCCAGCAGGCCGGTGCCGGGTGCGGAGGCGTCCGCCGGAGCGTCGATCGGGTTGGCCACCTCCACGGTGACCGAGTCCTCGTCGCCGGTGAGGCGGCCGGTGACCGGGGCGCCCGGGGCGTGCCTGGCCGCGTTGGTCAGGGCTTCCTGCACGACCCGGTAGACGGCGCGGTCGACGAGCGGCGGCAACGCGTCGCGCGCGCCGACCGGGAAGTCGAGCACCAGGCCGGCGCGGCGGACCCGGTCCACCAGCGCCTCCAGGGTCTCCTCGACCGGCTGCAGCGGCGCCGTCGCGTCGGTACGCAGGACGCCGATCACCGCGCGCAGCCGCTCGGTGGCCGCGGCCGCGCCCTCGCGCAGCTCGGTGGCGGCGGCCCGCTGGGACTCCCCCAGCGTCGGGTCGAGTTCGAGCGCCCCGGCGCGCAGCGCGAGCAGGCTCAGCTCGTGGCCGAGCGCGTCGTGCATGTCCTCGGCGATCCGGGTGCGTTCACGCAGCCGCGCCTTCTCCGCCACGAGCGTCTGGCCCCGCTCCAGCTCCCCGGCCAGCGCCCACCCACCGGCCGCGAGCTCCCGGCGCTGCCACAGATAGCGCCCCACCAGCCACGGGAACACCCCGCAGAACACGACCTCGCCGACCAGGTAGTAGGCGTACCAGCGGTCGCCGCCGGTCAGCAGGGTCCGGCCGAGCGTCAGCAGCGGCGCGGACACCCCGAGCGCGACGAACGTCCACAGCGCCGGACGCGGCCGCACCGCGGAGCGTCCGATCAGGAACGACAGGCCGGCGAACGGGCCGAACAGCCAGACGTCCGCGGCCAGCAGGCCGCCGGTGAGCACGAGCGCGGCGAGCGGCGCGACCCGGCGCACCCCCACCGCCACCGCGACGACCAGGCTCGCGACGATCAGCCCGTTGACGTAGGCGCCGTCGGCGATGCGCTCCCCGTTCATCGGCAGCAGAGCGGAGAGCGCGAGCCAGAGCAGCACGTCCCCGGCGATCCGACGCATCCTCCTCACCGCCCCGACGCTACCGACGGCGGTCGGCGCCGCCCACTGCCGAAAGTAAGCAAGGAAGCCCTGGTGCCGCACGGCATCGGCGAGGGCGACCTGGCCGGCGTCGTGGCGGTGGGGGTGCGCCGGGTCGCGCCGCTCGCCGCGCTGCACGCGCCTTTCCGCACGTTCGCCGCCGGGCAGGACACATCGGCGTTCGACGCTCCGGCACTGATCGGGCAGATCCGCATCGTGTTCGACAGCCCGGCGCGCGGATCTCCGGCGGCGACCCCGACCGCCTGCGGGTGGTGGCCGTACGCCGCCGGTTCGGCGGGAGGCTCACGTACGCGTCGGCGCCCTGGGAGTTCCCCGACTGGGCCGGGTTCGACCTCGTCGGCGTCGACGCCTACCGTGCCGCCTACAACACCGCCACGTTCGCCGACGAGATTCGCGCGCGGCGTTCGGGGCGCTCGCCGCGCGCGACGGCGCCCGGTCCGACCCGGTTTGACCCGGTTTTACCCGCCAGCAGGTGTGATCTCGTTCGGACCCGGCACCCTCGAGTGGCCGCGCGAAACCGTTGCCTGCTGCAATACGGGCATGCGTTATGCGGCGATCGGCGACAGTTTCACCGAGGGCGTCGGGGATCCACGGCCGGACGGCACCGTCCGGGGCTGGGCCGACCGGGTGGCCGAGGGGCTGGCCGCGGCACTCGACGAGCCGGTCGAGTACGCCAACCTGGCCATTCGCGGCCGGTTGCTGCGTCCGATCGTCACCGAGCAGCTCGACGCCGCGCTGTCGCTGGACCCGCTGCCCGACCTGCTCACGCTCAACGGCGGGGGCAACGACATGCTGCGCCCGGGCGTCCGGATCGGCGACCTGCTCGCGCTGACCGACCGGGCCGCCCGCCGGTGCGCGGACGCCGGCGTGCGGCTGGTGTTGCTCAGCGGCGCCGACCCGACGGCCCAGCTCCCGCTGGGCCGTCTCGTCCGCCGCCGCGGCGCGGCGCTGACCGCGGGGTCGGTCACGATCGCGGCCCGGTACGGGCTCACGTTCGTCAACGGCTTCGGTGACGACGAGATCCGCGCACCGCGGTACTGGTCGTCCGATCGGTTGCACCTCAACGGTGCCGGTCACGCGCGGATCGCGGGCCTGGTGCTGCACGGGCTCGGCCACGGCCCGGTGCCGCCGCCCGCCCCGCCGCAGCCGCCGTCGGTGCGCAGCGCGGCGACGACCGCGCGGTATTACCGCGAGCACGTCGTGCCGTGGGTGAACCGGCGGCTGCACGGCACCTCCTCGGGCGACGGCCGCCGGGCCAAGCACCCCGCGTGGTCCCCGGTCACCGCCTGACCCGGCCCACTCTGTACGCCACCGTATAAAGAGGTCTACCCTCGATTTATACGGTCCCGTATAGATAGAGGAGTGCGTCATGCGCGTCGCGCCGCTCGAGCCCCTGGTCGCCGCGGTCCAGGGGACCTGGTTACGCCGCACCACCGCACCGCTGCCCCCGGCCGGCGGACCGGCGAGCGGCCGCACCGGTCCGGTCGGCCACGCGCCGCTGAACGTCGTCGTGGTCGGCGACTCGACCGCGGCCGGATGCGGCGTGACGAGCCACCGGGAGGGGTTCGCCTGCGGGTTCGCCCACGAGTTGACCGCGCGGACCGGCCGACCGGTCCGCTGGGAGGTCGTCGGGCAGTTCGGGGCGACCGCCCGGCGCGTCCGGCACAAGCTGATCCCCCGGGTCGGCGCGGACTTCGACCTCGCGGTGCTGCTCGCCGGCGGCAACGACGTGCTGGGCGGGCGCGACCCCGAGCACTGGCGGGACGACCTCACCGCGATCCTCGACGCGCTCGAGGAACGCGCCGGCCGCGTCGTCGTCGCCGGTGCCCCGCCGTTCGCCCGGTTCCCGGGCCTGCCCGGCGCGCTCGGGCGGTACCTGGCGCAGCGGGCGGACGCGCTCGACGACGCGTCGCGCGCGGTCTGCCGTCCCCGGCCGGGCAGCGACTGGGTCACCGTCACCGAACCGCCACCGGCCGGCTTCTTCTCGGCCGACGGCATGCACCCCTCCGCGGCCGGCTACCGGCGCTGGGCCCACGAGATCGCGCGTCAGCTGACCGGCCTCGGCCCGGCCGGGCCGGCCACCGGCGCCCTGCGTACCGCCGCGGGCGTCACGCTTCCGGTCCGCGACGCCGCCGCCGGCGACCTGGCTGCCGTCGACGACCTGCACCGCCGGTGCTCGACCCCGACGCTGACCAGCCGCTACCACGCCGGGCGCACCGGGCTGAGCGCGGCGGACTGGCAGCGGATGGTCGATCCCCGGCACGGACGCACGCTGGTGTTCGCGGATCCGGCGGCGGAGGGCTCGCTGGCCGGCTTCGCGAACCTGCTCCGGACCGCGCCGGAGGGACCGGTGGAGGTCGCGTTGCTGCTCCGCGACGACTGGCAGGGCGTCGGCGTCGGACGTGCGGCGGCCCGGCACCTGGTGCGTGTCGCGCACCGGCTGGGCGGCACCGAGCTGGTCGCCTGGACCGAGCCGGCGAACGTCCGGGCGGCCGCGCTGCTGCGGAGCGTCGGCGCGCGGCCGGATTTCTCCGAGCCCGGCTCGGTCCGCTGGGCCCTCCGGCTGGATCAGCCGGGGACGCCGTGATCGGGGGCCAGCACGCAGTGGCTGCGCGCGAAGATCGTCGGCATGCAGCGGTTGTTGTGGTCGCAGCGGGAGCGGGTGGCGGGGTCGGCCCGGATGCGCGTGATCAGGTCGGGCTCGCGCAACAGGGCCCGGCCCATCGCGACGAACGCGAAGCCCTCGGCCAGCGCGGTGTCCATCGTGGCCCGGTTCGTGACGCCTCCGAGCAGGATCATCGGCAGCGACACGGCCGCGCGGACCCGGCGGGCGTCCGGGAGCAGGTAGGCCTCCTGGTACGGGTACTCCTTCAGGAAGCGGTGACCGAACCGGCGCACGACCGGGCGCGCCGGGGCCGGCATCGCCGCGGCGAACTCGCGGACCGGGGCGTCGCCCTTGAACAGG
Source organism: Cryptosporangium arvum DSM 44712 (assembly GCF_000585375.1). Lineage (NCBI taxonomy): Bacteria > Bacillati > Actinomycetota > Actinomycetes > Cryptosporangiales > Cryptosporangiaceae > Cryptosporangium > Cryptosporangium arvum. The sequence continues at coordinate 4,924,195 of NZ_KK073874.1, forward strand.
TACATCGGGTTGAGCAGCGAGCTGCCCGCGGTCATCTCCAGCGCGTCGAGGGTGCCGTCGGCCTCCAGCATGCGGGCCACCACGACCGACTCGTCCAGGCCGAATCCGCCGGGTACACCGTCGTCGAGGTTGAGCTTGGCCAGGATCGCGATCCGGTCGCCGGCCGCGTCCCGCACCGCGCGCATCACCTCGCGGGCGAACCGCGCCCGGTTCTCCAGCGCGCCGCCGTAGGCGTCCCGCCGCCGGTTGAGCTTGGGGCTCAGGAACGCGCTGGCCAGGTAGTTGTGGCCGAGGTGGATCTCGACGGCGTCGAAGCCGGCCTCGATCGCCATCCGCACCGCGGCGCCGTGCTGCGCGACGACCCGCGCCAGGTCGGCCGGGGTAGCGGTCTTCGCCGCCCAGGTGGCCGGGCTGCCCCGCCGGCTGGGCACCAGCGCCCGGCCGCCGCGCGCACCCCGGGAGACGCCCACCGGCCCGGAGTGGCCGATCTGGGCCGAGACGGCCGCGCCCTCGCCGTGCACCGCCGCGGTGAGCCGGCGCAGCCCCGGGAGAGCCTCGTCGCGCCAGACGATCTGGTGGTGGTCGGTGCGGCCGGCCGGCGCGACCGCGCAGTACGCGACCGTGGTCATCCCGACGCCCCCGGCGGCGTACTCGCGGTGGAAGTCGATGAGCGCGTCGGTCACCAGCCCCCGCCGGGCCCGGTTCTCGTAGGTCGCGGACTTGATCACGCGGTTACGCACGGTCAGCGGCCCGATCCGCCCGGGCGAGAACACGTCGGGTGCGGCGCTCATCGGGCGCCGTAGGGCCGCTCGGGCGCGGGCGCGGCCGTCAGCAGGTCGCGCACCGCCGGTCCGACCGCGGCGGCGTCCCAGCGGGTGTCGAGCGCGGCCACCGGCCCGTGGCGCCACCCGTCCTCGAGGCAGATCCGCCCACCCTCGATCTCGACGACGCGGCCGGTGACGTCGCCCGCGTCCTCGGACGCGAGCCACGCCACGACCGGCGACACGTTAGCCGGATCCATCCGGTCGAACCCCTCGTCGGGCGCGGCCATCGTGGCCGCGAACGGCCCCTCGGTCATCCGGGTGCGCGCGGAGGGCGCGATCGCGTTCACGGTCACCCCGTAGGGCGCGAGCTCCTCCGCGGCGACCAGCGTCAGGCCCGCGATCCCCGCCTTCGCCGCGGAGTACGTGCCCTGGCCGACGCTCCCCTGCAACCCCGCCCCGGACGAGGTGTTGACGACCCGGGCAGCCCGCGGCCGGCCCGCCTTCGCCTCCTGCCGCCAGTACGCGCCCGCGAACCGCAGCGGCGCGAAGTGGCCCTTGAGGTGCACGCGGATCACCGCGTCCCATTCCTCTTCGGACGTGTTGACCAGCATCCGGTCACGCACGAAACCGGCGTTGTTGACGAGCACGTCGAGCGCGCCGAACGTCGTGACCGCCTGGTCGACGAGCGCCGCGGCGGCGGCGAAGTCGGCGACGTCGGCCGCGTTGGCGATCGCCTCGCCGCCGGCCCGGCGGATCTCGGCCACGACCTCCTCGGCCGGGCCGGCCGACGTCCCCGCCCCCGCGCCCGAGGTACCCAGGTCGTTGACGACGACTTTCGCACCCTGCCGGGCCAGTTCGAGCGCGTGCGCGCGGCCGAGGCCGCGCCCGGCGCCGGTGACGATCGCGACGCGTCCTTCGAGGATGCCGGTCATCCCGCCAACCTACCAAGCAATCGCTAGGTCGGGATGAGTTCACCATTCTCGACCGATGTTGTGGACGGCTCGACCGCGTCCCCGGGGGGCTCGACCGCGTCCGGGGGACGGCTCGACCGTGTCCGGGGCGGAGCCGGACGGCACCGCGCTCGGGCCGGCCCGGGCGATCGCCGCGACGGATCCGCGGGTGATCCGGCATCGACCTGATCGACGCGGGGCTCATGTTCGAACTCACCCTGTCCGGCGTCGGCTACGAACGCCGGACCGCGCCGCGACCGGGACCCTGCGCACCCCGCTGACCGAGGTCGTCGGCGTGGAGCACCCGATCGTCCGGGTCGACAACCGCGAGAAGGCCATCATGGAGGTCCGCGAACACACCGACCGCCCGTTCGGCGTCGACCTCCACACCGACGCCGGTGGCGCGGATGGCTGCGTCGACCAGCGGATACGCCACGGCGCGCGCGTCGCCTCGGTCGCGGACGAGCGGCTGAGCGGCTCCTCGTGGCGCGCACTGCCGGCCTCTACGTTTAGGCGATGCACTGGGCCGGTGACCGCGCGACACGGCAGGCCGGTGACCGCGCGATGCGGCAAGCCGGTGACCGCGCCTGGGCCCGGACGATGCTCGCCGCGAACGCCCCGGTGGTGCTGCGCGCGGGCCTGGTGAAGGGTGACACGGGCGCAGGCATGCTCGCCCCGGGGCAGGTCGTCGGCATGACCGACGACCTGCCCTCGCGCGCGGAGCTGCTCGGGGGCATCACCGCCGAGCTGCGCTCCACGCACGCCGCCGTCACCGGTTGACCAGCACGATCTTCCCGCGGGTGTGCCCGGCCGCGAGTTCGGTGTAGGCCGCGCGCACCTCGCGAAGCGGGTAGGTCGCGGCGATCGTCACGTCGAGTTCCCCGCGTGCCGCCAGGTCCGCGAGCTCCACGATCACCTCGATCCGCGCACCCTCGGCGTTCCCGTCGGTCTTCGCGCCGTACCGCTCGGCCGCCTCGTAGTCGTTGAGCGTGTCGATGCGCTCGGGCGCGATGCCGAACGTCGTGACGCCGAGCTCGACGTAGCCGCCGCCGACCGGGTCGATGAGCGCGTCGGGCTTGCCCACGGCCAGGATCCGCTCCGCCACGCCGTCCCCGTAGGCCACCGGGGACACCCCCCGCGACGCCAGCCACTCGTGGTTACGCGGGCCCGCCACCCCGATCACCGTCGCACCGGCCCGCCGGGCCAGCTGGACCGCCAGCGATCCGACGCCGCCGGCCGCGCCGGTCACGACCACGGTGTCGCCGGGCCCCGCGTCGACCGCGCGCACCATCGCCCAGGCCGTGGACCCCGCCACGTAGAGCGACCCCGCCACCTCCCAGGACAGCCCGGCCGGCTTCGGCGCCAGCTCGCTCTCGAAGGCCGGCACCAGCTGGGCGTGGCTCGCCCGCAGGTCGGTGTACCCGAACACCTCGTCGCCGGTAGCGAACCGGGTGACCCCCGGCCCGACCTCGACCACGACCCCGGCCAGGTCGCTGCCCTCACCGGAGGGGAAGGTCGCCGGGAAGAGGTGGTGCAGCAGGCCCTCCCGGATCTCGATCTCGCCCGGGTTGATCGACGCCGCTCGCATCTCGACCACCACCTGTCCGGGCCCCGGGACGGGTCGTTCCACGTCGACGACCCGCAGGACGTCGACCGCTCCGTATTCGTTGAACCGCACCGCATCAGTCATGCCATTTACATTAGCTCTAATAATCTAAGCGTCAAGGTCCTCTCTGGTAAGCTGTCGGTTGTGAGCCTGCGCGACCTGTTCGACGACGTCATCCGCACCGAGGTGCTGCTCTGGGCCGCGGTCGACGCCCGCCTCCGGGCCGACTGCGATCTGCCCGTGGGCACACTCGACGTGCTGCGCGTCATCGAGCGGACGCCCGACTGCCGCGTGCAGGAGGTCGCCGAGGCGCTCGGGATCACGGTCGGCGGCGCCAGCCAGGCCGTCGACCGGGTCGAGCGACGCGGGCTGTGCGCGCGCCGCCCGAACCCGAAGAACCGCCGCTCCTCGGTGCTGGAACTGACCCCCGAGGGCAGTACGGCGCTCGAGCAGGCCCTGCACACCTTCGACGCCGAACTCGCGGCGAGGTTCAGCGCGCTCTCGCCGCCTCAGATCACCGCACTCGGCGACGCCCTCCGCACCCTCCGCGCGTCCCTGACCTGACCCGCGTCGGGCGACCACCCAGGCGTCGACGAACCGGTTCGGGCAGGTCGCACCGGACGTCGTCGGCGCGAGCACCGGACGGGCGATCTCGCGGGGCGCGGCCGTCGCCCCGGCGAGGAGACCCGGCCGCGGCGGCATCGCGGCGAGCAAGCCTGCTCGCCGCGGCATCGCGCGAGCCGATAGCCATGGCCGATCCCCACGGTCAGCACCCTCGGCGCCGCGTGGCGCGGGCGCCCGACCGAGCCGTCGCCCCACCGGGCCACCGGGCCACCGGGCCACCGGGCCACCGGGTCGCTGCCTGACGAACGCACCTCGCGGTCCGGGCAGCGCGGTCCGGGCCGGGCGCACCGTGTAGCGCGATCCGGGCAGCGCGATCCGGGCAGCGCGATCCGGGCAGCGCGATCCGGGCAGCGCGATCCGGGCAGCGCGATCCAGGCAGCGCGATCCAGGTAACGCGTACGGCTGCGACCGGTGAGCGCGAAACGACTCCGCTCACAAGTCGTCGTTGCCCGTGCAGGAGGTCGGCGAACGCCTCCGGCGGCATGGCGCCCTACCGGCGTTGTCGACCAGCACGTCCGGCCGCGGTCGGCGGCGAGGACGGCCCGACCATTCGCTGCGGGGCGTCCGGCGTGAGTGCCGGTTCCAGGCGATCCGCTCCGGACCGCCCACGTGCTCCGCGCCCGAGCCGCCGAGGCCGCGCAGCGCGGCGAACTCTCCCACGAGGTTGCCGGCGAACCACGTCCGGAACGAGGCCTCATCGGAAAAGGCGTCCACGCTCCAGGCCTATCCCACCAAGCACTTGGTTGGTAGCGTGAGCGACACCCCTCAGCGACGAAGGAGTGACGGTCCGATGGCGACGTTCGAGCCGGCCCTGGAGAACGGCGAACCGGTCGTCACGTACGAGGTGCGTGGGCCGGTCGCGCTGGTGACCGTGAACCGTCCGAAGTACACGAACGCGCAGAACTCGAAGGTCACCTACGCGCTGGACTCGGCGTTCACGCAGGCGGTGGACGACGACGCGGTGAAGGTGATCGTGCTGGCCGGCGCCGGGAAGCACTTCAGCGGCGGCCACGACATCGGCACCCCCGGCCGGGACATCGACGAGTCCTTCGACCGCAGAGCCGTCATCTGGTGGGACCACGTCGGCAAGGCGGGCGTCGACTCCCGGTACGCGCGCGAGTCCGAGGTGTACCTGGGGATGTGCCGCCGGTGGCGGGAGATCCCGAAGCCGATGATCGCGATGGTGCAGGGCGCGTGCATCGCCGGTGGGCTGATGCTGGCCTGGTCGTGCGACTTCGTCGTCGCTTCCGAGGACGCGTTCTTCGCCGATCCGGTCGTGCGGATGAACATCCCGGGCGTGGAGTACTTCGCGCACCCCTGGCAGATGAACCCCCGGGCGGCCAAGGAGTTCCTGTTCACCGGTGACCGGTTCCCGGCGGCGCGGGCGCTGGCCGTCGGCATGGTGAACCACGTGGTGCCGCGCGACGAGCTCGAACCGACCGTGTTCGCGATGGCCGAGCGGATCGCGGCGATGCCCCGGCTCGGGCTCGCGCTGGCGAAGAAGGCCGTGAACCAGGCCGAGGACACGCAGGGCCTGCGCGTCGGCATGGACTCGGTGTTCGGCCTGCACCACGCCGCGCACGCGCACAACGCCGAGGTCTCCACCGACTCCCTCGCCGGCCTCGACGCCCGCGCGATGGCCGCCTCCAACAAGGCCGCCGCCACCAAGACCACCGCCACCAAGACCACCGCCACCAAGACCACCGCCACCAAGACCACCGCCACCAAGACCACCGCCACCAAGACCACCGCCACCAAGACCACCGCCGACGAGGCCACCGCCGCCGGAGCCGCGGCCGGCGAGAGCGGCGGAGGCCGGGCATGACGAGCGGGCCGGGCACGACGAGCGGGCCGGTCTTCCTCGGCGATCCCGACGGGCTCGGCGACCCGGACTACTTCGGGCGGGCCACGCCACCGCGCGGGCACGTCGCCGGGCTCGCGTTCACCGACGCGGAGGAGGCGTTCCGGCTCGAGGCGCGGCAGTGGCTGGCGGCCCACTCCCCGGGCCGGCTGCCGTCGATGGACACCCCCGAGGGCGCCCGGGCCCACCGCGCCTGGGAGCGCGAACTGGCGTCGGCACGCTTCTCGGTCGTGGCGTGGCCACCCGAGTACGGCGGACGGGACGCGTCGGTCGTCGACTGGGTGCTGTTCGAAGAGGAGTACTACGCCGCGGGCGCGCCGACACGGATCTCCCAGAACGGCATCTCGCTGCTGGCACCGATCCTGTTCACCCACGGCACCGCCGAACAGCGGGACCGCCTGCTGCCGGCGATGGCCGACGGCACCACGGTGTGGGCGCAGGCCTGGTCGGAGCCGGAGGCCGGCAGCGACCTCGCCGCCCTGCGTAGCCGGGCGGCCCGGGACGACGCCCGCGGCGGCTGGGTGCTGAACGGGCAGAAGACCTGGAGTTCGCGGGCGCCGTTCGCCGACGCCGCGTTCGGGCTGTTCCGCACCGACGCGTCGGCGGCGCGCCATCGCGGCCTGACCTACTTCCTGTTCCCGCTGGACGCGCCCGGGGTCACGGTGCGGCCGATTCCCCAGCTCGACGGCGACCCCGGCTTCGCCGAGATCTTCCTCGACGACGTGTTCGTGCCCGATCGGGACGTGCTGGGCGCGGTCGGCGAGGGTTGGCGGGTGGCGATGAGCACGGCCGGGAACGAACGCGGGCTCTCGCTGCGGGCGCCCGGCCGGTTCCTGGCCGCGGCCGACCGGCTGCTGGAGCTCTGGCACGACCGGGGCGCGGACCCAGCCCTGCGCGACCGGGTCGCCGACGCGTGGATCGGCGCGCAGGCCTACCGGTTCTACACCTGGGACGCGGTCGACGCCGCCGATCGGGGCCACTCGACCGCCGAGGGAAGCGTCAACAAGCTGTTCTGGTCCGAGCTCGACGTGGCGCTGCACGAGACCGCGCTCGACGTCCTCGGCCCCGAGCAGGAAGTCGCCGGCGCCTGGACCGACGACTACCTGTTCGCGCTGGCCGGCCCGATCTACGCGGGCACGAACGAGATCCAGCGGACGATCGTGGCCGAGCGCGTGCTGGGGCTGCCCCGGGGCGACGATCGGAGGGCCCGCGGATGAGGTTCGCGCTCACCGAGGAGCAACGGTCGTTCGGCGCGGCGATCGACGCGATGCTGGGCTCGGCCGACGTCGCCGGGGCGTGCCGGCAGTGGGCGTCCGGCGACTCCGCCGACGGGCTGCGGCTCTGGGGCCGCCTGGCCGAGCTGGGCGTCACCGGGCTGCGCGTGCCGGAGGAGTTCGGCGGCACCGGCGGCAGCCCGCTCGACCTGGCCGTGGTCTGCGAACGGCTCGGGTTCCACGGGGTACCGGGGCCCTATCTGGAGTCGGTGGCGCTGGCGCCCGCGTTGCCGATCGACGCGGCGGTGCTCACCGAGCTGGCGAAGGGCACGGCGCGGGTCAGCGTGGCCGCGCCGCCGCACTCCCCCTACGCGGTGGACGCGGCCACCGCGACCCACCGGTACCTGCTGACCGCGCGGACGGTGTCCTCGGCGCGGGTGGAGCGGAGCGTGCCGTCGATCGACCCGACGCGGCGGCTCGCGCTGCTGTCGCCGATCGAGGTCGTCGGGGTCGCGCGGGCGGACGTGCTCGACGAGGTGGTGCTCGCCGCCGCGGCGTGGCTCGTCGGTGCCGGTCGACGGCTGCTCGAGGACACGGTCGGGTACGTCGGCTCCCGCCGCCAGTTCGGCCGCCCGGTCGGCGAGTTCCAGGCCGTCAAACACGCGTTGGCCGACGTCAAGGTGGCGCTGGACTTCGCGGGGCCGCTGGTCCACGGTGCCGCCCGCGCGCTGACGGCCGACGTTCCGGCGCCCGGGCTTCCCGAGCCGGGCGCTGCGGGCGTGGCGGGCGTGCTGGACTCGGCGGGCTCAGCGAGCATGGCGGACTCGGCGGGCTCAGCGGGCTCGACGGGCTCGACGGGCTCGACGGGCTCGACGGGCTCGGCGGGACCGAGGGCGCCCGGCGTGCCTGCGGCCGGCGGCGGGGGGCGCGGTGCGGGGCCGGGGGCGCGGGACGTCTCGGCGGCCAAGGTGCTGGCGGGGCAGGCGGCGTACCGGGCGGCACGCACCGCGCTGCAGTTGCACGGCGCGGTCGGCTACACCCGCGAGCTCGACCTGAGCCGCTGGATCCTGCGCGTCCGCGCGCTGATCGGCGCCTGGGGCACCCCGGCGTACCACCGGGCCCGGGTGCTCGACGCCGTGGCCGGGAGCTGACCGATGGAGTGCGGTCCCACCGAGGAGCAGCGCGCGCTCGCCGACGCCGTCGACGACCTGGTCGCACGGCGCGCCCGCACGACCGATCCCCGCGCCGCCCCGGGCACCGACCGGGGTCGCGACGAGACCGTCTGGCGCACCCTCGGCGACCAGATCGGCGCGGCCGGCCCGGCAATCGCCGAGGAGTACGGCGGCGCGGGCTACTTCCCCGCCGGGACGCACGTCGTCCTCGAACGCCTGGGCGAGGCGCGCGGACCCGTCGGCCGGGAACGCGCCCCGGCGGTCGACCCCGCGCCGCGCCTCGACCCCCGCTCCACTCGCGACCGCGAGGTGCCGGGATGAGCCGCTACCTCGGGAGCAGGCCGCCGAAGAGCATGGCGAGGAACTGGTCGGCGACCGACTCGTGCGTCAGCTCGCCGTCCGGGTTGTACCAGCCGACCGTGCCCCACACGCTGTCGCGGATGAAACGGTACGTGACGCGGGCGTCGAGGTCGTCGCGGAAGTCCCCGGACGCGGCCCCGGCGTCGAGCACGTCGAGCCATTGGGTGGTGACGTCCTGGCTGATCGTCGCCACGTAGGAGAAGTCGGGCAGGTGCGTGACCAGCGCGGATTCGTTCTGGTAGAGCGCGACCGCGTGCGGGCTGCGGTGGATCGTCGCGAACGAGGACCGGATGAGTCCTTCGAGCATCTCGCGCGGGGTGTCGCGGCCGGCGACGATCTCCGCGAACGACGCGTGCAGGCCGCCCATGAAGTCGCGCAGGATCTCGTCCAGCATCGCTTCTTTGGAGTCGAAGTGGTGGTACAGGCTGCCGGAGAGGATTCCGGCCGCGTCCCCGATGTCCCGCACGGTCGTCTGGGTGTAGCCCTTGGTGGCGAACAGCTCGGCCGCGATCGCCAGGAGCTCCGCGCGGCGGCCCTGGGTTCTGCCCGACGTGGCACGCCGCTTCGAGCGCGGAACGGACTCCGTGGTGGCCATGGGACAAGCTTACCGAACAAGCATTTGCTCAGGGAGGCGCGATGCTGACCGTCGACACGGTGCCCGATCTGCTGCGTGGGGCGGCGGCCCGGTTCGGGCCCGCGACCGCGATCGCCGACGGGGCGGAGCGGGTGAGCCACGTCGACCTGCTCGAGCGGGTCCGCGCGGCCGGCCGAGCGTATCTCGCCGCCGGCGTGCGCCCCGGTGACCGAATCGCGGTGTGGGCGAGAAACCGGCCGGAGTTCGTGGTCGCGCTGCTCGGCGCCGAGTACGTAGGGGTGGCGGTGGTTCCGCTGAACACCCGCTTCCGCGGCCACGAGGCGGCCCACATCCTGCGGCGCTCCCGCGCGGTCGCCCTGGTGGTGGACGACGGCTTCCTCGCCACCGACTACCTCGGCATGCTCCGCGCGGCCGCCGCGGAACCCTCCCCCGCCGGCGGAGAACAAGCGCCGCCCGCAGGCGGCGAACACCCGCCACCCGCAAGCGCAGAACATCCGCCGCCCGCCGAGAGCCGTCCCGCCGGTGCACGCGACCCGGCGGCGGTCGCCGCGGGTGCCGTCGCCGCCCGGGCCGCCGGCGCCGGAGCCGCCGCCGCACGCACCGCCCGCGCGGCGAGCGCAGGCGTCGCCGGAGGCGGAGACTCCCCGGTGGACGCGGCGCCCGCGAGCGCCGCGGCGGACGTGCCCGGCGAGGTGGGCGAACGCCTGCCGGTCCCCGGGCTGCCGCACCTGCGGGTGGTGGTCGAGCTGGGAAGCGAGGTCCCGGACGGCGCCGTCGGGTGGGAGGACTTTCTCGCCGCCGGAAACACCGTGCCGGCCGCTGACGTGGAGGCCGCCGCGGACGGGGTCACGCCGGAGACGGTGTGCGACGTGCTCTTCACCTCGGGCACCACCGGGGTGCCCAAAGGCGTCATGAGCAGCCATCGTCAGACGCTCAGCGTGGCCGCGGTCTGGGCGCGCGGCGCCGGGCTGAGCCCGGACGACCGGTACGCGATCGTGAACCCGTTCTTCCACAGCTTCGGCTACAAAGCCGGCATCGTCGCGGCGATCACCGGTGGGGCCACGATCCACCCGGTGCCGGTGTTCGACCCCGGGGCGGTGCTGAGCCTGATCGAACGCGAGCGCATCACCGTGCTGCCGGGGGCGCCCACGATCTTCACGACGCTGATCAACCATCCGGACCGCGAGAGCTACGACCTCTCGAGCCTGCGTTTCTCGATCGCGGGCGCCGCGTCCGTTCCCGAGAACCTGTTCCCGAACATGCGTGAGATCCTCGGCTTCGATCAGGTCGCGCAGGCCTACGGGCTCACCGAGTGCGTCGTGGCGACCCAGTCACGGCCCGGCGAGGACCTGGCGCACATCGCCGAGACCACCGGGCCTGCGGTGCCGGGGCTGGAGATCCGCATCGTCGCCCCCGACGGCACCGAAGCGCCCACCGGCGCCGACGGGGAGATCCGGATCCGCGGCGCGAACGTCATGCTCGGCTACTTCGAGGACCCCGGGGCGACGAGCGCCGCGATCGACCCCGACGGCTGGCTCCACACCGGTGACCAGGGTCGCAAGGACGAGCACGGCTGCGTGACGATCACCGGCCGGATCAAGGACATGTACATCGTCGGCGGGTTCAACGTGTACCCGGCCGAGGTGGAGAACGTGCTCGCCGCGCATCCGGACGTGATGGAGGCGGCGGTCGTCGGGGTGCCGGACGCGCGGCTGGGGGCGGTCGGCCGTGCGTACGTCATCGCCCGGCCGGGTACCGCCCCGGCCGCGGAGGCGCTCGTCGCGTTCTGCCGCGAGCGGATCGCCAACTTCAAGGTGCCGAGCGAGGTCGTGTTCCTCGCCGAGCTCCCCCGCAACGCCGGCGGCAAGGTCCTCAAACGCGTCCTCGCCGGCGAGGACACCCCCTGACCAGCGCGGGTCACATCGTCACGACGACCAGTGGCGCGCCCGGTGCGGCGGCCGCGTCCATCGCCGCCGGGAGTTCCGCCAGCGGGAAGGACGCGGCCGGGATCGCCCCCAAATCGAGCAGACCGGCCGCGACCAGGGTCAGCAGGCGCGCCGGCGCGTCGTCGGGGTACATGAAGTTGCCGATGATCTCGGTGCCGGCGAGCATCAGCGCCGTGTAGTCGATCGGCAGCGGGGCGCTCGCGCTGCCCATCAGCACGAGGCGGCCGGTTCGTCGCAGGGCGGCGAGGGCCGCGAGCGTGCTGTCCGGGCTGACGGCGCCGCCGACGAGATCGAGCGCGAGGTCGACCGGACCCCCGGCCGCCGCGCGCAGGGCGTCGGCATCAGCGGGAACGGAACCGGTGAGCCGGACCGGCACCACCCGCTCCAGCGCCGCGAGGCGCTCCAGGACGGCCGGGTTGCGCCCGGCGGCGACCACCCTGGCGGCGCCGAGAGCCTTCGCGACGTGGACGCCGGCCGAACCGAACGCGCCGGTGGCCCCGTTGACGACGACGGTCTCGCCCGGCGTGAGCCGTCCGCGCAGCAGGCCGCCGTACGGGACGAGGCAGCGGGTGACCGCGACGACGTCACCGAGCCCGGCGGGGACCGGGGTCACCGTCGACACCGGCGCGACGACCTTCTCGGCGAGCGTGCCGTCGCGCCACGTGTCGCGTACCGCCGGCGTCTCCGACGTGAGGCCGATCAGGCCCCGGGCGGGGTCCGGGACGTTCTCGGCCGCGGTGTAGTTGCCGGTGACCAGCACGCGCTGCCCGGTGGCCAGCGTGAACACACCCCGGCCGACCCGCTCGACGACGCCCACCCCGCTGGTGCCCGGCGTGAACGGGCCGGTGGGCCGGTGGTAGTGGCGCAGCGTCCCGGCCACGTACGCGCGGAAGTAGCTCAGGATCGGTGCCGCCTCCAGCCGCACCACGACCGCGCCGTCCGGTGGCTCCGGGTCGGGCACGTCGCCGAACGTGAGGGTCGCGTCGAGCCGCCAGGCTTTCACGCCTCCCGACGCTAGAGCGGGCCGACGGCATGCGACCAACGAGACTTACGCAGGCCTGGTATTCCTGGAACGCATGGATCTGTCCTCGGTGCCGACCGGGTCGCTGCGGGTGTTCGCGGAGGTCGCCGCGCGGGGCACGCTGACGGCCGCGGCGGCGGCACTCGGCTACACGCAATCCGCGGTGTCCCGGCAGATCGCCGTGCTGGAACGCGCCGCCGGTGCCGCGCTGCTCGAACGACGGCGCGACGGCGTGCTGCTCACCGGGGCCGGGCGCATCGTGCTCCGGCACGCGTCCGCGGTGCTGGACCGGGTGGCGGCCACTGAGCGGGAGCTGGCCGGTCTGCCGCCCCGGGCGGGCACGGTGCGCCTGGGCTGGTATCCCAGCGCGGGGGCCGTGCTGGTGCCGCGGGCGATCGCCGCGCTGCGCCGGTCGGATCCGGCCATCACCGTGACGACGCGCGAGGGCACGACGCCGGTGCTCGTGCGCGCGCTCCGGGCCGGAACCCTCGACCTCGCGGTGCTCGCCGCGCTCCCCCCGTTCCGGCCGTTCGACGCCGAGTCGCCGCCGTTCGTCGTCGAGACGCTGAGCGAGCGGGCGCTGTGCGTCGCGGTCGGGGCCGACCACCCGCTCGCCGCCCGGGACGCCGCCGACCCGGCCGACCTGCGCGGGCAGCGGTGGATCGCCGGGCCGGGCGGGGACGGCCTCGGGGTCTGGCCCGGCCTCGACGAGCGGCCGGTGATCGCGCACACCGCCCGGGACTGGCTGGCGAAACTCCAGCTGGTCGCGGCCGGGTGCGGGGTGACGACCGCGCCGGTCGCGCTCGCGGGCGCCGCCCCGGCCGGGGTGCGGTTCGTGCCGGTGCGCGGCGGCGGGGAGGTCCGCCGCACGGTGCTGGCCCGCCGGCCGGGCCCACCCGACGATACGGTCTCGGCGCTGGCCGCCGCGCTCCGCGCCGCCGCCGCGCCGTCCTGAGGCCTACCCCTTCAACCCCGTGTGCGCGAGGCCCTCCACGAACTGGCGTTGGGCGGCGACGAACACCGCCAGCACCGGGATCGCGGTCAGCGAGGCCGCGGCCAGCTGCACGTTCCACATCGGCCCGCCGTACGCGTCGACGTACTGCGTCAACGCCTGCGGCAGCGTGAACTTCGACGGTGTGGTCAGGTAGACGATCGGCTCCAGGTACAGGTTCCAGCTGTGCAGGAACGTGAAGATCGCGACCGCCCCGAGCGCCGGCCGGGCCAGCGGCAACCCGATCCGGACGTACGTCCCGAACCGGCCCAGGCCGTCGACCCGGGCGGCCTCCTCGAGCTCACGCGGCAGCGCGAGGAAGAACTGACGCATGATGAACGTCGCCAGCACGCTCGGGGCGCCGAAGATCGGCACCAGGATCAGCGGCCAGTGCGTGTTCGTCAGCCCGAGTTTCAGGAACATCTGGAACAGCGGGACGATCGTCACCTCACTCGGGATGAGCAGCCCGGTGAGGATCACCACGAACAGCACGTTGGCCCCGCGGAACGGGATCCGCGCGAACGCGTACCCGGCCAGCGACGAGACGACGAGCGTCCCGGCCGTGACGATCACCGCGATGGAGAGGCTGTTCCAGTACTGCTGCGCGAACGGCTGCAGCGCGAACACCCGCTCGTAGGCCTCGACGGTCGGCGAGGCCGGCCACAGCGCCGGGGGGAACGCGAAGATCTCACGCACCGGCTTGAACGACGACGTGACCATCCACCACGTCGGGAACACGAACGGCACGGCCAGCAGGCACACCGGCAGGTAGAGCCACCTACGACTCATCGAGCACCCACCTCCGGCGCATCCGCCACTGCACGAGCGTCAGGATGAGCACGATCGCGAACAGCAGCACCGACAACGCCGATCCGTAGCCGAAGTGGTGGAACTGGAACGCCTGCTGGTACAGGTAGTAGACGAGGACCGTCGTCGACGTCCCCGGCCCGCCCTGCGTCAGCACCGCGATCTGGGCGAACACCTGCAGCGAACCGACGACCGTGATGATCGAGGTCAGCAGCACGGTGGGGCTGATCATCGGCAGCGTGATCCGGCGGAACCGGGTCCAGGCCCCGGCTCCGTCGATCGTCGCGGCCTCGTACAGCTGCGCCGGAACGCCCTGCAGCGCGGCCAGGAACAACACCATGTTCAGCCCGACGTTCTTGAACACCTGCACCAGGACGACGGCGCCCATCGCGGTGCCGCCGCCACGCAGCCAGTTCGGGCCGTCGATCCCGGCCAGCCGCAGCAGCCCGTTGATGCCGCCGTCGTCCTGGAGCAGGAAACCCCAGACGATCGTCCACGCGACGAGCGACACCACGACCGGCGAGAAGAACAGCGTCCGGAAGACGATCGTGCCGCGCAGCCTCTGGTTGAGCAGCACCGCGAGCAGCAGCGCCAGCCCGAGGTTGACCACGACGAGCCCCACCGAGAACAGGCCGGTCGCGCCCAGCACCCCGGGCAGCCGCGGATCGTCGACGAGCGCCGCGTAGTTCTCGGTGCCCACGAACGAGAACGAGTCCGCGAGGACGTTCCACTCGTGCAGGCTGTACCAGACCACCAGCCCGAGCGGCACGAAGACGAACACCACGCTGCCGATCAGCTGGGGCGCGACGAACAGGTAGCCGACAAGGTGGTCGCGCTGCTTCATTGCTTGAGCAGCGGCGCGATCGCCGCGCACACCGAGCCGAGCACCGCCGGGACGTCCGCGCCGGGCTTCCACAGCGGATCCAGCGCCGAGCGGACCTGCTGACCGATCTCGGCCGACGAGACGTGGCTCGGCTTCACCGTGCCCGAGTCGATCCCGTCGATCACGACCGCCTGCAGCTGGTCGGGCTTGAGCAGCGGGTTGCCGGCCGCCAGCGTCTCGGTGTTCAGCTGCGACCTGCGCGGCGGCGGGAAGAACCGCGCGAGCTTCTTCGAGTTCGCGGGGTTGGTGAGGAACGCGAGGAAGTCCGTCGCGGCGTCGGCGTGCTTGCTCTTCTTGAGGACGCCGATCCCGGCCTGGCCGATCACGCTGTACTCCCCCGCCGGCCCGGACGGCAGCGGCACGAGGTCCCAGCCGAACGTCTGGTCCTTCAGCAGCGACGCGCGGCTGATCTGCGTGATCGTCATCGCGGCGTCACCGGCGAAGAAGTCCGGCGCGGTACCGGGGCCCGGCAGCGCCTGGGCGGTGAAGATCGCGTCGTGGAGCGCGGTCATCGCGGCGACCATCTCGGGCTTGTCGAAGCCGCAGGTCCTGCCGTCCTCGCTCCAGGCCTCGGCGCCCCAGCCGCCCCACACCGTGGCCAGGTTGTCCCACGTCTTGTAGTCGAAGTCGCGGACGACGAGCCCGGCCTTCCCGGCCTTCGACCGCACCGCCGACCCGAGCGCGAACGCCGCGTCCCACGTCCACTTGCCCTGGCTGATCAGCGCCGTCGGGGTCGGCTGCCCGGCCTTCGTCACCAGGTCGTTGTTCACGAACACGCCGAACGGCGACGTCGAGAATGGGTACGCGTAGAGATGGTCGTCCTGGGTCCAGAGTTTCGTCGTACTCGGCTGCAGGTCGTCGAACTCGTATCCGGAGGCGGCGCCGAGGGTGTCCTCGAGCGGAACGAGCGCTCCGGACTCGACGAAGTCGGGTGCCGAGTTCTCCAGGATCCACGCCAGGTCGGGAGCATTGCCGCCGGCGAGCTGCGTGGTGAGCGTGGTCGTGTAGTTGTCCAGCGGCAGCGAGTCGAACGTGATCGCGGTGACGTCCGGATGGGCCTTCCGGTACTCGTCGGCGATGCCGTTGAGCAGAGCCAGGTGGTCGGGGCTGGAGGACCAGATCGTCATCCGCAGCGTCGCCGGGCCGTCGTCGGCGTCGCCGCCGCCGCACGCCGTCAGGGCCAGCAGGCTCGCGGCCGCCGCGACAGCGACAATTCTCAACCTCATCACGTGCTCCTTTGCGGTGGTGGGGGCTCAGTAGCCGACGACGTCGGGCCAGCGCCGCTCGACGCCGTCGTCGTCGAGGCGGGCCTGGTATTCGCCGAGCAGCGCGGGCGTGGCGCGCACCGCCCGGGGTGCGACGTTCCGGTCGAGGCAGAACGCGGCGAGCGCACCGGCCGCCTCACCGACGTTCCACTCGACCGGGTGCAGCCGGTAGCAGCCGTTCGTGACGTGCGTGGCGCCCAGCGATTTGCCCGCCGCGAGCAGGTTCTCCATCCGCCGCGGGAGCAGCGCCCCGAGCGGGATCTCGAACGGGCACGACGGGACGTCGAGGTAGTTGTCGCCGCCGGTCGAGGGGTGCAGGTCGATGCGGTACATGCCGACGCCGACGCTGTCGTCGTAGGACACCGCACCCTTGTCGCCCCGGACGGCGAGCGACAGGTCCTGTTCGACGATCGTGTACTCGGCGCGGATCCGCCGTCCCTCGCGGATGTACGGGGCCTGGGCCAGCCCGTCGGCCGACCCGGTGACGTCGCCGCGCAGGCGTAGGCCGGGGTGGCCGGTGCCGCCGTCCTCGCGGGGCGCCTCGGTCTGGAGCCAGTAGAGCACCGAGCGGGACAGGTCCCTGGCCGCGTCGAGGTGCTTCACGGCGTCGGGGACGTCGATGACCGGGGCCTCGAAGTAGTCGATCATCGGCCAGTTCACCAGCGTGATGTCGCTGGCGTACGCCCCGGGCACGAAGTGCCGCCGGGCCGCGATCCGCCGGAATGTCCACAGGTTGCCGTCGCCGGGGCTCAGGCGCTGATCGGCGACGACGGCGAGCGGGTCGTCGTCGGGGTTGGGGGTGAAGGACCGGACGCTGGTCTCCAGCGTGCGGGGGTTCGGCGTCCGCCAGCCGAGGAGCGGACCACCCCAGAACTCCGGCCGGTACGCGCGCCAGAAGTCGTAGCTCGCCGGGCGGTCGATCGTGTGGTCGCCGTCGACGCGGTCGATCGCGAAGCAGACCGAGACCGCCTGCATGTTCGCCGGCTGTGCCTCGTCGGGAGCGCTGGGTTCGCCGGTGTCGTCCCGGGACTCGAAGCCGGTGACGTACTCGGTGCCGGTGAGCGGGAGCAGTTCCCCGGTCTCGGTGGCGTCCAGGACGTACGCGGCGGCGGCGGTGACCGTGGTGCCGTCCCGGCCGGTCAGCTCGACCGCGGTGACGCGGTCGCCGTCGGTCTCCGCACCGGTCGGGCGGTAGGGCTGCAGAACGGTGAGCCGCCCGCTCCCCCGGTACGGCGCGAGCATCGCGTCGATCACCGCGACCGCGACCCGGGGTTCGGCACAGAGCCGGCTAACGTGCCCCGCGCCGGGATTGAGCTCGCGGGCGGCGCGCGACCGGGCCGTGAGCGGGTAGTAGCGGCGGTAGTAGTCGCGGATGCCGTCGCGCAGCGCCCGGTAGGACGCGGTGACGCCGAAGCGCTCCACCCAGCTGTGCTCGTCGGGTGGGACGGCCTGGCTGGTCAGCTGCCCGCCGAGCCAGTCGAACTCCTCGCTGAGCACGACGCTGCGCCCCGCGCGTAACGCCGCGAGCGCGGCGGCGACACCCCCTAACCCGCCGCCCACGATCAGTACGTCAGCGTGCACGTCCGCCACGGAAGCTCCTTCGGTCGGTTCGGTGGCCGTCATCGCGCCGCGGGGCGGGCGAGGGTCGCCCCCACGACGGGCTCGCAGGCGAGCAGGCGCTGCAGATCGGCGGTCTCACCTTCGAGGGCCGCGGTGAGCACCTCGACGGCCTGCCAGCCCATCGCGCGGCGCGGGATCGAGAAGCCGGTGAAGTCGAGCCGGTCGGCCGGGTCGCCGTCGATCGGGCGGACCGGGTCGCCCAGCGTCAGCACCGACAGGTCGGCCGGGACGTCGAGGCCGCGTTCCCGGGCGAAGCCGACGAGCGCGACCGCGTCCGCGGGCTCCTCGACGAACAGCGCGGTGGCGCCGGCCGCGAGCAGCGCGTCGAGGGCGGAGGCGCTCACGTCGGCGGCGTGCAGCGGATCCCCCACGGCGGCGCCCTCGATCGTCTCCCGGTAGCCGCGCAGCCGATCGGCGGAGGACTCGGCGCCCGCGCCGGGCCCCACGTAGGCCGTCGTGCGGTGCCCGAGCGCGAGCGCGTCGCGCACCAGGGCGGCGGTCGCGGCGGCGTAACCCGCCCCGACGTAGGGCACCGCGTCGTGGTCCCGGCGCCCGACCGCGGCGATCGGATACCCGTCGGCGACCAGCTTGGACAGGTCGTCGGCGTCCATGTGACGACCGAGCAGCACCGAGCCGTCGGCCAGCCGCAGCCGGTTGTCCTCGTGCAGGATCCGCCGCCGCCCGTCGATCACCGGTGTGCTGGTGAACAGCAGCAGGTCGCACCCGAGCCGCTCGGCCGCCTCCTCGATCCCGACCAGGAACGGGTGGTAGAAGTCGCGCGTCGCGCTCGGGAACACCGGCTCGTAGGTGAACACGCCGATGATCCGGTTGCGACGGTCGACGAGCCGCCGGGCGATCGGGTCGGCCACGTACCCGGTCTCCCGGATCACCTCCAGCACCCGCTCCCGGGTCTCCGGGGCGATCCGCACCCCGGCGTCCGTGCGGTTGTTCAGCACCAGGGACACCGTCGCCTGGCTGACCCGGGCCAGGCGAGCGATGTCCCGCTGGGTGATGCGGCGCGGATTGCTCACGGATCGTGTCTCCTAGCGTGGACGCTAATACGTATCAGCGCGATGGACCGGAATCTTGGAGTGCGCGGTGCGCTCCCGTCAAGAGGGTCGGACCGATTCATGAATCCCCTTTGATAATTCGTATTAGCAGCTTGACCGACGGTTTCTCGGGGCAGAACACTCGGGGCTTCCGGGGGCCACACACTCAGTGACGAGGAGATGGCACATGACGGGCGTCGACACGGGTTTTGACCGGCGGACGTTCCTGCGTGGCGCGGCCGCTCTCGGCGGTGGCGCCCTGCTGGGCGGGGGCGCGCTGGGCGCCGCCCCGGCTGCGGCCGCACCGGCCGGCTTCCCGAGCTACCAGTACCTCGGCGTGGCCTTCGACAAGACCGCGCTGCGCTACAACCCGACGAACGAGCTGATCTTCCCGTGCATCCGCGGGGTCTACGACAAACTCGGCACGCGCCTCGGGCGCTACTACCTCTACTACGCGCCGCACGACGCCCCGGGCGGGATCTGCCTCGCGTACGGCAACTCGCTGGCCGGGCCGTTCACCGAGTACGCGGCGAACCCGATCGTCGCGAACGTGTGGGCGCCGCACTATTCGGTCAACCACGTGTCGTCGCCGCACGTGATCTGGCAGGCGTCGGCCAAGCGGTTCCTGATGTACTTCCACGGGGCCAACAACGCGACCCGGCTCGCCACGTCGGCGAACGGCGTGAACTGGTCGTACGTCGGCACGGTGCTGACCACCGCGAACATCACCGGGCTCACCGAGACCTCCTACGCCCGGGTCTTCGAGCACCCGATCGCGTCGAAGGGCAGCACGTACGTGATGGTGTTCATGGGCGTGCTCGGCGGGAAGCGCTATCTGTACTGGGGCTGGTCGGCGGACGGGTTCTCCTGGACCTACGACCCGTCGCCGCTGGTGTCGCCGTCCGGGGACGGCCAGTCGGACCTGTCCGGACCGCACGTGCTGGAACGCAACGGCACGACGTACGTGGTGTACCACGGCGACTCGGGAAAGATGTTCCTCACCGAAGTGGGGCCGAGCTTCGACCGCGAGGTCCACCTGGGGGTCTTCCACACTCCGCTGAGCGGGGCGCCGGACAACAAGCGCTCGGCCGCGCCGTCGTTCGGCAGTGACGGTGGGGTGCAGTACATGTTCTACGAGGCCGGCCAGCGCAGCGGAAGCACGATCGCGATCGCCCGGGCGGTGTGAGGTGGGGTGAGGTAGGCGCGAAGCGGAAGGCCGCGGGTCGACGCTGTGGGGCGGTCGGTGCGGCAGCGGTTCGTGCGGCAGCGGTTCGTGCGGCAGCGGTCGTTTCGGCAGCCGCCCATGCGACACCGGTCGGTGCGCAGCCGACTGTGCGGCTCGGTCGGTGCGCAGCCGAAACCTCGGCTAC
Organism: Cryptosporangium arvum DSM 44712; assembly: GCF_000585375.1. NCBI lineage: Bacteria > Bacillati > Actinomycetota > Actinomycetes > Cryptosporangiales > Cryptosporangiaceae > Cryptosporangium > Cryptosporangium arvum. The sequence continues at coordinate 4,944,293 of NZ_KK073874.1, forward strand.
CGATGCAGCGCAGTGGCAGCCGACTCGGCGCCCGTCGGCGCCGGGGCGTTCGGCGGAGCGGCGGCGTTCAGCAGGGCGGCGGCAGCACCGGTGGTGCGGTGACCGTCCAGCGGGCCGAGCCGGGGCGGCGGTGTGGAGGACACCACCACCGAACCGGCGGTTCCCAGCGCTGTGGTCGGGGCACGGCGTCGACCAGAGCGGGCAGCACGGTGCCGGTGCTGGTGCTGGTGCACGGCGAGGAGCGGGCCGGGTACCAGCGGCAGACAACTCGCCGTACGCGGCCGGCCGGCGAGACCGCCAGCACGCGCCGTGGCTTCTGCCACCAGCACCGCGGGGCCGAGAAGGATCGCGGCACGGCGCGGCGCGCGGGCGGCACGAAGCGGCGCGCGGGCAGTACGAAGCGGCGCGCGGGCGGCACGAAGCGGCGCGCGGGCGGCTCGAAGCGGTGCGAGGGCGGCACGAAGCGGCGCGAGGGCGGCACGAAGCGGCGCGAGGGCGGCACGAAGCGGCTCGAGGGCGGCACGAAGCGGCGCGAGGGCGGCACGGAGCGGCGCGAGGGCGGCACGAAGCGGCGCGAGGGCGGCACGAAGCGGCGCGAGGGCGGCACGAAGCGGCGCGAGGGCGGCACGGAGCGGCGCGAGGGCGGTACGGAGCGGCGCGAGGGTGCTGCCGCACGGTGCGGTGCCGCACGGCGCGCCTTGGAGCGGCCTGGCGCCGAGTGGGGCGGGGCGAGGTTGCCCGGCACCGAGCGGGGTGGGGTGGGGTGACGCGGGGATGCGGCGCGGGATCGGCGCGAGGCGATGCGGTGTGCGGCGCGACGAGAATGTGAGGCCCGGCAGGATGCGATGCGGGCGGGCGGCACAGCGATCCGATGCCACACTCTGCGATTGCAGGGCGGGGCGGGGCGGCGCGAGGCGTGCGGCGCGAGGCAAGGCAATGCGGGCCGCGCAGCACAATCCGATGCCACACGATGCGATCCGGGGCGGCGGGGTGCGACGGGGCGGCGGGCGGAGCGCGGCGGTAGGGCGCGGCGGGTGGCGACGAGGGGCTGTCAACGGGCGGTTGGTGATGAACGGTGCGGTCAGCTCGCCCGCCTTAGACCGGTCGCGAGTGGATCGCGGCCGCGAGCACGGGCGGCAGCACGAAGAGGGTTCCCGTAAGCGTGATGGTCACGGCACCGCGCGCGCCGACTGTCCTCCACCGGCCCGGGGACCGGCACCGGCGCCGTGCGCGCCGATGCCGCAGGCGCCCCTCGCGGCTGCCGCGACGTTCGCACCGGCCGGTCGCCGAGCGGGTGCTCGGAACCGACCGGCCGATGGTCGGGCGGCGCCGCCGGGACTCGGGCCGGCGCTGTGCCGCGTCCTCGGGCCCGCGCTGTGCCGCGTCCTCGGGCCCGGGCTATGCCGAGTCCTCGGGCCCCGAAGCACCCCGGGCACCACCACTCAGTGGAGGCGCACCTCCGGGAGGCGGGCCAGCCTCCGCGGGAACCACCAGGCGTGTTCGCCGGCCAGGGCGAAGAACGCCGGAACCACCAGGCAGCGGACGACTATCGCGTCGACGAGGACGGCGGCGGCGAGGCCCAGTCCCAGCTGGCCGAGCATGCGGTCGCCGGAGAAGATGAACGAGCCGAAGACGACGACCATGATCGCGGCGGCGGCGGTGATGACGCCGCCGGTCGTGGCCAGGCCCTCGCGGAGCGCGGCGGCGGCGTCGAGGCCCCGGCGCCACTCCTCGTGCACGCGGCTGACCAGGAAGACCTCGTAGTCCATCGAGAGGCCGAACACCACGGCGAAGACGATCACCGGCAGGAAGGCCTCGATCGGGCCGGGCTGGGCGCCGAGGTTGCCGTCACCGTAGACGAACGTCATGACGCCGAGCGCGGCGCCGATGCTCAGCAGGTTGGACACGGCGGCCTGGAGGGGCACCAGCACCGAGCGGAACACGACGAGCAGCATCAGCGCGGAGAGGCCGACGACCGCGCCGACGAACCAGGGCAGGCGGGCGGAGACGGTCTCGGCGAAGTCGATCGCGCCCGGCACGGAGCCGCCGACGGCGTACCGCGGGCCGAGTTCGGCGCGCAGGGAGTGGACGAGGTCCGCGGTGCGCTCGTCGGCCGGGCCCCACTCGGGGATCACGAGCACCGCGTTCGGGGCCGGGGTGGCGGGCACCACCGCGGCGACTCCGCGCACCGAGCGCGCCACGGCGACGGCGTCCTCCACGTCCGCACCGTCCGCGGCGAGCACGACGAGCGGACCGTTCGTGCCGGGGCCGAACGCCGACGCCACCAGGTCGTACGCCCGGCGGCTGGTCGAGTCCGTCGCGTCGGTGCCGGCGTCGGCGAACCCGAGACGCAGGCCCGCGGCCGGCAACGCCAGCACGACGAGCACGAGCACCCCGCCGACGAGCGCCGGGACCGGCGCCCGCTGCACCCCCCGCGCCAACGCCCGCCACCGTCCACCCGAGACCCCCGCGCCCCGCCCGCCGCGCCCCCCGGCCCCACCCGCCGCGGACCCACTCGCCCCGCCCCCACCCGCCCCGGACCAGATCCCGATCCCGGCGCGACGAACGATGCGTGCCTCCAGACGACGCCCGAACAGGGTCAGCAACGCCGGGAGCAGCGTGATCGACGCGAGCATTGTCGCCAGCACGGTCAGCGCCACGCTCACCGCGAGCGCGTCGAACGCGGCCAGGCGGAGCGTCAGCATGCCGAGCAGCGCCAGGATCACGATCGCCCCGGCCAGCAGCACCGAGCGGCCGGCGGTGTCCAGCGCCCGTTCGGTCGCCGCGGACCGCTCGGCCCCCGACCGGATCTCGTGCCGGTAGCGCACGAACACCAGCAGCGCGTAGTCGATGCCGACACCGAGCCCGACCAGCGCCATCATCGCGGTCGCGTAGCTCGGGACGGTCAGCAGGTGCGACAGCAGGATCACCGCGCTCACCGCGCTGCCCACCGCGCAGATCGCGGTGACCAGCGGGAGCGTCGCCGCGAGCAGCGACCCGAACAGCGGCACGAGGATGATCAGCGCGGCCAGGAGCCCGATCCCTTCGGCCGGCCCGCCGGCCTCGTTCGCGGCCCGGACCGAGTCGCCGCTCCACTCGACCTGGTACCCGTCCAGCGTCCGGCCGGTCAGGTCCCCGATCGTGTCGGCCGGGGTCTCGCCGGGTGGATGGTCGAGCGTCACGGTGGCGAGGACCGTCCGGCCGTCCGACGACACCGACCCGGGGGTCGCGAAGGGATCGGTCACCGCCGGTCCCAACCCGTCCAGGAACTCCCCCACCGCGGCCCGGTCCGCGGCCCCCGACGCGCGGTGCAGCACGACCGTGACCTCGTCACGGGCCGGTGCGTCGACGGCAAGCGCGTCCGCCACCCGCTGCGACTCGCTCCCCGGCAACGTCGTGTCGTCGGCGAACGCGCTGCCGACCCGTCCGGCGACCAGGGCCAGCGCGCCCACGATCACCACCCACGCCACGAGCGCGGCCCAGTGGTGCCGCAGCGACCACCCGGCGAACCGGCTCAGCACCCCACGCGTACGAACTTCGGTGTCAGTCACGACGGCAACGCTAAGTAACCGGCCCGCCGCACCGCATCGCTCCGGGGTCGGCGCCCGGATCGCCCGTCGACGTAGCGCCGTACGTCCGGAAGCGACACTTCTCCGGGCACCGCCCGGACCGCCGTTACGCTCGTCTGATGACCCCGCGGGAACGATTGCTCGACGCCGCGCTCGCCGCCTTCACGACCACCGCGGTGTCGGTCGCGATCGCCGCCGACCTCGGCTCGCACCGCGGGCCCGACGTCCTCGCGTACGGCGCCGCGGTCGTGCTGGGGGCGGTGCTGCTCGTCCGCCGCCGGTTCCCCCGCGGTGTCCTCCTGGTCAGCGCCGCGCTGCTGATCGCGTACTACGTGCGCGACTACCCGCCGATCGGCCTTCCGGTCCCGCTCGGCGCGGCCCTCTACACCGCGGCCGAGGCCGGGTTCAGCGGCTGGGCGATCGCCGTCAGCACCGGACTGTTGAGCATCTCCACCTACGCCCGCCTGCACGACGGAGAGGATCCGGCCTACCTGTTCGGCTACGAGATCCTGGTGACCGGCGCCGCGATGGCCGCCACGATCGCGCTCGGCGACGGCATCCGCTCGCGCCGCCTGCTCCGGGCCGAGCAGCGTGAACGGCTCGCCCGGGAACGCACGGCGCACGAGCAGGCGCTCTCCGGGGCGCTGCAGGCCGAGCGGCTGGAGGTGGCGCGCGACGTCCACGACGCGGTCGGCCACACGCTCACCGTGGTCTCGCTCCACACCGACGTGGCGCTCGAGGCCGTCGACGACGACCCGGCCGCGACCCGCCGCGCGCTGGAGAACGTCCGGGCCGCGTGCGACACCGCCAGCGCGGAACTGCGCCGCGCGCTCGGCCTGATCCGCGACGCCACCCCGCCGGGCCTGGACGAGTTGCGTGAGCTGGGCGTGGAGGTGCCGCCCGGCCTAGGACCGCTGCCGCCCACCGTCGAGGCGGCGGTGTTCCGCATCGTGCAGGAGGCGGTCACGAACGCTCGCCGCTACAGCGGTGGTTCGCCGATCAGCGTCGATCTGCGTACGACGGAAACCAGTGTGGTGGTGGAAGTCCGCGACGGCGGCGACGGACCGCCTGCCGACCCGGGTACCGGTTTCGGGTTGGTGGGGTTGCGTGAGCGGGTCGCGCTGCTCGGCGGGCGCACGGAGATCGGCCCGCGACCCGAGGGCGGGTTCCGGGTCTGGGTGGCGCTGCCGCGATGATCCGGATCGTGCTCGTCGACGACCAGGACCTGGTGCGTGCCGGGCTGCGTGCGCTGCTGACCCACGACGACGACCTGACGGTCGTCGGGGAGGCCGCCGACGGCGCGTCCGGCGTGGAGGTGGTGCGCCGGCTGCGTCCGGACGTCGTGCTGATGGACGTGCGGATGCCGGGCGTGGACGGGGTCGCGGCGACCGCACGGATCACCGCCGAACTCCCGGCGGTGCGCGTCGTCGTGCTCACCACGTTCGACACCGACGAGCACCTGTTCGACGCGCTGCGCGCGGGCGCGTCGGGGTTCCTGCTCAAGGACATCCGGCCGGGGCCGCTGCGCGAGGCGGTGCGCACGGTCGCCGCCGGGGAGGCGCTGCTGGCTCCGGCGGTGACGCGCCGGGTGATCGCGGCCGCGGCCGTGCACCGGCCCGGGTCGGACACCCGGCTGGACGCGCTCACCGGGCGGGAGCGGGAGGTGCTCGCCGAGGTCGCGACCGGCCGGTCGAACGACGAGGTGGCGGCCGTGCTGTACCTGAGCCCGGCCACCGTGCGCACGTACGTCAGCCGGCTGCTGACGAAGCTCGGCGCACGGGACCGGGCCGGGCTGGTCGTGGTGGCCTACGAGACCGGCCTCGTGCCCCGCTGACGGCGGTTCTCGACGACCATGGCGGCGGCCGCGAAGATCAGCGCGGCGGCGATCCAGGTGACGTGCACACCCAGGATCCCGGCGAGCAGCGCCGCCTGGGCGACGACGACCAGCACGACGGCCGCGACCGACGGGCGGCGGCGGGCGGCGCGGCGACGCGGAATGGCGTAGCGGGCAGGGGCGATTGGCATGGCAACTCCTTCCCAGGGTTGCGCTGGGGTCCGCCCGCGGCCCGGGAGGGGGTGGACTGACGGCCGCGGGCGGACCCGGTCTAGAGGGCGCTCAGCTCGGGCTGGTCGCCGTGGACGGGCAGGATGCGATCGAGGCGGACGTGCTGCAGCACCCGCCGCACCCGGGGGGTGGGGTGCTGCAGCTCCAGCCGGTTGCCTTCGCGGCGCATCCGCCGGTGGAGGTCGAGCAGGTAGGCGATGCCCGCCGCGTCGACGGACGCACAGTCGCGCAGGTCGAGCGTGAGGACGCTCGGTTCGAGCGCGAGCACCTCGGCCACCGACTCGCGGATGGAGGACAGACCGGCGCCGGTGAACGACTCGGCCACGCGTAGCTCGATCACTGGAATACCCATGTGACCAGCGTGATCGTCAACCGTGGAGGTCTCTGGGCAGCTGTGTGACGGTTGCGTGACAATCGCCGCTTCCCTCCGGGGCCCCGGCATTCTGTCGGTGGCTCCGGGGAGGATGGGGCCATGCCGTCAGTGTTGGTGATCGAAGACGACGACCGGATCCGCCTCGCTCTCCTGCTCGCGCTCGAGGAGGAGGGCTTCGAGGCCGACGGCGCCGGCACGGCCGAGGAAGGGCTGCGGCGTCAGCGCCGTTCCCCGGCCGACGTGGTGATCGTCGACCTGATGCTGCCCGGCCTCGACGGGTTCGACTGCATCCGCGAACTGCGCCGTACCGACGACGTGCCGGTGCTCGTGGTCAGCGCGCGCGACGCCACCCAGGACATCGTCACGGCGCTGGAGGCCGGCGCGGACGACTACGTGGTGAAGCCGGTGCCGATCCTCGAACTCGTCGCCCGGCTGCGTGCGTTGCGCCGGCGGGCCGCGTCCCCGGTGCCCGCCGCCGGCGGCTGGACGTTCGGTGAGCTGGCGATCCGCCCCGAGGCCGGTGAGGTGACGCTGGCCGACCGGCCGGTCGCGTTGACGCGCACCGAGTTCCGGCTTCTCTGCGAGCTCGCCGAGAACGCCGGGCGGGTGCTCTCGCGCCGCCAGCTGCTGCAGCAGGTCTGGGAGTACGAGATCGGCGACGAGCGGCTGGTCGACGTGCACGTCGGGCGCCTGCGTCAGAAGATCGAGCCGGATCCGCGGCGGCCCCGCTACCTGGTCACGGTGCGGGGCATGGGCTACAAGCTGTCCGGATGAAGCTGCGGACGCGGGTCACCGCGGTCTTCACGGTCGGGGCGCTGCTGCTCTCGGCCGTGATGGCGCTGCTGTCCTACCAGCTGGTGCGGGTGTCGCTCACCGAGGAGCGGGAGCGGGCCGCGGTGCGCGCGGCGTACTACAACGCATCGGTCGTGCGATCCGGTCTGGCCGCGGACGCTCCCGACGTCGCCGAGATCCTGCGGTCGCTCGAGACCACCGAGAACCGGCAGGTGCTCGTCCAGCGCAACGCGGTCTGGTACTCGCGCACCGCCGACGAGGGCCGGACCAGCGCGATCCCCACCGCGCTGCAGGAGCGCGTCCGCGACGGGGAGGCCTCGGTGCAGCGGGTACGTGCCGCCGGGCGCCCGATGGTGGTGGTCGGGGTGCCGCTGCCCGACGGCACCGCGTTCTACGAGCTCGATTCGCTGGAGGAGCTGGAGCGCACGTTCTCCACGCTCGCGCTGGTACTCACCGTGGTGGCGCTGCTGACCGCGGTGGCCGGTGCGGCGCTCGGCCGGTACGCCACCCGGTCGGTGCTGCGGCCGCTGACCCGGGTCGCGGAGGCCTCCGAGCAGATCGCCGCCGGGCAGGTCCGCACCCACCTCGACCCGGCGGCCGAGCCGGACCTGGCCCGCCTGACCGGGTCCTTCAACCGCATGGTCGAGGAGCTGGCCGACCGGGTGGAACGCGACCGGCGCTTCGCCGCCGACGTGAGCCACGAACTGAAATCCCCGTTGCAGACGCTGGCCGCGGCGGCCTCGGTGCTCCACCGGCGCGCCGCCTCGCTCGACGAACGCAGCGCCGCCGCGGCCACGCTCGTCGTCGAGGAGGTCGACCGGTTCGGGCGGCTGGTCAACGACCTGCTGGAGCTCGCCCGCGGCGACCGGGCGCTGGAACGCACCGAGGTCGACGTGGAGGCGATGGCCCGGGAGATCTGCCGGTCCCGCGGGGTCTCGCCGGACGTGGTGGTGGCCGACGCCGGCACCTGGTACGTCGATCGGCGCCGAGTGGAGGGCATCCTGGTGAACCTCGTCGACAACGCGGTGAAGTACGGCGGTGGTCCGGTGGCGGTTCGCATCGGCGACCACGAGCTGGTCGTCGAGGACGAAGGCCCGGGCATCCGCCCCGAGGACCGCGAGACCGTGTTCCACCGGTTCGTGCGTGGCCACACCGCCTCCGACCGCGCCACCGGCAGCGACGGCACCGGGCTCGGGTTGTCGCTGGTCGCCGCACACGCCGCGGCGCACGGCGGGGCGGCGTCGGTGGAGGATCGCCCCGACGGAGGGGCGCTGTTCCGGGTGCGGGTGCCATGAGGCGGCTGCTCGTGCTCGTCGCGGTGGCCCTCGGCGTGGCCGGCTGCGGCGTCCCGCTCGACTCCGAGCCCCGCGCGGCGCAGCCGATGGCCACCGCGGCGGCCACCCCCGGCGGCGGGGCCACTCCCGGCACCGCCACCGAACGCATCTGCCTGGTCCGCGACTCGCAGCTCGCGCCGGTGCCCCGCCGGGTGACGACGCCCCTGAGCGCCGACGCCCACCTCCGGCTGCTGCTCGACGGCCCCACCCGGGCCGAGCGCAACGAGGGGTACACGAGCGCGCTGACCGGCGCGACCCTGGTGACCGGGGCCACCCAGGACGGCGGCCTGGTGACGGTGGAGACCGGTTCGCAGGAACTCGGCCGCGCCGACGACGTGCTGGTGTTCGGCCAGGTCGTGTGCACGCTGTCGTCCCGGCTACCGGTGGGGGCGGTGGAGTTCGTGCACGACGGGTCGCGCCTGCGGGTGCCGCGGGGGGATGGTTCGCTCACCGCGGGTCCGCTGACGATCGCTGACTACGCGGGGTTGCTCGCGACGGAGTGAGGCCGCGCCCACCCCTCGGCCGTGAATCGCATTCACTCACCTAAGTAGGCCTTAAACCAGCCAGATCGGTACTTTGACTGCGGATCGGGGTGAAGGTCCGGGGCCTGAAGGTCCGGGGCCTAGCGTCGCTGATAACACCGGATGACCCCAGGAGTCGCGATCGTGCCGTCCGTTCCCGCGCGTGAGCAGCGTCCCGCTGGATTTCGTGGTGGCCACCGGCTGCGGCGGTCCCGCCGACCGATCAAGCGCCTCGGTGCCGCGGGTGTGCTCGCGACCGTCGCCGCGGTGGCCGTCGGGACGCTCACCGCCGGGCAGGCGCAGGCCGCCGGGTTCGCGGTGAACTACGTGCAGACGGCGCGCTGGGACAGCGGGTACACCGGCACCTACACGCTCACGAACACCAGCGCGAACGCGGTCGACGGCTGGTCGCTGGAGTTCACGCTACCGGCGGGGGCGCGCATCACGAGCCTGTGGAACGGGAACGCCGAAACGACCGGCACGAAGGTCACCGTGCGCAACGAGACCTGGAACGCCGAGCTCGCGCCGAAGCAGTCGGTGGTGGTCGGGTTCGTCGCCGACGCGGCCGGTGCGCAGCAGAAACCGCCGGACGGGTGCACGATCAACGGCGTGACGTGCGGGAACGAATCACCGCCGCCGAAGGCCGGCACCGCGGTCCCGAAGAAGCCGGAGCCGACGCGGGCGCTCGCGACGTCCACCCCGGGAGCCCCGGCGGCGGGCGGCGCCTCGGAACCGGAGACCGAGGCCCCGGAGACCGAAACCCCGGACGCCGACGCCGAGGCTTCCGGGACCGAGGCTTCCGGGACCGACGCCGCCGACCCCGACGCCCCGGAGACCGACGCCCCCGAGCCGAAGTCCGGCGCCACCGAAACCCCGAGCCTGGACGGCACCGAGTTCTCCCCCTACGTCGACGTTCTGCTGTACCCGCCGTTCGACCTGGCCGCGGCGGCCGCGCAGACCGGCGTCCGCCAGTACACGCTCGCGTTCGTCGTCGGCGCCGGGGGTTGCACCCCCACCTGGGGTGGTGTGCTTCCGGTCGAGGACCCGGGTGTCACCGGCCGGGTCGCCGACCTGCGTGCGGCCGGGGGCGACGTGCGGCTCTCGTTCGGCGGCGCGAACAGCACCGAGCTCGCGACGGTCTGCGACAGCCCCGAGACCCTGGCCGCCGCCTACCAGCGCGCGATCGACGCCTACGACGCCACCCGGATCGACTTCGACGTCGAGGGCTCCGCGCTCGGCGACCGCGCGGCGAACCGGCGGCGGGCCGAGGCCGTGACGATCCTGCGCCGGGAGAACCCGTCGCTGGACGTCTCGATCACACTGCCCGCGCTCCCCCAGGGACTCACCCAGGGTGGCGTCGACCTGCTCGCCGACGCGCGCGCCGCCGGCGTCGAGTTCGACGCGGTGAACCTGATGGCGATGGACTACGGCGACGCCGCCGCGCCCGACCCCGAAGGGCAGCTGGGCCGCTTCGCCATCGACGCGGTCACCGCGGCCCAGGCGCAGGTCAAGGGCGTGTTCGAGCTGTCGGACGAGGACGCCTGGGGGCTGCTCGCGGTGACGCCGATGATCGGGGTGAACGACGTCGCCACCGAGGTGTTCACGGTCGCCGACGCCCGCGAGGTGGGCGCGTTCGCCCGGGAGAAGGGGCTGGCCTGGCACGGGATGTGGTCGGCGACCCGGGACCGGCCGTGCCCCGGCGGGCCGAAGCCCACCGCCGACGCCGCCTGCTCGAGCGTCGACCAGGAGCCGTTCGACTTCACCCGCGCCTTCACCCGATGAACCCGCGTTCACCGGACGAACGGCAGCACCTCCTCGGCGAGACGTGCGATGCAGTCCAGCGTGCGGCCGCGGTCGCCGCCGGCCTCCACCGCGAGCAGCAGCCGCCCGGCGCCGGTGATCTCGCGCGACCGCCGGAGCCGCTCGACGCAGAGCCCGGCGTCGCCGACCGGGTGCAGGTCGACCAGCCGGTCGGCGTAGGCGTCCGGGTCGCGGCCGGTGCCGTCGGCGCCGTCCAGCCGGACGTACTCCGCGGTGCGCGCGAGCCAGGCCCGTAGCGGCGCGTGGACCGCGGCCCGCGCCTGGTCGACCGTGTCGGCGACGTACGCGAGGTGGGCGACCGCCGGTGGCGGCACGGTACCGCCGGTGTACGCCGCGTACCGGTCGAGCAGGACCCGGTGTTCGGCCGGTGCGGCGTGCATACCGAGCAGGAGCGGCAGGCCGCGGGCGGCGGCGACGTCGACCGACGCGGCCGTGGTCGCCGCGATGCGCACCCGCGGCGGCGTGGTGGGGCGGGGTACCACGCGCACCGGCCGGAACCGGTGCGCTACGCCGTCGGCGCCGACCCTGCGCGCACCGGACAGCCACTCCAGCAGCAGGTCGAGCGACTCCGCGAACCCCTCGGTGTAGCGGGGCAGGCCGGTGCCGAGCACCTCCAGGTCGACCCACGGCCCGCCCCGGCCGACGCCCAGCTCGAACCGGTCCCCGGCCACGGCCGCCAGCAGCGCGGTCTCCTCGGCGAGCGCGACCGGGTGCCGCGCCGGGAGGATCGCGGCCGCGGTGCCGACCGTGATCCGCCGGGTGCGGCCGAGCACGTACGCGGCCAGCGCGACCGCGGAGGGGCAGGCGCCGTAGGTCAGGAAGTGGTGCTCGGCCAGCCAGACGCCGTCGAACCCGGCGTCCTCGGCGGCGACCGCGTAGTCGACGGTGTCGCGCAGCGCATCGCCGTGCCGGTCGCCGCCGTGCACCCCGGCCAGGAGGAACAGATCGATCATTCGATGATGAATATCATGTTCATCCGAAGCCTTCCGACCTCGACACGGGAAGAAGCGCGCCCACCGCTCAGCGCACGAGCCGGTTCGAGTTCGTCACCGCCATCACCCGGACCTCCTCGGCGCTGAACCCATGGGCCAGCAGCCCGTCGGCGAGCAGCGCGAGGCCGTCCTCCACCGGTGGGTTGAACGGCTGCCCCAGGTCGCTGGAGAGCACCGAATGTTCCGGCCCGACCGCCCGGATGTGCGCGTAGAACGTCTCCCACGCCACTTTGCCGGTGTGCGGCGTCGTGAAGCAGCGTTCCAGCAGCGCGCCCCGGGCGGCCAGCCGCCGCTGCACCTCCACCGGGACGCGCTGCGACGTGAACTCCGGGTGCGTGACGACGATCCGGCGCACGCCCGCGTCGACCGCCGCGTCCACCGCCGCGAGGATCTCGTCGCCGGACAGATGGCCGGTCGCGAGCGCCATGTCGTGTTTCGCGACGAGCGTCAGCACGTTCAGCAGTTCCGGGACGACCCGGCCGCGCGCGTCGACCACCGCGACCGCCGGAGCGAGAATGCCCTGGTCGGAGAGTTCCTGCTGCACCTGGGCCCACATCGGCGGGGTGGCGCCCTCCGGCGCTCGGGCCTGATCCGTGCGCTGGTTGGCACTGTCCACGGTGGGCAGCCACACCACCCGCGCGCCCTGGCGCCCGGCGATCTCCACCGCGACCGGGTTGAGCCCACCCACCGACGCGTTCAGCGTGATCGCGCCGACCGTGTCGACCTCGGGAACGACACCGCGCACGACCGCGGCGCGCTCGGCCGTCGGCGCGTAGTGCGACTTCAGAACCACCCCCGCCAGTCCGACGTCGTGCAGCCGCCGGGCGAGCGTCACGTCGTCGATCCGGCGCTCCACGACGTCCGGCGCGACGTGGACATGGGTGTCGTACGCGCCACGCACGAGCTCGCGCGCCTGAGCACTCGGCATCTGTCCTCACCTCACGGAGGGCTGGGTCTACCCCGACGCGATACCTGTCCCCCGTGCCGCGGCGGCCGACGCCTGATGAGCTGTGCGGTATGAAACGAATCCTCGGGGCGGTCGCGCTGGCCACCGCCGGCGCCGCGTTCTTCGTCGGCCAATGGGTGGTGCAGTGGGCCTGGACCGAACCGTTCAGCTGGGCCGACAACAACATCAGTGACCTCGGCGAGGTGAGCGCGCCGTGGCACCAGCTGATGAACACCGTGTTCGTGCTCAACGGCGTGCTGGTGGCCGCCGGAGCGGTGACGCTGTTCCGGGGCGTCGTGCGGTACCTGCTGCTGGCCGCGGCCGTCGGCTGCGTCCTGGTCGGCCTGGCGCCGGCCGACGTCGACGAGAACACGCACGTGGTCGGCGCGGCGCTGGTGTTCGTACTCGGCAACCTCGGGCTGATCGCCACCCGGCGCCGGCTGGCGGTGCTCTTCGGCGTCGTGGGGCTGATCGCGACCGGGCTGCACGTGACGCGGCACGGCCTCGGGATCGGGGTCGCGGGCATGGAGCGGGTCGCGGTCTACCCACTGTTCGTCTGGTTCCTCATCGAGGGCGTGACGCGTCTGCGCGAAAAATCCGCTTCGTAGGTGATCATCGGAGTATGTCCGATGCACCAGGGATCACGGTGGGCGTCGACGGCTCGGCGCCGGCGAGGACGGCCCTCGACTGGGCCGTGGGGTACGCCCGGGTCCGTTCGCTGCCGCTGGCCGTGGTCACCGGGGTCGGTTGGCCCGGGGAACCGTCGGCGTTCGGCGCCCGGCGCGTCGCGCGGCTGAAGGACGCGGCCCGGACCGACGGCGAGCACCTGCTCGCGCGGACGGTCGACGACGTGCGGGCCGAGTTCCCGGAGCTTCCGGTCACCGGGCAGGTGAGCGACGAGACCGGTGTCCGGGCGCTGCTGGCCGCGGCGCCGTCGAGCGACACGGTCGTGGTCGGCAGCTGGGGCCTGGACCCGGCGGCGGGCCTGCTGCTCGGCTCGGTGTCGGCCGCGGTCGCGGCGCACTCCCCCGTCCCGGTGGTCGTCGTGCACGACGACCGGCGGCCCGGCCCCGACGCGCCGGTCGTCGCCGGCATCGACGGCTCCGCGCCGGACGACACGACCCTCGGTACCGCATTCGCCGAGGCCGAACGGTGGGCCGCGCCGCTGGTCGTGGTGCACGCGTGGAGCGACGTCAGCGTCGTCGGCATGTTCGGTTCGGCCGCGGTCCCGAGCTGGATCGAGGCCCGGCACGAGGCCGACGAGCTGATCGAACACCAGGTCGGCCCGTGGCGGGCGAAGTACCCCGGGGTGCGTGTCGGCACGGTGGCCGAACGCGAACAACCGGCACGGGTGCTCGAAAGGCTCTCCGCTACCGCGGGCCTCACCGTGGTGGGTGCGCACGGGCGGGGCGGGTTCAGCGGGATGCGGCTCGGGTCGGTGGCCCGGCGGCTGGTGCACCACGCCGACGGTCCGCTGCTGGTGGTGCGCTAGCCGGCGATCACGTCGGCCCGGCGCGGGGTCGGCGGCACCGCGTCGCTGGTCGCCGGCACCCCGATCCGCAGGGCGACCTGGGCCTCGCCGAGGTTGTCGAGCAGCCGGTGGAGCATCGCCCGGGACGCGGGCACCTCGACCACGTCGGTCATCGGGGACACGGCCAGGCCGGCGGCGGTGGTCGCCAGCAGCGCGGCGCTCATCGCCTCGCCCGCGGCCAGCCAGTCGGCCGGGCTGTCGCCGACCGTCCACAGCACCAGGTAGCGGGCGCCGCCGTCGTGGCCGGGCCCGGGGAGGAGGCCCTCCGCGCCGTCCGGGAAGAACGACCGGAGCGGCACCTTGCGCGGCGTCGGCGCGACCGTGGACCCCGGTGCGACCCCGTCGGCCGACGACGCCGGGCGGTGCGTCCACTCGGCGAGTTCGGCCTGGTAGGCGACGTCGTTCTCGTCGAGCTCCCCGGCTCGGGCCGCGGTCACCTGGAACCGCACGAGCGAGTCGGCGTCGAGCTCGGCGACGTACACACCCCGGGCCTCGGCGACGTCGCGCAGCCGGTCGACGAACCCGTCCGGCACCGGGGTGTCGGCGAACGGGCGCCGGTCGGTGTGCCGCTCCGGGATCGCGTCGCGCAGGTTCGTGCCGGTGGGCTGCGCGGTGCCGGTGACCGTGATCCGGGCCAGCAGGTCGCCGTCGACGCCGCGCTCGACGCTGGTGCGGTGCCCCTCGGCGGCCAGCGCCACCAGCGCGTGGTGCAGGGCCACCCCGCAGCTGACGGTCAACATGCGGCCCTCGGGGTCGGTCACCGGGAGCAGGCGGCTGCGGTCGGCGTGCAGTTCCAGCGCGTCGCCGCGGACCTCCCAGCGCCACGGCTGGGTGTTGAAGATCGACGGGGCGTGCCGGGCGGTCTCCGCCGCGCTCCGCAGGATGGTGCTGGTCATCGCCGGTCCCCTTGGCTCGGTGGGTCTGTCGCGCCCAGCGTCGGCCCGGATCACCGGTGCGGAGCAGGGTCGGAAGTCCCGAAAACGTCGGTCACCTGGTCGGCCGGGCGCCGCGGGGGTCGGTTCGTAGCCGAACCGCAGCACCATCTGCGGGGTTCCACCCTCCGACCAGCGGCGAGCCGCGCGCGGACGGCCGCCACCGCGATCGGCTGGGAGGAGATCGACGCGGTCAGGTCGGCCGCGGTCAGGTCGGCCGCGGTCGCGCGGAGCAGGACGTGCTGCCGCGCCTGCCGGTACGCACGTCCGCGGACCGGGTGGTCCCGCTGCTCGACAGTACGGCCAGGCACGGGTCGCTCTCGTGCGGCCGGCGCGGGGTGCCCAGGTGCGCGCCGTGGTCACGGCGCCGGAGCCGTTCGTCGGGGTTCGGTGCGCGGCGAGTCGGTCCGCGCGGATCCCGCTCGGTCGCCGGGCGCTCGCGCAGCCAGCGGCGGCGCTCCGCCGCGTACCCCGGGCGGCGGTCGAGTTCGTCGTCGTCGTCGGCGATCAGGTCGGCCACGGCGATCATCGCCGCCGGGCCCCGGACCGTCAGCAGGCACGCCTCGGCCGCGGCCGCGTCCACGAGCGCGGCATCGGGCCCCGCCGCGTCCTCGTACGGACGCCGGTTCGAGTGCCGGTGCGGGATCGCGTCGATCAGCGCACGTTTGGCCGGGGTGACCGGGCGTTCACCCACCGGACGAACCCGGACCACGACGTGGTCGTCCGGGAATGCGTCGGTGACGGCGATCAAGCCCGACCTCGGCGAAACCGAGGCGGACGTTGCCGGCCGCCGCCCCGGGGGCGAGCCGCGCGGCCCGGCCGGTGAGGTCGCCGGGGATGGGGCGGGGCGTAGTGCATTCTCGCCGCTGGGCGGGGCGTAGTGCATTCTCGCCGCTGGGCGGGGCGTAGTGCATTCTCGCCGCTGGGCGGGGCGTAGTGCATTCTCGCCGCTGGGCGGGGCGTAGTGCATTCTCGCCGCTGGGCGGGGCGTAGTGCATTCTCGCCGCTGGGCGGGGCGCGCTCGATCGCCAGGTGGCGCGGATGACCTTGCCGGCTTCGACCGGACCGTCGTTCACCACGACGAGCGGGCACGGCGCCGACGCCGCCGCCGGCTCGACCCCGACCGGGCCGACGATCAGCCCGGTGACCGGGTCGAGCCGTCGGGATCCGATGACCAGCAGGTCGGCGTCGTCGGCCTCGGCGTGCAGCGCCGGAGTCCGAACGGGAGCGCGGTGCTCATGCGCAGGCCGGGCAGCATCATCTCCGCCCGGGTGGGCGCAGCGGCCGGCAACCACCGGGCGGCCGCCTCCGGCCCGGACCGTTCGATGCCCGGCACGGACGCGGTCGGGACGCGCAGCAACGGCCAGCTGAACCGTGCACGATCCGGAGTTCGTGTCCACGCCGCGCGGCTTCCGCCGCCGCCCGATCGACAGCCCCATCGGTCTGGCCGGACCCGTCGGTGCCGACCACTACCGAGGTCATCGCGGATCTCCTCTCGTGGGTCCGAGCGTGCGGTGCGGCGGACGGGTTCGGGCAGGGCCGCGGGACCACTGCGGGAAGGACCAACGTCCCGTGGGTCGACCTCGGATCCGAGCGCCGCCCTGCGGGCCATCCGGCCGGCGACGTGGATAGCGGAGTCCGCCGGTGGCCGCGCAGGCCGTGGCCGCTGGGGTCGAGACGGCGGAGTTCGGTGAGGGGCGGGGATCCGGGCCGTGACTGACCCGGGTGGGGCGCCGGACGGTACTTCGGGCTCGGAGGCTGGTGGCGGGAGACCGCCTTGGTGAAACGTCTGAAGCCCGCTGGAGAACGCCGGAGCTTCCGGGTGCCGTCGTGGCCGCACCCGGCTGGGGGTCGCGGGTGGGGCTAGGGCCTGTTTGAAAAGCTGGTCACCGTAGCCATTCGTTGATCGCGGCGATGTGCAGCGTCGTGAGAAAGCGGACGGCGAGTTTGTCGTAGCGAGTCGCGACCGCCCGGTAGCGCTTGAGGCGGTTGATCCCGCACTCGACCGCGTGGCGCTGCTTGTAGGTCTCGGCGTTGAACGTCGGTGGGCGGCCGCCGGCGCTGCCGCGACGTCGGCGGTGGGCCAACCGGTCGGCTGGTTCGGGGATGGTGGCGCGGATTCCGCGTCGGCGCAGGTAGACGCGGTTGGCGCGGGATCCGTAGGCCTTATCGGCTAGGACCCGCGCCGGCCGTGTCCTGGGCCTGCCGACTCGACCGGGGACACCGATCGCGTTGATCACCGGCTGGAACTGCGGCGCGTCTCCGGCCTGCCCGGCGGTGACCAGCAGCGACAGCGGACGCTGTCCGCCCTCGGCCGCGAGATGGATCTTGGTGCTCAACCCGCCGCGTGACCGTCCCAGACCATGGTCGTTGGGCTCTGCGGTGCACCCTCCCGGCGGTTGTTTCTGATCGACCCCCTTTTACGGGCGCCCGCGGCGTGCTGGTGAGCCCGGACCACGGTGGAGTCGACGGACACGTCCCAGGTGATCAGCCCCCGGGCCTGGGCGCGGGACTGCAGATCGGACACGATGCGCGCCCAGGTCCCGTCCCGCTGCCAGTCCCGGAACAGCGCATACGCGGTCTCCCACGGCCCATACCGTTCGGGCAGGTCCCGCCACGGCGCCCCGGTCCTCACCCGCCACCGGATCCCATCAATGACCTGCCGCCGCGAACGCGGCGGCCGACCACCCGGCTTAGCCGACGGCAACACCGCCGACAAGACTTCCCACTCCGCATTCGTCAGATCACCACGAGCCACGCATCACCCAACGAACGAAGCGCTTTTCAAACACGCCCTAGGTCGTGAGGGCCCGGGCTATCAGGAGGACGGCGGCGGCCGCGGAGACGGCCAGGGTCGCGTGGCGTTGGACCGCTGGGGGGATCGCGCCGGGGTGGCGGTGGGCGGCGGCCAGGCCGAGGACGGCTCCGGGGACGAGGAGCGGGGTCCAGCGCAGCGTGGTCAGCGCGGCGGGGGTCGTCACCGCGCCGCAGGCCAGCGTGAGGGCGGTGAGGACGGCGCCGCTGGCCGCTACCGCCGCGCGGCGGCGGGCCGGGGGCTCGGCGCCCAATGCGAGCGCGACCGGCGGACCGGTGAGCGCGGTGGTGCTCGCGAGCAGCCCGGCGGCCACGCCCGCGATCGGGAGGGTCGCGGGGCGCGTGTGCGCCGCGGGTCGCCGCAGACTCAGTGCGACCGCCACGAGCACGAACCCCCCACCCGACACCGCGAGCGATCGTGCGCCGATCAGCGTAGACACAAAGACGCCGAGCACGACGCCGGGGAAGCCGGTGACGGTGAGCAACCACAGCAGACGGCGGTCGAGGTCGTGGCGGTCGGTGCGGGCGACGACGGCGGACACCGCGCCGTTCACCACGAGCGCGGGCAGCGGCACCAGCGGCGGAGCGAGCAGCAGCGCGCACGGCACCAGCAGCAGGTTGAGCCCGAAACCGATCGACGCCTGCACGTAGGCACCGGCCGCGACCACGACGGTGAGCAGGGCGAGAACCGCCCAGTCAGTCACGGCTCGAGCGCGGCGAGGACGGCTGGGCGGGGCCGAACGTGCGCCAGGCCGTGGTCAGCAGGAGCGCACCGGCCACCGCTCCGACGGCGGGCGAGCCGACGAGCAGGCAGACCACGGCCACGATCAGGCCGAGCCAGACGACGATCCGGGCCGCGACGTCCAGGAGCGCGATGCCGGTCAGGTGGCCGCGGGTCCAGAACGGCAGCCACACGGACGCGACCGCGAGGAAGATCGCGCCGAACACCGCGAACATGATGACGACGGCCTCCGGCCACCCGATGTGACGGGTGAACGCGTACAGACCGGAGAGCAGGCAGCCGAGCCAGACCTTCGCGAACACCCAGCGACCGGCGCGTCCGACCAGGTCATCGCTCCCCGGATCGGGGTCGCTGCGCAATTGCGTGCTCATCGCACTCCTCGGAGAACGGCTCTTGCCGTTCTCACCGATCGTGACATCAACCGTCAAGGAGCGCGACCGGATCGTCGCGGTTCGTGGCCGGGTCTAGCGGCCGGTCGTGCCGTCGAGTTGCTCGCGGAGGATGTCGGCGTGACCGGCGTGCCGTCCGGTCTCCTCGATCAGGTGCGTGAGCAGCCAGCGCATCGACGCGGGTTTGCGGGCGCCGGGCGGCGGCTGGGTGAGGTCGTCGCACGCGTCGATCACCGCGTTCGCGTCGGCGACCGCGGCCCGGTAACCGGCCAGCACGGCCTCGGCCGTCTCGTCGGCGGTGGGGTGGAAGGTCGCGGGCCAGCTGCGCACCTCTTCGCCGAGGAAGTAGAACCGCTCGACCGCGGTGAGGTGCTTGATCAGCCCGAGAAGGTTCGTGCCCGACGGCACGCCGGGCGTGCGGACCTGCGGTTCGGGCACGCCCTCGGCCTTGGCGGCGATCGCGTCGCGCAGGTAGTCGAGGAAGCCCTGGAGCGTGGCCTTCTCGTCGGCGGTGATGCCCGGTGGTTTGTGGTCCGTCACCGTCGTCACTCTAGGTGGTGTGCACTACGGTCGCCTCTCGTGCGGGTCCTCTTGGTGCTGGCGTTGGTGGCTCTCGGTGCGGGGATCGGCGTGTTGCCCCGGGATGATCTCCCGCGGCGGCACACCGTCGTGCACGGTGTTCCGTTGGACGAGGTCCACCCCGGTACCGAGGGGAAACACCCCGGGGTGGTCGTCGCGCACGGGTTCGCCGGGTCGGCGCGGCTGATGATGCAGTTCGGCGACGTGCTCGCGGCTCGTGGGTACGTGGTGGTGCTGCTGGACTTCTCGGGGCACGGGGCGAACGCCCGTCCGCTGGGGGACTCCGCCGGGCTGCAGCGAGACCTCGACGTGGCGATGACGCACCTGCGGGGGTTAGCGGACGTCGACGGGTCGCGGGTGGCGGTGGTGGGGCACTCGATGGGGGCCGGCGCCGCGGTGAGGTACGGCGCGGCGCATCCGGAGCTGGCCGCGACGGTCGCGATCTCGCTTCCCGACGCATCGGACGTGCGGGCGGACCGGCCGCGGCGGTTGCTGTCGCTGGTCGGGGCGGCGGAGTTCACCGGTTTCCGCGACGCGTCGGCGCGGGCGGCGGACGTGAGCGGCGGCCGGGAGGTGGTGGTGCCGGGGGTGGAGCACGTGTCGATCCTGTGGTCGCCACGGACGCATCGTGAGGTGGTGGGGTGGCTGGATGCTGCGTTCGGGGTGAGTGGGGGGACGGGGGTGCCGTCGCCGGTGCGGCGGTTGGTGGGGGCGGGGTTGTTGGTGGTGGGGTTCGTGCTCGGGTTCGCGCCGGTGGTTCGGTTGGTGGCGGGGGGTGGGTGGCGACGGAGGGCTGGGGCTGGTGTGGAGCCGGGGTCCGGTGTGGAGCCGGGGTCCGGCGTGGAGCCTGGGTTTCGGTCCGAGGTGGGTACCGAGGCGGTGTCGGGTCCGGGTGGGGCGGGGTTCGAGGCGGGGTCCAGGGCCGGGTCCGGGGCTGGGTCCGGGGCCAGGGCTGGGTCCGGGGCCGGGTCCGGGGCTGGGGCTGGGGCCGGGGCCGGGGCTGGGGCTGGGGCCGGGGCTCGTGTGGGCGTGGGGCGGGCTGTGGCGGTGGCCGGGGTCGCGGCGGTGGTGGCGGCGGTGATCGCGGCTGTTCTGCCGACGGGCTTGGTGCCCCTTGCCATCGGGGGCTATCTGATCGCGTTCACGACGCTGATCGGCCTCGCGCTGGCCGGGTATTCCGGGTGGCGCGGCCGCCGTACCTCGGCGAACGTCGTCACCGCTCCGGCGGAGTCGATCGGCGGTGCTTCGGCGGGATCAGGCGGCAGTGGTTCGGCGGGGGCGGACGGCGGTGTGTCGGCCCGGGCGGACGGTAGTGGTTCGGCCCGAGCGGACGGCAGTGGATCGGCCGGGGCGGACGGCAGTGGATCGGCCGGGGCGGACGGCGGTGTGTCGGCGGAGGTGGGCGGGCGGGGCTCGGCGGGGCAGGTTCGGGCGGGGTGGGTTCGGGCGGGGTGGGTTCGGGCGGGGCTCGCGGGGGGCGTGCTGATCGGGTACGCCGGGGTGGCGATCGCGGTGCCGCTGCAGGTGGGGGTCACGCAGGCGGTGCCGGTCGGACCGCGGTGGTGGCTGCTCGTCCTGATCTGGCTGGGCTTCACGGTGCTCGCGTACGGCGCCGGGCGCCTCACCGGGGGACGCGGTCTCGGGCTGCTCGCTGTGTCGGCGGTGGTCACGCTCGTGCTCACCGCCGCCGCGGTCGGAGGGCTCACGAACGGCTTCGTGCTGCTGGTCGTGCCGCTGCTGGCGGTGCTCATGGTGTGGCAAGCGGCCTGGGCGGAGGTCCTCCACCGCTTCCGCGCACCACTGTGGATCGCCGCCCCGATCGGCGCCGTGGTCGTCGCCTGGCCGGTCGCCGTGACCCTCCCGCTCACCTGACCCGCCCGGAGAGACCTTCTGCTCACCTCGAGCCCCGAGCCACGAGCCACGAGCCACGAGCCACGAGCCACGAGCCACGAGCCACGAGCCACGAGAGAGTGTTCTCCCGGCCGCGCAGGTAGGCTCGCTCACCCGCGCAGCGGACGATGCCCCGCGTAGAGAAGGGCCTCCCGCTCCCCTGGATCCGCGGCGCTCAGGTGGCCGCCCCGCTCCCCCTGGGCCGTCTGAGGCACGCCTCCGGCTCGGGATCAGCCTCGCGAGAAGACGGCCCCACCAGCTGTCGGTCATCGGAGCAGGATCGCGGCGAGGATGCATCCTGACTGGTAGTACGAGGCCGGGCACGGTTGTGCCTTGACCACCGACGCCGGGCGGCTTCGCCGCCGTGGCACCGACGAGTCTCGGTGGCCTCGACCGGTTCTCGGGCATACGCAGGCTGCGGCAGGCCCGCGAAGTCGGCGTAGACCCGGGAAGCTGCCGCCGGCCAGGAAACCGGCTAGGCCCAGGAAGCTGTCGCCGGGCCAGGAAGCACCGGCCCAGTCTTGGCCGCACGCCGGGCAAGCTGGTCGGACCATTCAGGAAAGACGAACGGCATCCGCCGCCCGCGCATCACCGCACGGGGTAGGACCGCAGAAGAAAGCCCTGTCCGCGATCACCCCGACCGCGAATCGTCCTTGACGATCGCGTGATCGAGGACCTTCTGGCCGGTGCCATCGGCGGCCGGGCGCGCAGAGCAACCTCGGCCCGAGCGACCAGCGGAACCGGCCCACGCGACCAGCGGAACCGGCCCACGCGACCAGGGACTCAGCGCGGCCCCCGGCCGGGTCCGCGCGGCCACACCCCCGCTTACGCGGCGCGGCGCGTCACCGGGTGAGTTTGCCGGTGCTGGTGAAGGCGTTCGCGTCGGCCTCGTAGAGCCACATCGTCGGCACGGCCAGGTCGCCCAGCTCGTTGAACTTCAGGCGCTTGGTCAGCCCGTCGGCGTCGTAGCGGTTGACGAAGTCGAGCATGTCCTTCCTGGTCTGCTTGCCGGCCGCGATGCCGTCGAGCATGATCGTCGCCGCGTCGTAGGCCTCGGCGGCGTAGCGTCCCGGCTCGGTGCCGTACTTCGCGGCGTAGGCGACCCGGAACTCGGCCGGGACCTCCTTCTCCGGCATGTACGGGCCGAAGAGCACGGTGCCGGCCGCGGAGTCCCCGGCCTCGGTGAAGAACGCCGGGTCGTCGATCTCGGAGGTCCCGACGAGCCGGATGTCCCGCCCGCCGACCTCGGTGAGCGCCCTCCGGAGCTGCCCGGCGAGGGCCGGCGCTCCGACGTAGACCACGGCCGTGGCCCCGGACCGGATGATCTTCGCCGCGGACCCGCCGAGCCCGTCCCGGCTCACGGTCTCCGAACCGGCCCAGGCCCGCGCCTCCTCCAGGCCGCCGCGAAAATATCCGGCGAGCTTGCGGCCGTGCGCGGAGCCGTCGTCGGTGAGGTAGACCTTTGTCGCCTTCAGCGTGTCGACCAGGTACTTGCGCGCGAACAGGTTGGGGGAATCCTCGTCGCCGATGACCTGGTGGAACGTCTTCCACTGGGCGAGCGCGTCGGCGTCGCCGACCGGCGTGATCTGGGCGAGCCCGGCCGCGTCGTAGACCTTGCCGGCGGCCGCGAGCTCCGCGGGGCGCAGTGGCCCGACCACGCCGACCGTGGTGGGGTTCCCGGCGACGTTCGCCGCGAACTCGGCGGCTTTCTTCTCGTCGCCGGCGGTGTCGAAGCTGGTGAGCGTGACGGCACAGTCGGCGCTCTTCGCGTTGTGGTCGGCGACCGCGAGCTCGACGCCGTTGCGGATCCGGAGGCCGAGGTCGGCGCCGTCGCCGGTCGACGCGCCGATGAAGGCCAGCTCGGCGGCGCAGGGCGGGGCTCCGGCGTCGTAGGCGTTGGTGTCGCCGCTGTCGTTCTCGGCCGCGAACATGTCGCGGAGGAACAGCCCGCCGCCGCAGAGCACGAGGACCAGCACCATGGCCGCCGCGACGATCGCGACGATCCGCCCCGCCCCCGCTTTCCGGCGCGGCCGCTCCCCTCCCGGCGCCCCGCCGGCCGCCGCCCCGTGCACCCCCGCCCCCGACCCGGCCCCGTGCGCACCCGGCTCCTGCGCGCCCGACTCATGCGCGCCCGACGCGTGCGCACCCGACTCGCGCACCCCGGACCCGGACCCGCGCACCCCGGACCCAGGCACCCCGGACCCAGGCACCCCGGACCCAGGCCCTCCGCCCCCGTGCACCCCGGACCCGGCACCCTGCGCACCGGAACCACCCCCGTGCGCACCCGCCCCCGACACCCCGCCGTGCGCCCCGGCACCCTGCGGCCGCGCGATGATCGGCGGCCGGGGCGGCGGCACCGGCGCCCCGGAGGCCGCAGAAGTCCCCCCGGCCCCGGACCCGGGCACCGTTCCGTACGCATCCGAGATCCGCCCCGGCCGGGGCGGCGCCCCACCCGCCCCCACCCCCGGCGGCGACACCGGCGGAGACATCGGCGGAGCGACCGGCGCGGCCGCGCCGACGATGATCGCGCCCTGCGCGACCACGAGCTCCGGGTTCTCCACCACCGTCGGCGCGATCCCGAGGTACTCGTGCAGCAGCGCCGACACCAGCGGTATCCGGCTCGACCCACCCACCAGCAGCACCGCCGCCAGTCCACCGGACGGCGTCTCGGCGGCACGCAGCGACTCCAGCGTCGTGCCGACGGTCTGGTTCAGCAGCGGCCGCGCGAGCGCGTCGAGCTGCTCCCGGCCGAGCGGCAGGTCGTCGTCGAGCAGCGGCACGTGGATGTGGACGGACGTCGTGCGCGAGAGCGTCTCCTTGGCTTGCCGCACGTCCTCCCAGAGCAGCCGCGACTCGCGCCGGTCGGACGCGGTCATCGGCGTCTTCAGCCGCTCCCAGACCGGCGCGGCCCGGTCGCCGAGCAGTACGCCGAGGTGCTCGAAGATCGCAGCGTCGACGTCGAGCCCGCCGACGTCGTCGAGCCCCTGGTAGGCCACGACGTCGAAGCCCATCGGCGTCCGGCGCACGACGGTGGCGTCGAACGTGCCGCCGCCGAAGTCGTAGACGACCATGCTCTGCCCCGGCGCCACCGACACCCGCGGCAGCGCCACGAAGCTGTACGCGGCCGCGACCGGCTCCGGCACCAGCAGCGCCGACGGGATCCCGGCGATCGCCGCCGCCTGACGCAGCAGATCGAGCCGGCGGGGGCCCCAGGCCACCGGGTGGGTCAGCACGACCTGTTCGGGCTGGCGGCCCTTGGCCCGGCGCGCCTCGGCCATCACCCGCGAGAGCACCGCGGCCAGCAGTTGCGGCACCGGCACCTCGTGCCCGCCGAGCAGCACGGTGCCGTCGTCGATGCGCCGCTTCGGGTTCGGTTCGAACGCCTCGGGCCGGGTGCGTGCGACGTGGGCGGCGTCCCGGCCGGTCAGGAACTGCCCGTTCTCGTCCAGGCAGACGCCGGAGAGCAGCATCGGCGAGCCGTCGAACAGCAGGGATTCGCTCCTGCCGTCGGGATACCGGAGCACACCGACGGTGTTCGACGTCCCGAAGTCGATCCCGATCAAGTACCCGGATAACGGCATACCCGGCAGCTTATCGACTACTCGCTGCTCAACTTTCACGGATGCCACAGCATGAATCAGCCGCGCATCGTCCGAAAGGTCGCTTGTCCTCACCGCCCCGGCGACGCACGCTGGACCGGCCACTCCCCGACAGTCCGGGCCGTCCAGGGGGAAACGTGCTGGTGCGGGACGTCATGACCAGATTTCCGGCGTGCATCCATCTCGGTGCGGACATCCGCCGCGCCGCCGAGCTGGTCAGCGTCTCCCAGATCAGCGAGCTGATGGTGCTCGACCACGACGACGCGTTCGTCGGCGCGCTCAGCGAGGGCGATCTGATCCGGGCGGTGCTGCCGAGCTACGACGAGGCCCTGCGCGCGGGCGGGTCGCTCGACGACGCGTTCGGCGATCTGAGCCGCAAAGCCCGCGACCTCGCCGACCGCCCGATCGACCCGCTCGTCGTCCGCGACGCGATCACGCTGCGCCCCGACGACGACGTGGCCCGGGCCGCGGTCGTGATGACCGAGAAACAGATCCGCCGCCTGCCGGTCGTCGAGGGACGCACGCTGCACGGCACGGTGGCCCGCTCCGACATCTGCCGCGCCGTCATCTACCACGCCTGATGACGCGCCTGCGGCTGGTGTTCACGAACCGGCGTACCGGTGCGGTCGCCGAGCACACCGGGGAGCTGCCGCTCTCGGTGGGCCGCGACGCGACACGCAGTGACGTCGCGATCGACGACCGGTCGGTGTCGCGCCGCCACGCGCGGTTCGAGCTCGACGGCGACGACCTGGTCGTCACCGACCTGGACAGCTCCAACGGGACGTTCGTCAACGGCGGCTGGATCCGCAGGCACGTGCTGCGGACCGGCGACCGCCTCGGCATCGGCGCCAGCACCGTCGAGTGGACGCTCGTCGTCGAACCGGAGCCGCTCAGCGACGAGACCCGCATCGGCGCGGGCATGACGATGATCGCGCCCTTCCTCCCGCCGGCCCCGGGTCGCCGCGTCTCCCCCGCCCGGCGGGTCGTCGAGGCCGCCGAGGCCTACAACCGCGAGCAGGGCCACGAGCTCGACGGCTTCCTCTCGCTCGAGTACGGGTTCCTCCCGGTCGAGCCACCGCTGCGGGCGCTGCCGGAGTCGCACCGGGCCTGGGACGACCTCGTCGACCGGCTCCCCGCCCTGTACGCGAGCCTCGAGCTGCGGGCCGAGTTCGACCGGCTGCCGGTGCTGGACGCCGACGCGCTGCCCGACAAGTACCTGCTCCGCGCGTCGGTCCTGCTCGGCGTGTTCGCGCACGCCTACCAGTACGTGCGCACCGAGCCGCCGCCCGCGCTACCGCCGAGCATCCTGCTCCCCTGGCGGCAGGTGTCGCGGCGGCTGGGCAAGGACGTCCCTTCGGTCTCCTACATCGACCTGTTCTTCTACAACTGGAAGCTGCGCGAGGACACCGGGCCCCGGCGCCTGGCCAACCTGGAGCTGCTCGTCCCGGCCTGGCGCAACCGGGCCGAGGAAGTCTTCTACCTGGTCACGACCGAGTTCGCGATGGAGCTCACCCCAGTTCTCGACGCGATGCTGCGGGCCCAGGACGCCGTGCTCGCCGAGGACGCCACGGCCCTGGAACCGGCGTTGCTGACGATGCTCGAGCGCCTGCACCACGTCACGCGGACCATCTATCCGCAGATCGACCCGAACCCGCGGTCGGAGTCGCATCTCGACCTGGTGCTGTGGGCGAAGACCGTCGGCACGTCGGGGGTACCGATCTTCGACGGCGCGCCGAGCCCGGCCGGCACCGCCCAGCCGCAGATCCACGCGCTCGACGCGTTCTTCGGCCGGGCGTCGTACTCGTCCACGGTCGGGCAGCAGAGCCTCGCCCTGCGCGCGCAGATGCCCCGGCACTGGCGGGAGCTCGTCGAGGCGCTCGGCGCGGTCTCGGTGCGCGACTTCGTGGAGCGGCCCGGGAACACCGCGCTGCGCGGGCTGTACGCGGCGGTGCTCGACGCGTATCTCGGGGACCGGGGCTGGATGGGCCTGCACCGGATCAAGGCCTACGGGTTCCTCGAGGTCGCGTTCAAGGTCGGCCGGTCGGTCACCACCGGCGCGAAGTTCACCGGCCTGTTCCGCGACAAGACGTGGGAGGCGATCGACCGCGAGCTCGCCGAGGTCCGCGACGAACGCTGGCCGGCCGGCAACCAGCAGGTCTACTTCGGCCGGGTCCGGCGCGGCACCACCACGACCGATCCCGGCTCCGCGGCCTGGACCACCCACCTGCGCCTCGACGTCGCCGGGCAAGGCATCCGGTACCAGCCCGGCGACCGGCTCGGCGTACTGCCCGAGAACGACGACGCGCTGGTGCGCGCCACGCTGCGCGCGCTGCGGGCCACCGGCGACGAGCTCGTGCAGCTGCCGGCCGAGTGGCGCGAGGCGGTGCGCTTCCGCGCGGGCTACGAGGACGGCACCGAGGTGCTGCCGCTCGCGACGCTGCTCACGTTCGGGCGCATCCGGCCGGTGGGCCGCACCAACGCCAAACGCCTGCTCGCGCTCTCCGGCGCCGGGGCGCTGGCGCGGATCGTCGCCGCGCGGATGGAGGACCAGTGGGAGCTGTGGGACGTCCTGGACCTGGTGCGCACGGCCGGCTACGACGTCACCCGGCTCTGGTCGGCGGGCGCCGGTGAGGCCGAGAACATCGGCCGGATCGTGCCGCCGGAGGTGTTCCGGCTGTACTCGATCGCGTCGGCCGCCGACGGGCCCGCGGAGTCGATCGACCTGGTCGTCGGCGGCCTGACCTACACCAGCCCGCACACCACCGTCTCCTACGAGCGGCGCCGGACCGGCAGCGCGTCGCACTTCCTGCGGCGCATGTCCAGCGACGTGCGGTACCGCGAGAAGCGACTGTCGCTCACGATCGTGCCGACGCCCCGGTTCCGGCTGCCGGCCGACCCGGCCACCCCGGTCGTGATGTTCGCCGCCGGCTCCGGGGTGGCGCCGTTCCACGGGTTCGCGCGGGCCCGCGCGGCCGGCCCCGGTCCGAACTGGCTGTTCCTGGGGCTGCGCCGGCCGGACGACTTCGTGCACCCGGAGGACTTCGCCCGGCTCGCGGCGGACGGCCGGCTCGAGCTGCGGGCGGCGTTCTCCCAGGCCGACAACGCGCTGCGCTACGACGTCGGCACCGGCGCTTTTGTAGTGGGAGACGGAACCCGGCAGCGCGTGGACCGGCTGATGACCGCGGAGGCCGACGCCCTGCGCGCGGCCGTGGACGGCGACGCGCACCTGTACGTGTGCGGGAGCGCCGGGTTCGCCGGTTCGGTACTGGACACCCTGCGCGAACTCGGGGTCGACGTCCGGCAGCTGATCGCGCGGGGACGGCTCGGGCTCGACATCTTCACGACCTACCGCGGCCACGCGCAGCAGGGCGCCCGGTACGACATCTCGGCGTTGATCGAGCACAACACCGCCGAGGCCGGTTTCTGGATGGGGGTCGGCGGCAAGGTCTACGACGTCTCGGAGTTCATCCACCTGCACGTGGGTGGGCCGCAGATCATCCAGCACTACGTCGGGATGGACGCGACCTCGGCGTACCGGGGGGTGCTGCACGACCAGAACTCCGAAGTCGACGCCCAGCTGAGCCTGTACGAGCTCGGCCACCTGCGCCGCCTGGACTTCGGCGGGCGCTGGGGCGTGGTGCTGGGCGCGGACGGGCTGCGCTTCGCCGGCCTCGAGGAGCTGTTCACGACCTGGGTGCGGTACGTGTACCTGGTCGTGGCGATGGAGAACGCGCTCGTCAACGACTACGGGTTCGCCGGGACCGCGGCCACCGCCGGGCCGCCGCCCTCCGAGCTGACGCCGTTCAAGCTGCAGTTCCTCCTGGAGGCCCACCGCCGGTTCCGGGTGAGTTACCTCGCCGGGCTGGTCGGTGAGGATCTGACCGCGCTCTGGCGGATGACCGTGGGGTTCTGCGCGCCGGACCGGGACGTGCGTGCGCTGCGCGGCGTCGAGCCGGTGCCCGACGCCGGGGCGTCCGTGCGGGACCTGCTCACCAGCGGGGCCGACCGGGCCCGTGTGGTGGAGGTGGTGCAGGGGTACGCGGCCGCGGACCAGGCCGTGCTCCACGCGGTGAAGGGCGCGTTACGCGACGGGATCCGCGCGTTCGAGGAGTGCGAGGCCACGGTGGTCGAACGGGCCGGTGGCCGGCTGCTCGCGGCGATCGAGGCGGTGCTCGACGCGGTCGAGGACTACCACCGGCGGCTGGACACCATGGTCGGAGCCCACGGCTTCACGCCGGCCGCCGACCCGCCGATCCCCCCGGATCGCGGTGTCCCCGGCCACGGCACGCCGCGGGCCCACTGAGGCTCAGTCGTCCAGACAGGCCAGATCTTCCGGGTCCACGTAGGCGCCGTCGTCGGCGATGTCCTCGGGGTCGGGGCGCCACGCGGGCGGAGTGATCATCGTGCTCCTTCTCGTCGAACGGCCTCTGCTTTGTACCCTCCCCGCGCGAACTCACACCGAGTGACCCTCACCATAAAAGGGGAATCTCAGAGTCCTGTTTGACTACTGTCGAGTCGTGCGCCTCAACCGCTCCACCGACATCGGCCTGCGTGTCCTGATGCTCGGCGCCGCCCGTGACCGGCTGCTGACCATCGACGAACTGGCCGAATCCCTCGACGTACCGCGCCACCACCTGGCCAAGGTGGTCCAGCGCCTGCAGCACCTGGAGCTGCTGGAGACCGTGCGCGGCCGCAGCGGCGGGGTCCGGCTCGCCGCCGCGGCCCGCTCGGCGTCGGTCGGTGGCATCGTGCGCGAGCTGGAGGGCGAGACGGAGGTCGTCGACTGCGACGGCTGTCCGCTCAACTCCGGCTGCCGGCTGCGCCGGGCGCTGCGAGCCGCGCAGGAGGCGTTCTACGTCAGCCTCGACCCGATCACGGTCGAGGAACTCACCGGGCCACCGACCGAGCAGATCCTGCTCGCGCTCGGCCGGGCCTGAATCCCACCGGGAGGATCCATGCTCTCCGCTGCCAGCGCCCCGATCGTCGAGGCGACGCTGCCGATCGTCGGCGCGCACCTCGGCGCGATCTCCGGTGTCTTCTACGACACCATGCTGGCCGAGAACCCCGAGCTGCGGAATCTGTTCAGCCGCAGCGCCCAGGCGACCGGCGAGCAGAAGAACGCGCTCGCCGGGGCGGTCGCGGCCTACGCGGCCCACCTGACCGGCACCGGCCCCGACGCGCGGGTGTTCGACCACCTCGTCGAGCGGATCGCCCAGCGGCACTGCGCGCTCGGCATCCGCGCCGAGCAGTACACGCTGGTCGGGCGGTACCTGCTCGGCGCCGTCCACACCGTGCTGGGCGACGCGGTGACGCCGGAGATCGCCGCGGCCTGGGACGAGGTCTACTGGCTGTTCGCGACCCGGCTGATCGGCCGCGAGGCACGTCTCTACGCCCGGGCCGACGTCGACACCGGGTCACCGTGGCAGGAGTACACGGTCGTCACCACGGTCGCCGAGGCCCACGACACGGTCTCGTTCGTGCTGGCGCGCTCCGACGGCGCACCGGCCCCGGCGTTCCGCCCCGGTCAGTACGTCACGGTCGCGGCCGACCTGCCCGACGGCACCCGTCAGCTGCGTCAGTATTCGCTCTCGCAGGCGCCCGGGCACACGCTGCGCATCACGGTCCGCCACGTCCCCGGCGGCGCCGTGTCCGGCTACCTGCACGAGCACGTGTCGGCCGGCGACACCCTGCGGCTGAGCCGCCCGTTCGGCGACCTCGTCCTGCGCGACGACGACTCGCCGCTGGTGCTGGTCAGCGCGGGCGTCGGAATCACGCCGATGGCCTCGATGCTCGACCACGTGGCCCGCAGCCGGCCGTCGCGCGAGGTCGTCGCGGTACACGCCGACCGCAGCCCGGACCGGCACGCGCTGCGTACCGAGCTGGCCGCGTCCGGCGCCCGGCTGCGCTCGTTCCGGAGCCTGACCTGGTACGAGGAGTCCGGTGTCCCGGGAGCCCGGACGGGGCTCGTCGACCCCGACGCCATCCCGGTGCCCGACGACGCCGAGGTGTACCTGTGCGGGCCGGTGCCGTTCATGGCCGCGGTGCGGGCGGGGCTGCGCAGCCGCGGCGTCTCCGAGGACCGCATCCGGTACGAGGTGTTCGGCTCCGAGCAGTGGAACACCACGCCGCGCGCGGTGCCGGCCTGAACCCGCGCGGGGCGGCCCCCCTCCGGCCGCCCCGCGCGACTCCGGCTCAGGCCACCAGCGCGTCCAACCGGGTCGTCTCCACGGCGCGGGCGGACAGCTCGTCGCGGAGCTCACGCAGCTCGGTGACGATGCGGGTGCTCGCGACCCGGTCCGCCGCGAGGCCGAGCGCGGTCTCCCCGAGCCGGACCGCGCCCTCGGCGTCGCCCGCCGCCAGGCGGACCCGGGCGAGCCGCACGGTGTAGAGCGACAGGTTGCGGGTCATGCCGTCGCGCTGCTGCCCGCAGGCCCGGTCGAGCAGGGCCGACGCCCGGGCCAGACGGCCGAGGTCGTTCTCGCACATGCCCTCGTTCCCGGCCAGTTCGGCGTCGTCGAGGAACCGCGTCCACTCGGGTGCGGACCCGGCGGTGTCGCCCCGCGCCTCGAACGCCGTCCAGGCGCGGTCCATCGCCGCGCGCATCCCGGCCGGGTCGCCCAGCTTGGCGTACGCCCGGGCCTGACGCATCGCGGCGACGGCCGCGAGCAGCGGGTGCGGGCGGCGGAGCAGCAGGTGCTCGGCCGCCTGGGCCAGCGCCAGCGCGTCCCGGGGCCGGTCGGTCGCGACGCCCTGCATGCTCATGCTGACCAACGCGTGGAACTCCAGCCAGGGGTCGTCGGCGATCCGCGCGAGGGTCAGCGCCTCGGTGTAGGACCGGCGGGCCTGCGGGTGGCGGCCGGCGTCGAAGGCCAGCCAGCCGGCGCACATGCCCAGCTCGCCGACGGCGGAGTGCAGCCGTGGCCCGACCTGGCCGCTGTAGGTGCCGAAGCGCAGCAGCTGGTGTGCTTCCCGCACCCGCGTCTCGGCCCGGTCCCAGAGCGTGTCGCCGCCGACGTCGTAGTCGAGGTCGTAGAGCTCGCCGGCGAGCGCGACGATACGCCGCACCTGCGCGTCGCCGATCCGGGCGGGACGCGGTCGCGCGGTCGGCGCCAGGTGCTGCGGGCGGGCCATGCCCCGATGGTGGGACCCGGCCGGCGTCCGCATCCAGGGGCGGGGAACACGGCGGTGGCCGGGGCACCCGGCTCAACGGCCGGGACGCCGTGCGCCGGCGTCACGCGAACCGAACAACCAGCAGCTCCCGGGTCGCCCGGGCCCAGGCCGGGTGGTAGCCCGGATCGCGGGCCCCGATCGCGGACACGGCCCGGGTCAGCCGTGCCCGCACCCGGGCCGAGTCGGGCAGCCCCCCGGCGACGACGCCGTCGACCAGGCCGCGCGCCTCGTCCAGCTCCCCCCGCGCGGCGACCAGGCCGGCCAGCAGCCCCTGGTACAACGTCGCGTTGCGGCGCTGCGCGGCGGGCACCCCGGCGACGGCCTCCCGGGCCGCCCGCTCGGCGCCGGGCCGGTCCCCCAGCGCGGCGAGCGCCTTCGCCCGGTGGCACGCCAGGTCGGCCGGGCCCCAGAACCGCAGCCAGCTCTCCTCCGCGTCACCGCGGGCGGCGCCGAGCGCGCTCTCGGCCGCGCCCAGCGCCACCCGGGTGCCCTCGCCGTCGCGGCGGTGGCCGTGGCCGAGCGCGGCCCGGGCGGACAGCAGCGAGGCCAGGTGCGCCGGCGCGTCCGGACGCACCCTCCGCGCCGCCCGGGCCTGGCGCACCGCGGCCACCCCGTCGCCGGTGTCGGCGGCGGCCAGCGCCATCGACGCCCGGGCCCGGGCCGCGGTCGCCCGGTCGTGGTGGCGCACGGCCAGGACGAGCGCGACGTCCCACCGGCGCAGCGCGAGCGCGGGCAGGCCGGCGTCGAACGCGGTCCAGGCCGCGTTCTCGGCCGCGGCGCCGGCGAGACGCCCGAACGCCGGGTCGGCGTCCGCACGGCCGCACAGCGCGGCGGCCAGCTCCCGGCTGGTGCCGACCAGCCCGGCCGAGCCGTGCCGCTCGTCGACCGCCTCGAGCCTCTCGACCCGGGCACGCAACGCCGTACCGCCGCACGGGGCGCGGCCAGGCAGCACCGGCGACGCGGCGAGACCGGCCAGTGCCAGCAGGAATTGTGCGCGCAGCATCCGATCTCACTCCCGTCGGCGTGCGCCCCCGGTCGGGATGGATGACCCGACTTCACTGTAATGGCCCACGGGCTAGGAAGCCTGTTGTGCGCTCATCGCCTGACTCATGATGCATCGGAACTGGCTCTCGAACCGGTCCGACACGGCGCGGCGCAGCCGTCCGGAGAGGTCCGCACGCAGATCGGCCAGTTCCTCGACCACCCGGGCGCTCAGCACCGACGCCTCGCACATCAACGTCGCCGCGTCGGCGCCGGCCTCCTCGGCGTCGGCCAGGTCGCCGCACGCGAGGTGGGCGGCGCCGACCCGCACCGCGTAGAGGGCCCGGTTGCGGTCGCTGGCCCGCACGCCCCCCGACGCACGGCGCAGCAGCGGCCGGGCGTCGCGGGCCCGGCCGAGGTCGAGCAGGCAGGTGCCCTCCATGCCGTCGAGCTCGTTCTCGTCGAGGTGTGCGAGCCACTCGGGCGTCGGCGCGTGGTCGGTGTGCCGCCGCCCCACCGCGGTCCGGGCCCGGTCGAGGGCCAGCCGGCTGCGGCGCTCCTCGCCGAGCATCGCGTGGGCGCGCGCCTCCCGCAGCGCGATCAGCGCGGTGCGGTCGGCGAACGCGCCGGGGTCGGCCCGGCGGGCGGCGGCCGCGGTGCCCAGGCCGAGCTGCGGGCTGTGCTGGGTGGTCTCCAGGTAGCTCAGGTCGGTCAGCGCGTGCGCCTCCAGCGGGGCCGAGCCCAGCGTGCGTGCGGTCGTCAGTGCTTCGGTGAACCAGTGCCGCGCGGTCTCCAGCCGCCGGGCGTCGAACGCGGTCCAGCCCGCGCACATGCTCAGGTCCCCGGCGGCCAGGCGCAGCGCCGTCTCGACCGGGCGCGGCAGGCTCTCCTCGGCCAGCCGCCGCTCGAGCACCGCCAGCAGCACCTCGGCCTCGCGGTGGGCCACGTCGCCGCCGACGTCGTAGTCCAGCCGGTAGAGCCGGGCGATCGACCGGCGCACGCCGTCGGCCAGCTCGTCGGGGGGCAGCGTGGCCAGCAGCTGGGAGTCGGGGGGTTCCACCGGGCGCCCCGGCGGCACGGCCGGCGGTCCGGCCACCTCTCCGTGGCGCAGCACCAGGCCGGACGGGATCCGTAGCCCGCCCACGAACTGCGCCAGCAGCGCCGGCGTCGGCGCGAGCCGCCCGTTCTCCAGCCGCGAGATCGTGCCCTGGGAGACGCCGACCAGCTGCGCCAGCGCGCGCTGCGTCGAGATCTCCGTGCCGGCCCGGTAGAGCCGGGACACCGCGCCGAGGTCGTGGCTCACCAGCGCCTCGCGCATCGGCGGGGCCCACCAGAACACGAACGGCTTCGACACGGCCACCGGCGCGGTGCGCCCGGGGATCCGGGGCTCGTCGCCGGGGATCAGGTCCCACAGCGCCAGCCACGCCGCCCGGTCGACGTCGTCGAGGAACGTGTCGGAGAGCAGATCGACGAGCATGTCGCGGCGGAACGGGCGCCGGCCGGTCAGCGCCTGGCTCAGCGTGCTCACCGGATACCCGAGGCGTGCCGCCCGCCCGCGCAGCGTCACGCCTTCGAGCTCGACGAGCGCGCGCAGGTGCTGGGCGTACGTGGCCCGGCGGGCGTCGGCGGCCGGCAGCGTGCGCAGGAGCTGGCGGACCTTGGTCTGCAACCGGCGCGCCTCCGCGTCGACCGGTGCCGGCCGCAGCCCGGCGCGGGCCCGTTCCCAGCGCGACCGCCAGAGCGGCAGGTCCTTGGGCGGCGCACCGCAGGCCCGGACGAACGCCGCGGTCACCTCCCAGGTGGGCAGGTGGTGTCCGGCCGCGGCCTCGGACAGCCGGGAGGGCGCGTAGTGGGCGCGGGCGGCGATCGTCCGGTAGGTCGGCGCACCGGCACCGGCGCGCAGCCGGCGCAACGCACCGGCGAAGCCGGCCAGCGCACCGTTCTCGGACGGAATCGGATTCTCCGGTCGGGGCACGGCGTCACCCACTGCAAACAGTCACGAGTGCTCCAGCATTGTGGTCCGGACGAACAATTGACGAGGCGCCTGCGGTGATTTTCGCGAACTCGTCCCAGTGCTCGCCACTCCCCACGGCCGCACCACCCGATCGGACGCAATTGCGGTACGTCGAACAATCGCCGTCCGGCGGCCGGGTCACCGCTGGTCGGGAACGCGACGCCGACGGAGAGGGCGGACGCGCAGGTCGGATGGGCACCGTCCGGTGGTCACCGGGTGATGCGCCACGCATCAGGACGGCGCGCTGCCATCCGGATCAATCCGGGCCACATTTCCCGCCGCCGACCGGTGAATGCGCCTAACACAAATGGGTATACGCGCGGTCGGTGTAATGCCGAAAGCGATTCCGCGACGACGATTCGGCGCACGTCATCGGGCGGTCGGGCCATTTCCCCGGCGCGTCACCGGTGCCTCCCGACGCACCTCGGGAAACACTCACAGGCATTATTTGGACAAATACCCCCCGGACCGCGGGCCGCCCGTGATCCACTGCACCCGGCCCCCGTGCACCCGGCCCCTGTGCACCCACGGCCAGCGACGACCGATGAGGAGGCGACAGTGACCAGCACCGACACGATCAACCATCCACATGGTCCGGACCGGGACGACCACCGTGGACACAACGGCCGCGAGCGCCCGTCCGCTCCGCCCGAGCCCGACGAACCGCCGGGTCCGGGGCCGATCACACCGGAGAAGGCGCCGGACCCGCTGACCGAGAGCCGCCAGTGAAGCTCGGACTCGCACTCGACCTCGGCTCGGCGGCCCTGGTCGCCGACCAAGTCGGCGACGCGCTGCCGGTGCTCCGTACCGCGGAAGACGTCGGCGTCGACGCCGTCTGGATCGGGGAGAGCTACCACCGCCGGCCGGAACCGTTCCACCTGCCGTCCGCGCTGCTCGTGCTCGCGCACCTGGCCGCGCGGACGTCGCTGCGCCTGGGTACCGGTGTGCTGCTGCTGCGCGCCTACGACCCGCTGCGCCTGGCCTACGAGACCGCGCTGCTCGACCAGCTCTCCGGCGGCCGGCTGACCGTCGGCATCGGCCTGGGCCCCGCCGACCTGCGGACGCGGTTCGGCACCAGCACCCGCCCCGACGCCGCGCTCGAGACGCTGCGGAAAGCCTGGAACGAGGTGGCGCCCGCCCCGGTGAGCGGGCCCCGGCTGCTCGTCGGCGGTGGCGCCGAGGTGGCGGTGCGCCGGGCGGCCACCTACGGCGACGGGTACTACGCCGCCACCAACTACACCGACCGGCTGCTGGCGCGGCAGGCCTCGGCGTACCGCGAACTGGTGCCCGGCGGCAAGGTCGTCGCCAACCGGCTGTGCCTGGTGCACCCGGACGGGTCGCGGGCCCGGGAGCTCGCCGAGCAGTACTTCGCCCCGGTCGCCGGCTACTACTCGTCCCGGGGGCTGTGGGAGTCCGTGCCGGGCGACCCGGCGGCCCCGTCGACGCTCGTCGGCACGCCCGCCGAGGTGGGGGCGGCGCTGCGCGGCTACGCCGAGGCCGGCGTCACCACCGTCAACCTGCGGGTGAAGCCGTTCGGTACGCCGCCGGACGTCGCCCGCCGCACCCTGGAACTCGTCACCGCCGCCATCGGCTGACCAGTTCGTCGGCGGTCGTCAGTACCGCGACGTGGAGCGCGAGCTGGGCCAGCGCGGCCTCGTGCGTCGCGACGTCGTACGCGGCGACCGCGTCGGCCGGGACGAGCACCGGCCAGCCGAGCTGGAACGCGTCGGTCGCGGTGGCCGCCACGCAGCAGTCGCTGGTGAGCCCGGCCACGGCCGTCCATCCGACCCCGGCGTCCCGGAGCGCCTCGGCCAGCCCGGTGCCCAGGAACCCGCTGTATCCCCGCTTGACCACCTGCGTCTCGTCGTCGGCCGGGGTGAGGCCGTACCAGTCCGCGCCCGGCGTCCCGCGGACGCACGGTTCATCCGGCCCGTAGGGCGCGCCGGGGTCGCCGGTACGCAACCAGAGGCTGGCACGCCAGGGGGTGGCCGGGTCGGTGCCGAGCCCGACCCAGAACACCGGCACGCCGGCCGCGCGCGCCGCGTCGACCAGTGCGCCGGTCCTCCGCACGGCGGCGGCGACCGCGGCCGACGCGTCCGGCGCCAGTTGGTAGCCGACGAGGTACTCCGGGTCGGCGAACGAGCGCTGGACGTCGACGACGATCAGCGCCGGCCGCCCGCCGCGCAGAGCCGCCAGCTGTCGTTCGCGCAGGGTCACGTGCCGACCGTGCCATGCGCCGCCGCGAAGGAACAGTGCGCCGCGGCGAAAGATCCGCGCCGGCCGGACGGGGACAGTGGACGGGCCAGAACGTTCCAGGAGAGGAAACACGTGAGCGAGAAGGTTCTGTCCGGCAAGGTGGCGATCGTGACCGGCGGCAGCCGGGGCATCGGGGCCGCGACCGCCCGGCGGCTGGCGCGGCTGGGCGCGGACGTGGCCATCACCTACGCCATCGAGGCGGAGAAGGCCAAAGCGGTCCTCGACGACCTGCGCGCGGAAGGCGTACGCGCCGAGGCGATCCAGGCCGACCAGGCCGACCGCGCCCAGGTGACCGCGATGGTCGACGCGGTGGCCCGGCAGTTCGGCCGGATCGACATCCTGGTCAACAACGCGGGGGTGTTCCGGCCCGGCGAGCTGTCCGGCGCCGACCGGGACGCGCAGGCGGCCGTGAACGTGACCGGCGTGGCCGACACGACCTACCAGGCCCTGCGCTACCTGAGCGACGGCGGTCGCGTGATCAGCCTGTCCTCGGGGCTCGCGACCCGGGCCGGCACCCCGGGCGTGGCCGACTACGCGGCGGGCAAGGCGGCCGTCGCCGGGTACACCCGGGCCTGGGCCAACGACGTCGCGCCCCGGCGGATCACCGTCAACGTCATCGAGTGCGGCCTGGTCGACACCGACATGGCGGTGCCCGCCGACTCCGAGCTGGGCCGGGTGTTCGTGCAGATGATCCCGCTGCGCCGGTACGCGAGCGCGGACGAGGTCGCGGGCGCGGTCGCGTTCCTCGCCGGCCCCGACGCCGACTACATCACCGGCAGCACGCTGCGCGTCGACGGCGGCGCGCTCGCCTGACGGGTCTCCCGGGGGGTCAGCCCGAACTCGCGCCGGTACGCGGTGGCGAACGACGAGTGGCTGGTGAATCCGCAGGCGTACGCGATCTGCGTGATCGACCGGTGGCGCCAGTTCGGGCTGGTCAGCCGGGTGCGCGCGGCGCGCAGCCGTTCGGTGCGGATGAGGTCGCGCGAGGTGGTGCCGGCCGCCTGCAGGACGTCCTGGATGTAGCGCGTCGACCAGCCGAGCGCCCGCGCGATCCCGGCGACCGTGAGGCCGGAGTCGGCCGCGTGACGCCGCACGTACCGCCGGATCTGGGCCTCGACCTCCGCCCGCTGGGCCGGGGGCGCCGAATCGACGGCGCCCTCCGCCGCCAGCCCGACCAGGTCGAGCAGCTGGTCACAGGCGACGTCGAACGCCGCACCGGTGAGCTGCTCGCGCTCCTCCTGCAGGGTGAGCACCATGCGCCGGATCACCCGGCCCAGCCCGGCGGTGCCGTCGAACGCCAGGGACTCGCGCGTCGCGGTGCGGCGGTGGACCGCATCGGTGGGGATCAGCACCGCGGTCGAGACGAAGTCCTCGGCGTGGGCGAACGTGAACGGGCGGTCCACATCGCACAGCGCGAGCGTCCCCGGCCGGATCACGCTCTCGGCGCCGGCCTGCGTGACCTGGGCGCTGCCGACCATGGGGACCAGCAGCTCGAACACGCCCCGGGTGTCGGCCCGGATGTGCCTGCCCTGCCGGACGAACTCCTCACGGACGTTGCCGCAGAGCGCGATGCCGTAGGACGTCGACCGCTGCCATTCCAGCCGGCCGGCCCAGGGACCGGTCTCGGTGAGGGTGACCCGGCTCTCCCCGTGCAGGTCGATGAACGCGTCCCGCCAGGTCCGCGCGTCGGGGGTCGAGCCCGGATCGTTCCAGTGGTACATGCCGACAGGCTAAACGACCTAATCGAGACCCTGACCGGGGCCGAGGGCACCCAGGAACTCGACGAACCGCTCCCGGGTGAACAGATTCGGCTCACGCGTCTCGACGTTCACCACGACGCCGTTCGCCAGCCGGACCCAGCCGTACCAGAGCCGCTGCGCCGCGGTACCGGCCTCGGCGATCTCGCCCTCGCGACCGTTCACCGTGACCGGTGCGCGTCGCACGCCGCTGCGCCGGTCACGCCACCACTCGCCGGGCTCGACGTGCTGCCAGTACACCTGCACGGCCGCGTTGTCGGGCACCGCGGGCAGAGTGCCGTTCAGCGCGACCGGAAGGTTCTTCACCCGCGGGTCGCAGAGCGCCACCTGCGACGTGTCGAACTCCTGCCCGGACCCGTCGTGGCTCGCGCACAGCACCAGCGGGGAGGGGACCGCGGCGAACCGGATCAGCTCCTGCACCGCGGTCGGCTCGTCGGTGAGCCCACGGGCGACGCCGAAGAGCTCGTCCCGGCTGACCGCCGAGTACGGGTCCTCGTCGCCCCGGGTGACGACCGACACCGCGACCCAGAGCGCGGGCCCGCGCTGGAAGGCCAGCGTGGCCATCGAGTCCCCGTCGTTGATCGGAAGCGCGGTGAGCGTCGCCGGCCGCCCGTCGAACGCCACCTTCTCCGGCTCGACGCCCGGCCAGGTGGAGCCGTTCGGCTCGGTCGAGTCGATCGACACCTCCAGCTCCGCTTCGGGGTTCTCACGGGTGGACCAGATCCGCCACCGCCCGGTGTCGAAGATCGACACCCGGGGCCGGCCGAAACCGTCCGGCAACTCGCCGAGGCCCAGCGGCGCCGGCGGCAACCCACTGTCGGTCAGCGGCGGTGCGGCGACCTGCAGGGTGGTGTCCGGCTCGCGCAGCTGCACGGTGGCGACGCCCGCGGCCAGCACGACCGCCGCGACCGCGGCCGCACCCACGGCCAACCGGCGGCGGCGGACCCGCCGCTGCCGGCCCCGGACGGCGCCGACGAGGCCGGCCGGGGGCGGAGCGCCGTCAGCCAGTTCGGAGAGCACCGAGCGCACGTGGGTTTCGACGTCGTTCATGAGAAACGCTCCTCGAGCAACGGGGACGCCCCGCGTAAACGGGCCAGTGCCCGGCTGGCGTGGGACCGGACTGTGGGTGCCGAACAGCCGATGATCGCGGCGATCTCGTCGTCGTCGAGATCCTCGTAGAACCGGAGCACGAGCACCGCGCGCTGACGCGGGGGCAGCCCGGCGACGGCGATCCGCACCGCGTCGCGGTCGGCCACGCTGTCGGCGTGGTCGGGACGACCGTCCTGGTTGGTGTCGGCGTCGGGGAGGGCAGGCACCTCCGCCGACGCTCTCCGCCGGCGCCACGACAGGTACTGCCGCAGGATCGTCTTGCGCACGTAGGCCGCAGGCTGCTCGGAGCGCACCTTCGGCCAGCGCCGGTGCACCCGCACGAACGACTCCTGGACGAGGTCCTCGGCCAGGTGGTAGTCACCGCACAACACGTACGCGAACCGCAGGAACGTCCGCCCGTGCTCAGCGACGTAACTGTCGAACGCCACCTCGTCGAGGTTGCTCGCCACAATCTCCAACTCCTTCGACCGGGCTCATCCGTATCAACGCGCTCCGATCGCGATCTGTGGAGTCGTGCGGCCTACCGGGGTCGGCGGCAGTGGTAGACGAGGGCGGGAGGCACGTTGGCCCAGACCGTCCGGCCCACCACGACCTCCTCGAAGCGGGTGTCCAGGAGACGGCGGAAACGGCGGGCCGGGCCCGACCACCGCGCGTGCACGTACGCGAACGTCGTGAACGCGCCCCCGGGCTGCAGGGCGCCGGTGATCGCGTCGAGGATCCCGGTCTGCTGCTGCGCCCCGAACGCCGCCCACGGCAGGCCGCTCACCACGACGTCGGCGCGGTCGATGCCCCGGCCGCCGAGGACCTCGGGCAGGTCACGCGCGTCGGCCGGGATCACGTCGACGCCGGGGAAGCGCGCGGCGAGCAAGCGGGTGAACTGCTCGTTCACCTCCAGCGCGAGGTGAAGCCCCCGGCCGCCGAGCGCCGCCTGGATGACGCGGGTGAACGCCCCGGTGCCCGGCCCGAGCTCCACGACCACCGGCTGACCCGACGCCGCGATCGGCGCGGTGACCCGGCGGGCCAGCGCTCCCCCGCTCGGCACCAGCGAGGCCACCCCGAGCGGGTCACGCAC
Organism: Cryptosporangium arvum DSM 44712; assembly: GCF_000585375.1. Lineage (NCBI taxonomy): Bacteria > Bacillati > Actinomycetota > Actinomycetes > Cryptosporangiales > Cryptosporangiaceae > Cryptosporangium > Cryptosporangium arvum. The sequence continues at coordinate 4,985,542 of NZ_KK073874.1, forward strand.
GAACTCCCGGACGAAGGGCATCGTGTCGCCGTCGCAGTGCGTGTGGAGCGTTGTCATGAGACTGAAGTGTGCGGGTGTTCCCGGTGGTGAACCAGGGACCGCCGATCCCCGGTTCCGCGGTCACAGGCGCGGGTCGGTCGGCTCCGACTCCAGCGCCAGCACCGCGAACACCGCCTCGTGCACCCGCCACAGCGGCTCACCGCGGGCCACCCGCTCGAGCGCCTCGACGCCGAGGGCGTACTCGCGCAGCGCGAGCGACTGTTTGCGCCCGAGCCCCCGTTCACGCAGCCGCTCGAGGTTCGCCGGCTCGGTGTAGTCGGGCCCGTAGATGATCCGGAGGTACTCGCGGCCACGCACCTTGATTCCCGGCTGCACGCGCCGGCCGACCGCCCCGTTGGCCAGCGGCTTCACCACCATGCCCTCGCCGCAGGCCCCGGTCAGCTCCTCCCACCACGCCACCCCGGCCGCGCTCGAGTCCGGGTCGTCCACGTCGACGACGAGCCGGCGGGTGCGCCGCACGAGCGCCGGGTCGGCCGCGGCCAGCCGGTCGGCCACCTCGAGGTGCCAGCCGTGGTCGTGGTCGGCCCAGGTGCGGCCCTCGCCCTCCGCGGGGCCCGACGCCAGCAACTGGAACGGCGCGACCTCGACGCCGCTCAAGCCGGCCGTCGGCCACACGTACCGGCGGTACGCGTCGCTGAACGCCTCGGCGTTGTGGACCCGGGCGGTGGCCCGCCCCAGCAGCTCACCGACGTCGACGCCCCGGGCCGCCACCGCCGAGAGCACGTCCACCGCGGCCGGGGTCGCGGCCCTGGCGGCGGCGCCGACGGCCGCGTACTGCCCGCGGAGCAGCTCGTCGGCCTTCGCCGACCAGGGCAGGATCTCCGCGTCGAACAGCAGCCAGTCGGCGTCGTTCCACAGGCCGGCGGTTTCGGCCGCACCCCGCAGCCGGCCCAGCAGCTCCTCGGTCAGCGGCGCGGGGAAGAACGCCCGGCCGGTGCGGGTCCAGACGGCTCCGCTCGCGCCCGGCTCGGCGTCGAACCGGGTGTGGGCGACCCCGGCGCTGCGACCGAGCAGCACCACCGCGCGGGAGCCCATGTGCTTCTCCTCGCAGATCACCCGGTCGACGCCCGCCGAGCGGTAGGCGTCGAACGCCGCGGCGGGGTGTTCCAGCAGATCGCCGGTGGACGCGGTGGCGCACGGGGCCATCGTCGGCGGCAGGTACATCAGCCAGCGGGGGTCGAGCGCGAACCGGCTCATCACCTCGAGCGCGCCGGCCGCGTTCTCCTCCCGGACGGTCACCCGGCCGGCCAGCCGGGTCTCGACGCCGCGGCGTCCGGTGACGTCGGTGATCGCCAGCTCGTCGGGGCGGCGGGCCGCCTCCGGGGACAGCGGCCGGACCGGCTCGTACCAGACCCGCTCGGCCGGGACGCTCACCAGTTCCCGCTCCGGGTAGCGCAGCGCGGTGAGGGCGCCGCCGAACACGCACCCGGTGTCGAGGCAGAGCGTGTTGTTGACCCACTGGGGCCTGGGCACCGGCGTGTGCCCGTAGAGCACCGTCGCGCGGCCCCGGTACTCCTCGGCCCACGGGTAGCGGACCGGCAGCCCGTACTCGTCGGTCTCGCCGGTGGTGTCGCCGTAGAGGGCGAAGCCACGCACCCGGGCGGACGCCCGGCCGTGGTACTCCTCCTTGAGCCCGGCGTGCGCGACGACCAGCTTGCCGTCGTCGAGGACGAGGTGCGACACCAGCCCGTAGCAGAACTCCTCGACCGCCGCGACGAACTCCGGCGGCTGCCCGGCGAGCTGCTCGAGCGTCTCGGCCAGCCCGTGGGTGCGCTGCACGTCGCGGCCCCGGAGCGCGCGGACCAGCTTGTTCTCGTGGTTGCCGGGGACGCAGCGGGCGTGGCCGGCCGCGACCATGCCCATCACCAGCCGCAGCACGCCGGGGGCGTCGGGACCGCGGTCGACGAGGTCGCCGACGAACACCGCCCGGCGCCCGGCCGGGTGCACGGCGTCGACCGGGCGACCCTCGTCGTCGTGCACGAGCGTGTAGTCCAGCCGGGTCAGCAGGGCCTCGAGTTCGCGACGGCACCCGTGGACGTCGCCGACGACGTCGAACGGGCCGTGGTCGTCGCGGAAGTCGTTGAGCAGTCTCTCCCGGACGATCACCGCGTCGGCGATCTCGTCCTCGCCGCGGAGCACGTGGACGGTGCGGAAGCCCTCCTTGCGCAGCGACCGCAGCGAGCGGCGCAGCTGGTCGCTCTGGCGCCGGATCACCGGTGCGCCGAAGTCGCGGTCGGTGCGCCCGGCGTTGCGGGCGAGGCACACCTTCTCGGGCACGTCGAGGACGATCGCGACCGGCAGGACGTCGTGCGCCCGGGCCAGCTCGACCAGCGCCTTCCGGGCCTGGGCCTGGGTGTTCGTGGCGTCCACGACGGTCAGCCGGCCCCCGGCCAGCCGGACGCCGGCGATGTGGTGCAGGACGTCGAACGCGGCCCCGGTGGCGCTCTGGTCGTTCTCGTCGTCGGCGACCAGCCCGCGGCAGAAGTCGCTGGAGAGCACCTCGAACCGTCCGAAGTGGGTGCGCGCGAACGTCGACTTGCCCGAACCGCTGACCCCGACCAGGCACACCAGCGACAGCGTGGGAATCGTCAGCGTGCTCATCGGACCTCCTCGCGCCGGAAGATCGCCAGCTGGGTGGGCGGGCCGATCTCGGGGTCGTCGTCGCCGACCGGCGCGTGGTGCACGGAGTAGCCGTGCTCGTGCGCGACCGCCGCGGCCCACTGCGCGAACTCGGAGCGGGTCCACTCGAACCGGTGGTCGGGATGGCGGAACGCCCCGGGGCGCAGGCCGGCGTAGCGGACGTTGTACTCGGCGTTGGGCGTGGTGACGAGCACGGTCCTGGGCCTCGCGGCACCGAACAGCGTGCGCGCGAGCGCGGGCAGGCGCGGCGGATCGAGGTGCTCGATCACCTCCATCAGCACGACCGCGTCGTAGTCGCGCAACCGGTCGTCCCGGTAGGTGAGCGAGGACTGGATCAGCTCGATCCGCGCCCGCACGTGGTCGGACATCCGGTCGAAGTTCAGGCGGCGGGCCGCGGTCTCCAGCGCGCGGGCCGAGACGTCGACGCCGAGGACCCGGGCGAACCGGGGATCGTTGAGCAGCGCGCGCAGCAGAGCGCCCTCCCCGCAACCGAGGTCGACGACGCTCGACGCGCCCTCGGCGGCCAGCGCGGCGACGACCGCGTCGACGCGGCGGCGGGCCAGCGGGCGCGCCCCGGCGGCGACCGCGTTGTCGAGCGTCTCGGGCTCGGTGTCGTCGATCTCGGCCAGCCGGCCGACGGCGGAGAGCACCAGCTCGCGGCGGTGACGCAGGTACCGGCGGGTGATCAGGTCACGTTCGGGGTGCGTGGCCAGCCAGCGCCCACCGGCGCGCAGCAGCTTGTCGACCTCCTCCTGGCTGACCCAGTAGTGCTTGGTGTCGTCGAGCACCGGGAGCAGGACGTAGAGCTGGGTCAGCGCGTCGGCCAGGCGCACCTCGCCGGTGAGCTCCAGCGCGACGTACCGCGACGCGCCCCAGTCCGGTACCCGCGGGTCGAGCGGGATCGGCGTGGCGCGCACGCTCCAGCCCAGCGGCGCGAACAGCCGCTCGAGAAGCTCGGGGCCGCCCTGGCTGGGCACCGCGGGCAACCGGATCTCCAGCGGCAGCGGACGCTCGGCGAGGTCGGGACGCGCGTCGCAGCGGCCGTTGAGCGCGGTGCGGAAGACCTTGCCCAGCGCGACCGCGAGCAGCGACGAGGCCACGTACGGCCGGTCGTTGACGTACTGGCTCAGCGACGCCTGCGCCGGGCCGCGCACCAGCGCGACCGGGTCGACCTCGAGCAGGAGCGCGACCGTGCTGCGCTCGGGCGTCGCTTCCGGCCACACCACGTGCGCGGCGCCGGCGGCGACGTCGAAGCGCAACGCCTTGTCGGGGTGCTTGTGCAGCAGGTACCCGAGGTCGGTGGCGGGCCGGTGGGTCGTGGACAGCGTCATGAGCACCGCGACAGTGTCGCGTGCCCCACCGACGATCTCGCCCCAATTACGCCCCGGCCAGCGCGTCGAGCCCGGCCCGCGTGCCGATCCCGGCGCGGGCCGCCGGGTTCTCCCGGTAGTGGCGGATCGCGGCCGCGAGGAACTCCACGTCGACGAGCTCGTCGTGCACGGTGATGCTCTTCCAGCCGTCGTACCGGGTGAGCAGCCAGATCGTCCGCCCCTGGACGTGCTCGGGGTAGGGACCGCCGGGTTCGAGCACGTCCCAGACCACCCGGTGCCGGGGCGAGATCCGCAGACCGTCGGGGGTGAGCCGGAGAGGCCCCGACCGGAACAGCGCCCACACCATCAGCGGCACGACGAGCACCGCGACGACACGCAGCGCCAGGGAGTCCAGCTCCGGCTGGACGATCAGGTTCGCCACGATCGGCGCCTGCAGCACGAACACCGCGCCGAACCACGGCACGCCCCGGGGCAGCCGGAACTCCCCGGCGCCGACCACGAACGTCACCCGGGTCCACCGCCGGGCCAGCCGGAACAGCAGCAGGTAGAGCAGCGGCACCGCGAACAGGACGAGGAACCCGGTGAGGAGCAGCCAGAGCGGCAGCTCGGACGCCGGCAGCGACCCGATCCAGGTGTACAGCGCGGCCGACACCGCGCCCAGCACCAGCGCCCCGAACCGCGCGCCGTGCACCAGCGCCGCGAACGGCATCATCGACGCACTCCGCTGCGTTCGGGCGAGAGGCTGCTCCACAGCGCCGACCCTAGCGGCCGCTCACCCGGCGAGCTGGTCGCGTCGGCGAACGAGGTAGGAGATCTCGCCGGCGTTGGTGGCCAGCGCGATCGCCCGGTCGTACGCGGCCCGCGCCGGCGCGCTGCGCCCCAGCCGGCGCAGCAGCTCGGCCCGGGTCGCGTGGAACGTGTGGTAGCCCTCGAGCGGCAGCCCGTCCACCTGCGCCAGCGCGACCTGCGGGCCGTCGACCTCGGCGACCGCGATCGCCCGGTTGAGCCGGACGACCGGCGAGGGATCCAGGCGCGCCAGCTGGTCGTAGAGCGCGACGATCTGCGGCCAGGCGGTGTCCCGGACGTCCGGGGCGTCGGTGTGGACGGCGTTGATCGCGGCCAGGAGCTGGTAGCGCCCGGGGGCCTCGCCGGCGGCCAGCCGCGCCCGGACCAGGGCGTGGCCTTCGGCGACGAGCTCCCGGTCCCAGGCGCCGCGGTCCTGCTCGCCGAGCGCGACCAGTTCGCCGCCCGCCGTCACCCGCGCGGCCCGGCGCGCCTGCGTCAGCACCATCAGCGCCAGCAGCCCGGCGACCTCGCCGTCGGCGGGGAGCAGGCCGTGGACCAGCCGGGTCAACCGGACCGCCTCGTCGGCCAGGTCGTCGCGCAGGGGTGACCGGTCGGGGTCCGAGGCCAGGTAGCCCTCGTTGAAGATCAGGTAGAGCACGGCGAGGACGCCGGTGACGCGGGCCGGGAGGTCCTCGCGCAGCGGCACGCCGTACGGGATCCGCGCCGCCCGGATCTTCGCCTTCGCGCGGGTGATCCGCCGCGCCATCGCGGGCTCCTCGACCAGGAACCCGCGGGCGATCTCGGGCACGGTCAACCCGCCGACCAGGCGCAGGGTCAGCGCGATCCGGGCCTCCATCGCCAGCGCGGGGTGGCAGCAGGTGAAGACCAGCCGGAGCCGGTCGTCGTCGATCGCGCCGAGCGGCTCGGGGGTGTCGGTGAGCATCAGCGCCTCCTGGTGCTTCTCGTCGCGCCGGACCTCGCGGCGCAGGCGGTCGACGGCCTTGCGGTAGGCGGTGGTGGTGAGCCAGGCGCCGGGGTTGGCCGGGACGCCCTCGTCCGGCCAGCGTTCGACCGCGGTGGCGAACGCCTCCGCCGCCATCTCCTCGGCGACGTCGAGGTCGCCGAGGCGCCGGGCCAGGGTGGCGACCACCCGGGCCCACTCGTCACGGTGGACCCGGGTGATCGTGTCGGCGACGCCGGTCATTCGCTGTGCGTCGGTCGGAGCTCGATCCGGCGGTTGCAGGCCTTCGACGCCTCGGTGGCCAGCCGCAGCGCGACGTCGAGATGCGGTGCGGTGATGATCCACAGGCCGACGACGTACTCCTTCGTCTCCACGTACGGCCCGTCGGTGAGCACGGGCTCGTCGCCGCGGTTGTCGACGACGGTGGCCGTGCCGGGCGCGCCGAGGCCGTCGGCGAACACCCAGTGGCCGCCGGTCCGCAATTTCTCGTTGAAGACGTCGATCGCGGCCTGCTCCTCCGGCGTGCCGGGGTGGGTGCCGTCGTCGAGCACGGACATCAGGTACTGCGCCATCCGGATCATCTCCCGAGGTGTGCGGGGTGCGAGTCAACCCTGCTACGAACGGCGCCCGCCCGATCGGACACCCCCGCCGGGATCTTCTCGACACCGCCATCGACGGCTGGCGCCCACTGCCCTCAGCTTTCCGCGGAAACGGCCGATTTACTGCTCAAGCCAGGCTCTCGGACACCTGACGCGAGCCCACCGTTAGAGCGAGAGCCCGAGGACCCGCGATGAAATTCCGCCTGGTGACCCGCAGCGACTTCGACGGACTGGTGTGCGCTGTCCTCCTGCGTCACCTGGACCTGATCGACGAGATCGTGTTCGTGCACCCCAAGCCGGTGCAGGACGGGCTGCTCGAGATCACCGAGCGCGACATCCTCACGAACCTCCCCTACTCGCCCGACGCGCACCTGGTCTTCGACCACCACCGCTCGGAGACCCTCCGCGTCGGCGCGAACTCGGCCAACCACGTCATCCGGCCGGACGCCCCGTCCGCGGCGCGCGTGGTCTACGAGTACTACGGCGGCCGGAAGGCGTTCCCGACGGTCTCCGACGACATGATGGAGGCCGTCGACGCCGGCGACTCCGGCGCGTACGACCTCGAGGACATCTTTTATCCCGAGGGCTGGACGCTGCTGAACTTCCTGATGGACAGCCGCACCGGCCTCGGACGCTTCCGGCACTTCAAGATCTCGAACTACCAGCTGATGATGAAGCTGATCGGCGTCTGCGCGGAGAGCCCGACGGTCGACGACATCCTCGCCCAGCCCGACGTCGCCGAGCGCGTGGACGTCTACCGCAAGCAGGCGAACGCGTTCACCGAGCAGCTGCGCCGCCTCGGTCGTCAGCACGACGACGTCGTGGTGGTCGACTTCCGTCGCGAGCAGGTCATCCACGCCGGCAACCGGTTCATGGTCTACGCGCTGTTCCCGCAGGCACGGGTGTCGATCCACGTGCTGCCCGGCCGCGGCGGCACGAACACGGTGCTGGCGGTGGGCAAGTCGATCCTCGACCGCACGTCCCCCACCGACATCGGCGCGGTCATGCTGCGCCACGGCGGCGGCGGGCACCGGGCGGCCGGCAGCTGCCAGGTCGAGAACGAGCGCGCCGACTCGTTGCTGGCGCAGGTGATCACCGAAGTCGCGGCGAAACGGGAACCCGCATTGACTACATGATGTAGACAGATCGGGTGACCGACTTCTCGTCCGCGTACGACGCGGTCCTGGCGCAGTGGCCGGCCGGAACCGAGGCCGTCGACCTCCCGACACCGGTGGGGCGCACGCGTGTCCACGCGAGCGGCCGGGGCCGTCCGCTGGTGCTGCTGCACGGCGGTGGCGCGACCTCGACGGCCTGGTTCGCGCTGGCGTCCGCGCTGGCCGGGGAGTTCCGGGTGCACGCCCCCGATCTCGTCGGCGACGCCGGGCGCAGCGAGCGCACCGCGCTGACGTCGGTCGCCGACCTGCACCGCTGGCTCGACGCCGTGCTCGACGGCCTCGACCGGCCGGTCCTCGGCGGCCACTCCTACGGCGGCTGGATCGCGTTGAGCTACGCGCTCGCCCACCCCGGCCGCGTCGACCGGCTGGCGCTCTTCGAACCGTCGTCCTGCTTCGCCCCGATGGCACCGGGATATCTCCGGCGCGGGCTCCCGGTGCTGCTCGGCGCCACTCCCCGGCGGGTGCAGCGGCTGTACGACTGGGAGACCGGCGGCCGCGCCGTGGACCCGGCCTGGATGGAGCTCATGCGCGCGTCCACCGCCGAGCGTTGGCACCGCCCGGTGCTCCCCCGGCGTCCGAAACCGGAGCAGCTGACGGCGCTCTCCCTCCCCGTGCTCGTCGTCACCGGTGGCCGCAGCCGGTCCCAGGACCCGGCGCGGGTGGCGCGGGTGGCCACCGGCCTTCTTCCCGACGTCACCGCGCGCACCGTCGCACAGGCCAGCCATCACACGATCCCCACCGAGGACGCCGACGAGCTCGCCGCTCACCTGCGCGCGTTCACCGGCTGATCCCGTGCGGGCCGGATCAGCACCTCGCTGCCGATCGGCGTGAAGCCGGCCGCGAGGAACGCCCGGAGCGAGCGGGCGTTGCCCGGCGAGACCCCCGCGAACACCGCCTCGTCGCGCGGCACCAGCGACAGCGCCTCGCGGATCAGCGACCGGCCGTTACCCCGTCCGCGGACGGTCTGGTGGTGCAGCTCGATCGACATCTCCAGCCGCCCGGCGATGCCCTCGGCCAGCGTGACCAGGCCCCGCTCGTCGCCGTAGACGCGCACGTTCGACCGGCGGGCGCGGGCGAACGCGACCCGCGGGTGGTCGTCGGCGTCGGTGAGCTTCGGGAGCGCCGCCGCCCCGCCCCGGCCCCGGGCCACGACGGTGACGTCCAGGTCGCCGACGTCACCCGCCGGGCCGGCCAGGAAGCGCAGGAAGTCCGGGGACATCGACCGGCCGAACCCGTCGGGCTTCTCGGCCGCGACGTGCGCGGGGCTCAGCGCGGTGGCCACCACCGCGTGCCCGGTGAACGCGACCGCGCACTCCCGGCCGCCGTCCAGCGCCGGCACGGCGGTCACCGTCCCGTCGTCGTCCGGGAACCGGCCGTCGGCGGCGTCCAGAAAGTACCGGAGGAGCGGATGTGCGTCAGTCATACCGAAAAGGATGGAGCATCCGCGCGCCCGGCGGGTGCCCGGTGACCCGTTTGTAGGCCGCGCTGAACGCGCTCTCGGACGCGTATCCCCAGCGGCCGGCGACCGACGCGACGGTCCGGCCGGCGGCCAGCTCGGCGTCCGCACCGGCGATCCGCCGTCGCCGCAGGTAGTCCATCGGCGGTACACCGACGAGCGCGGCGAAGCGGGTGGCGAAGACCGTGCGGGAGAGCCGGGCGACCGCGGCCAGCCGCGCGACCGTCCAGGGCTCGGCCGGCCGCTCGTGCAGCGCGAGCAGCGCGGCCCCGATACCGGGTTCGCTGAGCGCGCCCGCGAGCGCGCTGGACCGGAAGACCTGCAGGTAGAGCGCTTGGCTCAGGTGCCGGCGCAGCGCCTCGCCGGCGCGCCCGCCCGCAGTGGCCTCGGCCGCGAGCAGCGACAGCGTCGCCGCGACCCCGCCGCGCAGGGTGCGCGCGGGCGGCAGCCCGTCGAGGAGCAGGCGCGCGCCGTCGGCATCGGCGAAACGCAACGCGGTGCCGACCATCCGCACCGTGACCGGCCCGGTGCCGGCCTCGTACCGGGCGTCTCCCCGCGCCGCCGCGGCGCCGTCGCGCGGACGGACCGCCGGGTCGCTCGCGGTGACGTAGTCGGCGCCGCTGAGCAGGTACGCCTCACCCGCTCCGAGGCGCACCGGTTCGGCCGCGCCGGCGCGCACCCAGCACGTGCCTTCCTCGACCGCGACGACCTTCACCTGCGCCGACCGGCCGAACCGCAGCGCCCAGTCCCCGCCGCCGGCGAACGTCGAGAGGCGGGCCGGGCGCGCGCCGAGCGTCGCGAGCGCGTCGGGCAGCACGTCGGCCGAACGATCGCGCACATCATCCGAACGCTCGCTCATGGTCGCTCCACGTCCCCATTCCTACCGTTCGAGACATGGAAACCACCAACACGGTCGTGGTCATCACCGGCGCGAGCAGCGGGATCGGGGAGGCGACGGCGCGACTGCTCTCGTCGCGGGGCGCACGGCTCGTTCTCGGGGCGCGCCGCACCGACCGGCTCGAGGCGCTCGCGTCGTCGCTCGGCGACGCCGTCTACGCGGCGACCGACGTCCGCCGACGCGACGACGTCACCGCCCTGGTCGACCTCGCGCTCGACCGCTTCGGCCGGGTCGACGCGTTCGTCGGCAACGCGGGCATCGGCCCGGTGTCGCACCTGGCCGACCTGCGGGTCGACGAATGGGACGCGATGGTCGACGTCAACATCAAGGGCGTGCTGCACGGGATCGCGGCCGCGCTGCCGGTGTTCCGCGCGCAGGGCAGCGGGCACTTCGTCACGACCGCCTCGACGGCCGCGTTCCGCACGCTGCCGACGATGGCGGTGTACGCGGCGACGAAGACCGCGGTCCGGGTGATCGCCGAAGGGCTGCGCCAGGAGTCGGACGGCGCGTACCGCGTCACGACCGTCACCCCCGGCTTCATCGCGACCGACTTCGCCGGGGCGGCCACCGACCGGGAGGTCCGCGCCGACCTGCTCGCCCTGCGCGACCGGATCGCCATCCCACCGTCCGCGGTCGCCGAGGCGATCGCGTTCGCGCTCGCCCAACCACCCGAGGTCGACGTCAACGAGCTGGTGATCCGCCCGGTGACGCAGGGCTAGGGTCGGGTTTCCAGGTTCAGGCCGCCGTGGGCGTGGTCCGGGCGGCGAGCGGCAAGGCGGAGGTCCTTTCCGATCCCGCTGCTTAATCCGAAGGGACCCGCAACGCGGCCTGGCGGCGGCTGAGCGGAGCCGCAGCCGCAGCCGGAGCGACCGGCAACCCGGCCTGGCGGCGGCTGAGCGGAGCCGAGCCGGAAGGACTGGCAACCCGGCCTGGCGGCGGCTGAGCGGAGCCGCAGCCGAGCACGGATCGCCGGATGCGGCCTAGGTGAGGAGACCGGCGCGGCGGGCCAGGGCCGCGGCTTCGGTGCGCCCGGCGGCGCCGAGCTTCGCCATCAGGTTCGACACGTGGACGCTCACCGTCTTGTCGCTGATGTAGAGGGAGCGCCCGATCTGCCGGTTGGTGCGGCCCAGCGCGAGGAGTTCGAGCACCTGCCTCTCTCGCGGGGTCAGCTCGGTGTCGCGGCGATCGGCCGCGGTGCGTGGCCCGGCCGGACCGGCCAGCGCGGCCAGCTCGGCGAGCAGCGGCTCGGCGCCCAGCTCACGGGCCGTGGACCGGGCCGCGGCGGCCTCGGCCCGGGCGGACCCCGGGTCGCCGGTGGCCAGCAGGGCGGCCGCCAGCCGCGCCCGCGACCGCGCGCCCTCGAACCGGTGCCCGTAGCCGAAGGCCTCCACCGACCGCCGCCAGACCGCCACCAACTCCTCCGCTGACGGAACCTCGGCCGAGAGCGCCTCGGCCGAAGACACCGCAGCCGAAGACACCGCAGCCGAGGACACCGCGGTCGGGGGACTCCCACCCGAAGGAATCGCGGCCGTGGCCGACACCTCACCGCCGGCCGGGCCGACAGCGGCAAGGTCGACCGCGGCAAGGTCGACCGCGGCAGGGTCGGACGCGGCCGGGCCGGATTCGGCAAGGTCGGGCGCGGCCGGGTCGGGCGCGGCCGGGTCGGGCGCGGCCGGGTCGGACGCGGCCGGGTCGGACGCGGCGGCCCAGCGCAGGCGGGCCCACTCGGCGGCCACGCGGACGACCCAGGCCGTGCTCTCCGGCCCGAGCGGCCCGCCCCCGTGCGGCGGCGCCCAGCGCAGGCGGGGCCAGTCGTCGTCGGCGCGGGTCATCCGGGTGGGCTCGTCGGGGCCGAGCCTGCCGCTGCGGGCCCGGACGCTCTCCGCGACCCGGCCGACCATGCTCACCAGCTCCGCACCCCGACGCACGGCCGCGGCCCGCTCGGCCGCTCCGGCCCGGGCGACCGAGCTCGCGAGCGCGCCGAGCGCCAGCGCGTGCAGCCGGAACCGCGCGTCGAACCAGCGGCCACCCCACTGGGTGGAGACCGTGTCGATGATCTCGTCGTGGGTGGCCAGCGCCGCCTCCACGTCGCCGCGGTCGGCGTACGCGTCGAGCAGCGCGGCGCCGCCGATGATGCAGAGCACCCCGTCCCGCCGCCACCAGGGCCGGTTCGACTCGGCCAGGCGCAGCACGTCGGCCGAGCCGCGCCCGGCGTGCACGGTCAGGCTCGCCGCGACCAGGCCGGCCCGGGCCAGAGCCGGAGCGTCGGGGTAGGCCGCGGCCACGGACAGCGCGTCGTCCCAGCGCCCCAACACGTAGTCGGCCTGGATCATCATCGGCAGCGCGTCGGCGCCGTAGGTGGCCCATGGACGCCCGATCTCGCGGGCCACACCGGCCGTCTCGCCGAACGCCAGCCGCGCGTCCTCCAGGCGGCCCTGCTCGTAGAGGAAGATCGCCAGGCTGTAGAGCGAGCGCAGCGTCGCGTTGGGATCGCCCGACGCGCGGGCCTGCACGATGCTGTCGCGCAGCAGCCGCTCGGCGGCGGCCGGATCGGCGCGCCAGCGTTCGATCCGCGCGCGGGTGGTGGCCGCGTCGGCCTGGACGTTCGTGATCCCGACGCGGACGGCGATCGCGCGCGCCTCGTCGCTGTAGACGATGGCCTCGTCGATGTCGCTGGCGTTGGCCGAGAGCGCGCGGGCCAGCGCGGCCAGGGCCCGGGCCCGCAGCGCGGTCGGCGGTTCCTCGGGGATCAGCTCGAGCGCCTGGCGGGCCAGGCCGACCACGTCGTGCGAGGTGTCGAACGCGACCGTGTGCTCGCTGAGCTCGATCAGCAACGCGGCCCGGACGTCGGGCGCGGCGTCGGCGGGCAGCCGGCCGAGCGCCTCCTCGATCATGTGCACGGCCCGGAACGGGTACCCGGCGTGCGAGGCCGCGCTGGCGGCCTTGCGGGGCAGCTCGACCACCGTGCGTGGGTCCTCGACCAGGGACGCCAGCTCCTGCACCGACTCGTAGAGGCGCATCGCCTCGCCCGGCGCGGCGACCCGCATCGCCTCGTCGCCGGCGCGGATACCGGCGTCGAACGCGGTGGTCAGGTCACCGGCTTCGCGGGCGTGGCGGGCCAGGTCGGCGTCGGTGCCCGGTATTTCCAGGCTGGCGATGACCTCGGCGAACTGCGCGTGATGACGGCGGCGCTCGCCGGGGAGCAGGTCGTCGTAGACGGCCTCGGCCAGCAGCGCGTGCCGGAACGCGTACTTGTCGCCCGGGCGCAGGTCGAGCACGTGCGCGTCGGCGGCCTCGCGCAGCGCGGCGTTGAGCGCGGCGCTGCTCAGGCCGGCGACGCGGACCAGCCGGTCGTGGTGGATCTTCAGCCCCGCGACCGCGATCAGCTGCAGCACGTGCCGGGTGTCGGCGGACAGCCGCTCGAGCCGGATCAGCAGCAGATCGGCCAGGTCGCGCGGGATCATGACCGACGACGACGGGCTGGCGACGAGCTCGGCGATCAGCTGCTCGGCGTAGAACGCGTTGCCCTGGGCGCGGTCGAGGACGTCGGCGAGCACGGCGTCGTCCAGCTCGGTGGCCGAACCCTCGGCGAGGCCACGGACGAGCGCGGCGGCGTCGGCCCGCTCCAGCGGACGCAACGCGACCCGCAGGACGCCGGGCAGCCGGCCCCACTCGAGCACGACCGTGCGCAGCGGGTGGCGGCGGTGCAGGTCGTCGGAGCGGTAGGAGGCGACCGGCACGACCGGGGCTGCGGCCTCGGCGGACAGGCGGGTGAGCAGGAAGCCGAACAGCTCACGGGTGGCGCCGTCGGCCCAGTGGAGGTCCTCCAGGACCAGTAACACGCGCCGGTCGCTGGCCAGCTCGAACAGCGCGCCGAGCACGGCCTCGTACAGCACCGCCGGGTCGAGGCGGCCCTCGTCGCCGTCGGAGCCGACCATCCGGCGCTGGGGCAGCAGGCGGGCCAGCGGCGGGTAGTGCACGCGGAGCCGTTCGACGGTCTCGGGTTCGTCCCGCGCGAGCCGCCCGAAGGCCTCGCTGATCGGCAGGAAGGGAACAGCATCACCCCCGAAGCTGACGCAGTGCCCCACCAGGACCAGCGCGCCCTCGGCGTCGGCCGCGCGGGCGAACTCCCGCAGCAGGCGGGTCTTACCGATGCCGGCCTCGCCCGACACGACCGCGGCGGAGGCCCCGCCGGACGCCGTGCCGCCGAGCAATCCCCGTAGCGTCGCCAGCTCGGCGTCGCGACCGACCAGAGGGGCCGGCTCCGCACTCGTCATGAAGGCATTGTCGCGAACGGGTCCGACAGAATTTCCGGTGACCGCCGGTGACGTCATGATCAGCAGTCGGGCGCCGACGGTTGCAGCCGGTGACGCGCGAACAGCAGCGTGAACACGCCGGCCCGGTGCCGACGCGGACTCTGCTCGGTGTCGGCGCGGCGGGGACCGGTGCCGAGGCGCTCACGGGTGTAGTCGTACTGGGCCTTCGCGAATTCTTCGGTGATCGAGAACATGCACCTTACGGTGGTCGTCTAAGGGGGGTCCCGGCATCGCCACTTTGCCCTAGAGCGGCGTCGGCGCAGGCCTTAGAAGGCCTCGAAGTACTCCGCACCGATGAACGACGTGATCGCCGCGATCTTCTCGCCCGCGAAGTCAAAAACGTTCACCGACCAGGGACGATACGGGCCTGAGGGGGTGTCGGCGAGGTAGGAGGCGACGGCCGGTCCCCCGTTGGCCCGGACCGGTCGGTGCCGCCAGGAACCGCAGTGCGCCATCGGCACCGCCGCCGCGAACCCGCGCACCGCCTCACGCCCGGAGTACCAGTGCGGCAGCGGCGGCATCGACCACGTCACGTCGGCGGTGAGCAGGGCCACGAACGCGTCGGCGTCCCCCCGCTCGAGCGCGCCGGCGAAGCCCGCGACGGTGTGGCGCAGCCGGGCGTCGTCGGCCGGCTGGGTCGCCGGGAGCGGCGCGCGGGCCCGGGCCCGCTGCAGCGCGCTGTTCACCGACGCCACCGTGGTGTCCATCGTGGTGGCGATCTCGGCCACCGTGAAGCCGAGCACGTCGAAGAGCAGCAGCGCGGCCCGCTGGTTGCCCGGCAGGTGCTGGCAGGCGGCGACGAACGCCAGCTGCACGGCCTCGCGCTGCTCGTAGGCGCCGTCCGGGCCGGTGAACGGGGTCAGCCATGGCACGTCGGCCGCCGGGGCGTCGGTGGCGACCGGGTGGTCGGACGCCGGGCCCAGGTCGACCGGCAGCACCCGGCGGCCGCGGTGGGCCAGCGCGTCCAGGCACACCCGGGTGGCCACCGTGTAGAGCCAGGTCCGCAGCGAGCTGCGCCGTTCGAACCGGGCCAGCCCCCGCCAGGCGCGCACGAGCGCGTCCTGCAGGGCGTCGTCGGCGTCGTGGATCGATCCGAGCATCCGGTAGCAGTGCGCGCGCAGCTCCGGTTGCAGCGGGCCGACCAGGCGGCCGAAGGCCGCATCGTCGCCCGCCAGCGCCCGGCTCAGGTCGTCGTCGAGAAAAACTTCCGCCACGAGCGATGAGTCTGCCCGACGAACCCGGTCTCCCTCTCGAAGCCCCGATCCAGGAGGAACCCCATGCTCGACGTACCCGGCGCACGACTGCACTACGAGCTGCGCGGACGCGGACCGCTCGTGGTGCTCGCCGGTGCACCGATGGACGCCGACGCGTTCACCGGCGTCGCCGACCTGCTCGCGCTCGACCACACCGTGCTCACCACCGACCCCCGAGGCATCAACCGCAGCACGGTCGACGACCCGGACCGCGACTCGACGCCCGAGGACCGCGCCGACGACCTGGCCCGGTTGATCGCGCACGCCGACGCCGGGCCCGCGGTCGCGTTCGGCTCCAGCGGCGGCGCGGTGAGCGTGCTCGCGCTGGCGCAGCGCCACCCCGGGTCGGTGCGCGCGGTGATCGCACACGAGCCGCCGCTGATCGACCTGCTCGACGACCGCGCACAGCGGCGTGCGAAGACCGAGGAGATGATCGCGACCTACCTGGCCGGCGACCACCGCGGCGCCTGGGTGAAGTTCCTGGCGAACGCGAACATCCACCTGCCCGGCGAGGTGTTCGAGATGATGTTCGGCGGTCCGCGCGAGGGCCGGGCGGCCGAGGACGAGTACTACGGGTTCGTCCGCATGCTGCGCGGCACGTCGTACTGGCGCCCCGACCTCGAGGTGCTGCGTACCGCGACGGTGGAGGTCGGCATCGGTGAGGAGTCCGCCGGGCAGCTCTGCGACCGCACGTCGCGGGCGCTGGCCACTGCGCTGGGCACGACGCCGACGCTGTTCCCCGGCGACCACACCGGTTTCCTCGACCACCCGAAGGAGTTCGCCGCGCTGATCAGCGCTCGGGGCTGAGCGCACCCGGGAAGTCGCCGGCGCGGCCGAGCAGCGCGGGAACCTGCGTCCCGAGCTCGTTCTCGATGAGGGCGGCCGCGCCGACGACGCCGGAGAGCGTCAGCCCGGACGCGATCCCGGAGCGGCGCAACGCGTAGGTGAGGTCCTCGGTGGCGATGTTCCCGGTCGCGTTCGGGGCGAACGGGCAGCCGCCGATGCCGCCGGCGCTCGCGTCCAGCGCCGCCGCGCCCTGCTCGACCGCGGTCAGCGCGTTCGCGTACCCGGTGTTGCGGGTGTTGTGGAAGTGGAACCGCAGCGGTAACCGGGTGACGTCGCGCGCGGCCTCGACCAGCCGCACGACGTCCGCCGGCACGCCGACGCCGATGGTGTCGGCCAGCGCGATCTCGTCCGCGCCGGCGTCCGCGCAGTCACGCACCAGGCCCGCCACCGTCGCCGGAGCGACCTCGCCCTCGAACGGGCACCCGAAGCTCGCGCCGATCGTGGCCGTGACCCCGAGCCCGGCGGCGCGGGCCCGGCCGCTGACCGCCGCGAACGACCGCACCGCCTCGGCGACGCTCATGCCCTGGTTGCGGTGGCTGAACGTCTCGCTGGCCACCAGCACGACGTTGACCTCGTCGACGCCGGCGGCCAGGGCGCGGTCGAGCCCGCGCTCGTTGAGCACGAGCCCGATGTAGCGGACGCCGGGCGGGCGCGGCACGCCGGCCATCACCGCCTCCGCGTCGGCCATCTGGGGCACGCGTTTCGGGTGCACGAAGCTGGTGGCCTCGATCCGCCGGGCGCCGGCGGCGATCAGCGCCTCGATGTAGGCGATCTTCGCGGCCGTCGGCACCAGCGCGCTCTCGTTCTGCAGGCCGTCGCGCGGTCCGACCTCAACGATCTCCACCATGCGTCAGTGTTTAGCATCGACGTGGAATGTATGCAATGCGCGAGAAACAACCGTCCAACCCCTTGAAGAACTGGGAACTCATCCACTACATGTATGCAATCGGCGAACGAAGGGCCCTCCGATGACGGCAGCGAGCGATCGCGCGGCCGACGAGCTGCGCACCCGCATCCTGGGCGGGGAGTACGTGCCCGGCGAGCGCCTCGGCGAGGCCGAACTCGCCGCGACGCTCGGCGTGAGCCGCACCCCGGTGCGGGAGGCGCTGCGCCGGCTCGCGGCCGACGGGCTCGTCGAGATCACCACCAACAAGGGCGCCCGCGTCGTCGAGCACCCGCACGCCGACCTGGACGCGATCTTCGCGATCCGCGCCCACGTCGAGGGCATCGCGGCGCGCACCGCCGCCGAACGGGTGTCCGACGCGGACCTCGACCGCCTCGACGAGATCGCGACCGAGCTGACCCGCTGCTCGGACGCCGGGCAGCTGGAGGACGTACTGCGGCTCAACGCGCAGTTCCACGGCCTGATCAACGGCCTGTCCGAGAGCTCGGTGCTGACCAGCACGGTCAACCAGCTCATCCACGCGTCGGTGCTGTTCCGCACCCTGCACGCGTTCGACGAGGACGCCCGCCGCCGTAGCTGTGCCCACCACCACGAGATCGTCGCCGCGCTGCGCGCCCGCGACGGCGCCTGGGCCGAAGCCGTCATGCACGCCCACCTGTACTCCGCACGCGCCTCACTGCTCGGCCCCCGCTCCAAGGAGGACCCCCGATGACCCGCCCGCTGCCGTTGCGTGACGTCCGCGTCGTCGAGCTGGGCCAGTTACTGGCCGGCCCGTTCTGCGGGCAACTGCTCGGTGACTTCGGCGCCGAGGTGATCAAGGTCGAGGACCCGGCCAAGGGCGACCCGATGCGCCAGTGGGGCCGCGAGAAGCCGCACGGACGGTCGCTGTGGTGGCCGGTGGTGGCACGCAACAAGAAGTCGGTCACCGCCAACCTGCGCTCCCCCGAGGGCCAGGACCTGCTGCGCCGGCTGGTCGAGCAGTCCGACGTCCTGCTGGAGAACTTCCGCCCGGGCACCCTCGAACGCTGGGGTCTCGCGCCGGAGAAACTGTGGGAGATCAACCCGAAGCTCGTCGTCACCCGGGTCACCGGCTACGGCCAGACCGGTCCGTACGCCGCCCGCGCCGGGTTCGGCTCGATCGGCGAGGCGATGGGCGGCATCCGGTACGTCACCGGTTCGCCCGACCAGCCGCCCTCGCGCGCCGGTATCTCGCTCGGCGACTCGCTGGCCGCGATGCACGCGACGCTCGGCACGCTCGTGGCCCTGCACGAGCGGGACAACTCCGGGCGGGGCCAGGTCGTCGACGCGGCGATCTACGAGTCGGTCCTCGGCCTGATGGAGTCGCTGCTCCCGGAGTGGCAGCAGGCCGGCTACCAGCGTGAACGCACCGGCCCGGTGCTGCCGAACGTCGCTCCGAGCAACGTCTACCCGACCCGTGACGGCGACAGCGTCCTGATCGCCGCCAACCAGGACTCGGTGTTCGGACGGCTGGCCGCGGTCATGGGGCAGCCGGAGCTGCGCGAGAACCCGCGGTACGCCACCCACGGCGCGCGCGGCGAGTACATGGACGAGCTCGACGGGCTGATCGCCGCGTGGACCGCCCGGCACGACACCGAGGAACTCCTCGAGGCGCTCCACGACGGCGGCGTCCCGGCCGGGCGCATCTACAAGGCCATGGACATGTTCGACGATCCGCACTTCGCCGCGCGCGACGCGATCGTCACCGTGCCCGACCCGAACCTCGGCCCGGTCGCGATGCAGAACGTGTTCCCGAAACTGTCGGCCTCCCCTGGCACAGTGCGTGCCACCGGACCGGAGCTCGGCCAGCACAACCAGGAGATCTACGGAGGCCTTCTCGGCTTGCCGGACGACGAAATCTCACGGCTCAGCGGAGCCGGCATCATCTGATAGGAAGGCGCGTGGCATGCGTTACCGGTTAGGTGTGGACGTCGGGGGCACGTTCACCGACGTCCTGCTCATCGACGAAGACAGCGGCGAGTCGTTCCGCGCCAAGACCCCCTCCACCCCCCACGACCAGTCCGTCGGCGTGCTCACCGGCATCGAGAAGGTGTGCGCGGCCGCCGGCACCACCGTGGACGAGGTCGGCCAGGTGCTGCACGGCACCACGGTCGCCACCAACGCGATCCTCGAAGGCAAGGGCGCGACCGTCGGGCTCGTCACCACGGCCGGGTTCCGGCAGGTGCTGCAGATCGCGCGGTCGTTCGTGCCGGGCGGGCTGGCCGGCTGGATCATCTGGCCCAAACCCGAGCCGCTGGCCGCGCTGGAGAACACCGTCGAGGCGATCGAACGGATCGGCGCCGACGGCACGATCGTCACCCCGCTGGACGAGGACGACCTGCGCGGGAAGCTGCGCACGCTGGGCGATCAGGGCATCGAGGCCCTCGCGGTGGCGCTGATCAACTCGTACGTGTGGTCCGGGCACGAGGACCGCATCGCCGCGATCGCCGCCGAGGAACTGCCCGGCATCCCGGTGTCGATCTCCTCGCAGGTGCTGCCCGAGCTGCGTGAGTACGAGCGCACGATCACCACCGTCGCCAACGCGTACGTGCAGCCGCAGGTCGCGCGCTACCTGGAGAACATGAGCGGGCGGCTGAGCCGCAAGCTCTACATCCTGCGCTCCGACGGCGGCCTGGCCAGTGCCGGGGCCGCGGCCGACAACCCGGTGTCGATGCTGCTGTCCGGCCCGGCCGGCGGCGTCTCCGGCGCGGTCTGGGCGGCCAGCCGCGCCGGCTACCCCGATCTGCTCACGTTCGACATGGGCGGCACCTCGACCGACGTCGCCCTGGTCGAGGGTGGTCTGCCGCGGATCGGGCGCGAGACGCAGGTCGGGGACCTCAAGGTCCGGTCCACTTCGGTCGACGTCCGCACGGTCGGCGCCGGCGGCGGATCGATCGCCCACGTCCCGGAGCTCACGAAGGCGCTCCGGGTCGGGCCGCAGTCGGCGGGCGCCGACCCGGGCCCGGCCGCCTACGGCAAGGGCGGAGTCGAACCCACCGTCACCGACGCGAACGTGGTGCTCGGGTACCTGCCGTCCGAACTGGCCGGCGGGGAGATCGCGCTCGACCGCGACGCGGCGCGGGCCGCGGTGGCCCGGGTGCAGGACGGCGTGGGGCTGGGGTCGGTCGAGGCGGCCGCCGCGGGAATCATCGACATCGTCAACGAGAACATGCTCGGTGCGCTGCGGCTGGTCTCGGTGCAGCAGGGCTACGACCCGCGTGACTTCGCGCTCGTCGCGTTCGGCGGCGCCGGGCCGCTGCACGCCAACGCGCTCGGCAAGCTCACCGGGGCCTGGCCGGTGATCATCCCGCCGTCGCCGGGGGTGCTGTGTGCCTACGGCGACGCCACCACCGGCCTGCGCGACGAGGCGGCACGCACCTACATCCGCCGGTTCTCCGAGCTCACCGACGACGAGGTCCGCGGGCTCTACTCCGAGCTGGCCGAGCAGGCGATCGCCACGCTCGAAGCCGAAGGGGTGCCGCGCTCGGAGCAGACGCTGAGCTACCAGGCCGACCTGCGCTACCACGGGCAGGGCTTCGAGATCACGGTGAGCGTCGACCTGGAGAACTTCAGCCTCGAGGCGCTGGGCTCGGCGTTCGACACCGAACACGAGCGGCTGTTCTCGTTCCTGCTGACGCGCAACGAGCACGAGCTGGTCAGCGCCCGCGCGGCCGCCACCGGGCCGCGCCCGCACGTGAAACCGGTCGAGCTGGCCGAGGGCGGCGCCGACCCGTCCGACGCGCTGCGCACCACGACCTCGATCTACGTCGAGGGCGCCACCACCGAGGCCGGCGTCTACGACCGGGCGAAGCTGCGGGCCGGCGACGTCGTCACCGGCCCGGCGATCGTCACCGAGATGGACTCGACGACGCTCGTGCTACCCGGCCACGCCGCGACCGTGCACCCCACCGGCAGCCTGCTCATTCGTCCCGTCGCCGAGGAGGCGTGATGGCCGAGATCCTGGAAACGAACACCGAGCCGCTGGCCGCCGTCGACGTCGACCCGGTCACGCTCGACATCATCGAGAACGCGCTGCGCAACGCCCGGTACGAGATGGACGAGGTGCTGTTCCGCACCGCGCTCTCGCCGGGTATCCGGGAGCAGCACGACGAGTTCCCGCTGATCGGCGACCCGTCCGGCCGGATGGTCGTGGGCCAGTTCGGGCTCTCGATCCCGTCGCTTCTCGACCGCTACGAGGGCACGATCGGCGAGGGCGACGTGCTGCTCACGTCCGACCCGTACTCCTGCGACGGCGCGATCAGCCACGCCAACGACTGGCTCGTCGTGATGCCGATCTACGTCGGCGGGCGGGTCGTCGGCTGGTCGTCGATGTTCGGGCACATGTCCGACGTCGGCGGCAAGACCGTCAGCTCGATGCCCACGGACGCGCACACGATCTACGAGGAGGGCGTCATCATCCCGCCCTTCAAGCTGTATGCGGGCGGTGTGCTCAACGAGGACGCGCTGCGGATCATCCTCAACCAGGTGCGTCAGCCCGAGTGGAACCGCGCCGACCTCAACGGCATCGTCGCGGCCTGCCGGACGGCGTCCCGGCGGATCCAGGAGCTGTGCGAACGCTTCGGCGTCGAGACGTACGTGGCGGCCCTCGACGCCCTCCTCGACCGCAACTACCAGGCGATGAAGACGCTGCTGACGACGATCTTCGCCGACGGCGAGACGATCAGCTTCTCCGACTACATCTGTGACGACGGCGTGGGCTACGGGCCGTACAAGCTGGTGTTGTCGCTGACCCGCACCGGCGACAAGGTGCTGCTGGACTTCACCGGCTCGGCGCCGCAGTCGCCGGGGCCGATCAACTACTTCATCAACGACAACCTGGCCCGGATGTTCTTCGGGATCTACATGATCACCGTGGCCGACCCGCAGATCCTGTGGAACGACGGGTTCTATCCGCTCGTCGACGTGAAGATCCCCGAAGACTCGTTCTGGAAACCGAAGCACCCGGCCGCGCTCAACGCACGCAACCACGGCATCGGGCGGATCTTCGACCTGTTCGGCGGGCTGCTCGGGCAGAAGAACCCCGACCTGCTCAACGCGGCCGGCTTCTCCTCGTCGCCGCACTTCATGTACTCCGGGCACTACGCCGACGGCGAGCGGGCCGGCGAGTGGTTCCAGCTGTACTCGATCGGGTTCGGCGGCATCCCCGGCCGGCCGATCGGCGACGGGCCCGACGGCCACTCGCTCTGGCCGTCGTTCGTCAACATCCCGTGCGAGTACCTGGAGTCGTACTACCCGTTGCGCATCGAGCGCTGGGAGACCGTCGCCGACACCGGCGGCGCGGGCCTGCACCGCGGCGGCAACGGCGTCGACGTGGCGTACCGGTTCCTGCAGCCGGGCACGATCGCGATCCACGACGACCGGTGGCTCACCTACCCGTGGGGCGTGAACGGCGGCGACCCGGGGGCCCGCGGGCGCAAGTGGATCGACCGCGCCGACGGGTCGCGGGAGATCCTGGCGTCGAAGGTCCACGACGTGGCCGTGAACGTCGGGGACGTGCTGCACTTCGTCACCTGGGGCGGCGGCGGGTGGGGCGACCCGCTGGAACGCGCGCCGGAGCTCGTCGAGCTGGAGGTGCGGCGCGGGCTGGTGTCGGCGTCCGGCGCGGAGCGGTACGGCGTCGTGCTCGACCCGGACGGCGGGCTCGACGCGTCGGCGACGTCCGAGCTGCGTGAGCGGTTGCGGGCGACGCGGCCGGCACCATCGGTGTTCAACATGGGGCCGCCGCTCGAGGAGATCCTCGAACGCAGCCTCGAAGAGACCGGGCTCCCGGCGCCGCGCGACCCGGCGACCGCGGTTCGTCCCTGACGTGACGTGCGGCCCGGGTGCGCCCGGGCCGCACCGGAGGTGACAGTGGAACTCTCCGACGACTACGCCGGCGCCGGGTTCGGGCAGCCGCTGGACTGGGGCCGCTCCCCGGCGGTGCTGGTCATCGACATGGTGCGGGCGTACTTCGAGCCCGGCGCGGAGCTGTACCTGGGATCGCGCTCGTGCCTGGACTCCGCCGCCCGGGTCGTGACCGCCGCCCGGAGCGCGGGGGTGCCGGTCATCGTCACCAAGGTCGTGTACGCGGCGGGCGGAGCCGACGGCGGTCTGTTCTACCGCAAGGTCGGCGCGCTGCGTCACTTCGCGGCCGGCGCTGCGGGGTCGCTCGGCGAGGTGATGCCCGAGGTGGCGCCGGAACCCGGCGATCTCGTCGTCACCAAGCAGTACGCCAGCGCCTTCTTCGGTACCTCGCTGGCCGCGACGCTCGCCTCGCGGCGGATCGACACGCTGGTCCTCTGCGGGGTGAGCACGTCCGGCTGCGTGCGCGCCACCGCGGTCGACGCGATCTCGTCGGGCTACGTACCGATCGTCGTGGCCGACGCCGTCGGCGACCGGGATCCGCGGCCGCACGAGGCGAGCCTGTTCGACCTGGCCGCGAAGTACGCGGAGGTCTGGTCGGAGGAGAAGGTCCTGAAGCGACTGAATCAGCGTTAACATCGGTTCGCTCGCTACCAACGACGGCGGCAGGAGCGACCGTGACCTCGACCCGCACGTACGACCCCATCGACGTCAGCTCGATGGAGTTCTGGACCAGCACCGCGCCCGAGCGCGAGCGCACGTTCGCCGCGCTGCGCGCCCAGCGCCCCGTCTCCTGGCACCCGATGCCCGAGAGCGGGCTGATGGACGACCCGGACGACCCCGGCTTCTGGGCGGTCGTGCGGCACGCGGACATCGTGGAGGTCAGCCGGCGCAGCGACGTGTTCGTGTCCGGGCGCGGGGTGATGTTCGGCAACGCGCCCGAGGAGCTGCTCGAGGCGTCGCAGTCGTTCCTCGCGATGGACCCGCCCCGGCACACGCTGATCCGCAAGCTGGTCAGCGCGGCGTTCACCGCCCGCCAGATCTCCCGGATCTCGGCGGAGATCGAACAGGACGCGCGGACGGTCGTCGAGGAGCTCGTGCGGGGCGGGCCGGACGTCGACTTCGTCGAGCACTGCTCGGCGAAGCTGCCGATCCGGACGCTGGCCCGGATGATGGGCATCCCGCAGTCCGAGTGGGAGTCGGTGGTGCACCACGCGAACGCGCTGGTGTCGGCGGCGGACCCGGAGTTCACCGCCGGTCGCGACCCCGTCCAGGTGCTGCTCGACTCGCTGTTCGTGCTGCACCAGACCGCGTCGGACCTGGCGACCCGACGCCGGGAGCACCCGGCCGACGACCTGATGACGAACCTGACCCAGGCCGAGGTGGACGGGCAGCGGCTCACCGACGCCGAGATCGCCGCGTTCTTCGTGCTGCTCTCGGTGGCCGGCAACGACACGACCCGGCAGACGACGTCGCACGCGATGCGGGCGTTCTCGCTGTTCCCGGCGCAGCGGGAGTGGCTGCTCGAGGACTTCGAAGGGCGCATCGGCAGCGCGGTCGAGGAGTTCGTGCGCTGGGCGACGCCGGTGATGACGTTCCGCCGTACCGCGGCCGTGCCGTTCGAGCTGCACGGCCAGCAGATCGACGAGGGCGACAAGGTCGTCATGTTCTACGCGTCGGGCAACATGGACGAGTCGGTCTTCGACCACCCCGAGCGGTTCGACCTGTCGCGCAAACCGAACCCGCACGTGGCGTTCGGCGGCGGCGGCGTGCACTACTGCCTCGGTAGCAACGTGGCGAAGGTGCAGCTCAAGGCGATCTTCCGGGAACTGTTCCGGCAGGTGCCCCAGCTGCAGGCCGGCGAACCGCAGTACGTACCGGGCGCTTTCATCCACGCGATCCGCTCGATGCCCTGCACGTTCTGAGGCCGGATATCTTTCGAGTGACGCCAGTGGCGCCTTCCTCGGCAATGTCGCGGGACGACCGAACCTGACGCTGAATCGCGTCGTGTAGAGCTGCGCAGCCAGCCGGACTGCCAGTTTTCACCCGCGATTCCGAGCCAGGAGTTGTCTTTGCCATGCTCACGAACAGGTCGTTCGTCGCCGTCGTCGGTGCGCTGATTGCCATTCTCGTCGCGCCGGCCCCACCCGCCTGGGCGGCACCGAAACCGCCCGATCCCCGTTACGACGTAGTCGATTCCTGGTCCGACGCCACCGGAGCGACTGTCTATCTGCGCCGCGGCTCGTGGAACGGCAAAACCGGATGGGGATACGAGAAAGTGACTCGGTACCACAATCTCAATGTCGCCGCCGTCCGGCTGACTACCCGGTATCCGGAGAGCCGGTCCCTCGTCGCCGGGACGAAATACAACTACGTCACCCCGGTGCACCATGTACGGTGCTCCGGATGGTGGCTGTTTCGCCGGTGCGAGATTGTGGAGACGGTCGATGTGACGGTGGGCGTGGACTTTCGGAACGTCGGCAGCGGATCGTTCGGGGTCGTAACCGCATTCTGCTCGGGCGATCCGAAGTGTCCGGACTGGGTCAGGAATGCGGCGAACAACCGATGACCACCACCGCGGTAACGCAAGGGCGGTTCTTGGTTGAAGTGGCGGCCGTGCAGCGGGACTCCGCTCAGGGCCTGATCTCGGTGGTGCGGTTCGGGGCGGAGGCGTCGGTCACCGTCACCGGAGTCTCGGACACCGGGGAACGCACGGTGGTGGTGCCGGTCACGGCCGGGCGCGCCGTGATCGCGGCGGCCGTGTTCCCCGGGGAGCCGCCGCCCGGGCGGGGTGACGCGGAGGGGTTCCCGGTGCTCGCCCCGCCGCGGGCCGTGCACGCCGAGCTGCTCCGGGACCTCGGGGTCAACGCCGACGCGCTCAGCGGCTACCTCGGTGGCGGGGTCGTCTACACCGAGGTGCGCAGCGACGGGCGGACGTCCACGGTGGTCGTCGGCCGGGAGGACGGCGGTGCGGGCGCCGAGGTCGCGCTGTCGCTCACGCCGGACGAGCCGGTCGTGGGAGTCCCGTACTCGCTCGTCGAGGCGCTCCTGACGCCGCCCTGACGGATGCCGTGTCGGCGGCGCGACGGTCCGCCCGCGCGACGCCCGCGATCCTGGAGCGCACACAGCGGACCAGGGACGGCGGGGATGACGATGACGGTGCTGGCGTTCGGCGGGGCCGTGATCCTGCTGGCCATCGGGCTGCTCAGCGCGTTCACGGCGACCGCGGTGCGGTGGTCGCCCGACGCTCCGGGCCGGAGAGGGGTGATCGCCCGACGGCTGACCGGCGCCGACGGGTCGAGCCCGGCGACGCTCTGGTGGGCCGCGGGCGAGCTCGGGCTGATGAGCGTCGGCTGCGTGTCCGTCGGCCTGGGGGCGCTGCCGCGGTACGAGGACGCGATCTGGCCGAGCGTGGTCGCGCTCGTGTTCCTCGCGGCCGGGGGCGCCGTGGGCGTCGCGATGGTGCTCCGCCGGCGGACGCGGGCCGGGCGATGACCGGCGGCCCTCCGCGCCCGCGGAAGCAGACGCGGAAGGCCGGTGCGTTACGACGCCGCCACTAACTCCCGGTTGGGATGACGGAGCAGCCAGAACCCCAGCGCACGGGGCATGCGCCGGGGCTTCGGCTGCCGGACGTAGGGCTCCCAGGCCGCCTTGAGCGGCTCGGGAACCTCACTCGCCGCCAGATGACGGTTACAGGAATCGCAGGGGACGCGTTCCAGCGCTGCGTACAGAGCCTTGGTCGTGCGAGCCGCCTCGACCCGTTCGTACCAACCGCAGCAACGCTCGGAGCGCGCTAATTCGTCGTTCTGGGCCATGGGGGGAGCTGTCCCTTCGACACCGTCGTCGATCAAATCCTGGGACGATTCTGCCCTCTCATGTGATTTCTGTCTCGGAGTTCGAGATGTAGGGGTTAGAAGCCCGGGAACGTGGCGCGCAGCGCGTCCAGATCGACGTTCTCGGCCGTCACCGACGGGCTGTGGGCCGGGTCCAGCCGGCCGTAGAGCAGCCGGAGGAACGCCTCGGCCGGCAACTGGAGCTCGCCGGTGCTCTCGCCGCCGTCCCACGGCTCGAGGGCGACCTTCTCGCCCAGGACGAGGGCGTACTCGGCGTCGGGGTCGCTGACCGTGACGTGGATCCGGCCGGCCGGGCCCGGCTTGCCGGCGAACCCGACGAGGCTCTTGGCGAACTCGAGGATCGTGGCGACGGCCTCGGGCAGGACGGTCGCGGACGGGTCGAGCATGACCTCGACGTCCCAGGTATGGACGGCGTGCTCGGACAGGCGCATGGCGACGAACGTCGCGAGGTCGGCCGGGCCGAACCAGAGGTCGAAGCGGGCGGTCTCGCGCTGTTCGGCGGTGAGGCCCTCGATCTTCTCGACCAGACGCGCGTCGGAGTCGAGGGCGTCGGCGGCCTGCGCGTCGGGGTCCTTGGCGTCCCAGACCGCCCAGACGCCCTGGAAGGCTTCCTGCTCGGGTGCCGGGGTCCGCTCGACGCCGGCGTCGAAGATCAGCCCGTTGATCTCGGCCCCGGAGCCGAGGTGCGACAGGACCTGCGCGATCGACCACTCGGACGGGTAGCCAGGGCTGCGTACCTGCTCGGGGGTGAGCGGCGCGGCGACCGCCCGGAGCCGGTCGTGGGAGGCGCGGAGGGCCGCGATGCGAGTGAGAGCGTCGGTCATGCGCTCACCTTAGGACGCTCACTGCGCGACACGGCGGGACGCCGCGACGTCCCGACCGCCGTGAGGGTGGCCGCGAGCGCGGCCAGGGCGATCAGGACGCCGATCAGGGCGACGGTGAGCGGCCAGCCGCCCGCGTGCCAGCCGATGCCGACGGCGGCCCCGAACACGCTGGATCCGGCGTAGTACCCGAACACGTAGAGCGCACCGGCGGTCGCGGGCCGGGCCGCGCCGACCACCGGGGCCCATCCGCTCGCGGTCGAGTGCGCGCCGAAGAACCCGGCGGTGAAGATCAGCAGGCCGAGCGCGATCGTCGGCAGCCACGGCGGCAGCGTGAGCAGCAGCCCGGCCCCCATCAGCGCGATCGAGGCGAGCAGCACCGGGGGACGGCCGACGCGGTCGGCGGCCCGCCCGGCCAGCGCGGAGGCGGCGGTGCCCGCGAGGTAGGTGAGGAAGACCGCGCCGATCACGGCCTCGGAGACGTCGAACGGGGCCGCGGTGAGGCGGTAGGTGAGGAAGTTGTAGGCCGCGACGAAGCCTCCCATGAGCAGGAACGGCACCGCGAGCAGGGCGAGCAGCGCGGGGTCGCGCCACACCCCCGCTCGTCCCTCCGCAGCGCTCGGACCGGCCGTGACCGGCCCGGTCGGTGGCGGCAGCAGACGCCAGAACAGCACGGTGGCGACGAGGCCGAGCAGGCCGATCGCCGCCAGCGCCCAGCGCCAGCCGGCCACGTCGACGACGATCGACGACACGAGCCGGCCGGTCACTCCCCCGACCGAGTTCCCGGCGACGTAGAGCCCCATCGCCGCGCCCAGCCCGCTCGGGTGCACCTCGGCGGCCACGTGCCCCATCGCCACCCCGACGACCGCCGCGAGCGCCGCCCCGCTCGCGGCGCGCAGCACGAGCAGCGTGGCGAACGTCGGGGCGGCCGCGCACGCGAACATCAGCACGACCGACGCGACGAGCCCGGCACGCATCACCCGGCGCCGCCCGAACCGCTGCCCGAGCCAGGTCGCCGGCACGACGAGCAACGCCAGCGTGCCGGTCGTCACCGAGAGCGACAGGCTCGCGGTGGTGGCGTCGACCGCGAAGTGCGCGGAGAGACGGGGCAGCAGCGGCTGGGTCGCGTAGAGCAGGCCGAAGGCCGCGAGGCCGATCAGCGCCATCCCGACGTTCAGCGCGCGGTACCCCGGGGTTCCCGGGAGGTGACGAGGCACCTTCCCGACGGTCCTCGCCCTGATCGCATACGTCCAATGCATCTGTGGCAGTTAAATGATGCGGATGGAGGATGAATTCGTGCGTCCGTTGCGTGAGCTGGTCGCGGTGGCCCGCACCGGCCACCTGACCGAGGCCGCCCGTGACCTCGGGGTGCCCCAGCCGACGCTGAGCCGCTCGCTCGCGCGGCTCTCGGCGCAGGTCGGAGCGCCGCTGCTGCTCAGAAAGGGCCGCGGGATCGCGCTGAGCCGGCACGGGCGGCTGCTGGCGGCGGCCGCGGACCGCGCGGTCCAGGAGGTCGACGAGGCCGTGCGACGCATCCGGGCCGACGTCGATCCGGAGTCCGGCCTGGTTCGCCTCGGCTTCCAGCACGTGCTCGGCGCCGAGCTGGTCACCAGGACGCTCGGTGATTTCCACGCGGCCCGGCCCGGGGTGCGGTTGCAGCTGGCCGAAGGGGGCGCCGGCCATCTGGTCGCCGACGTCGCGTCCGGGCGGCTCGACCTGGCGCTGGTGGCCACGCTGGAAACGGTGGACGGCGCGTCGGTGCTGGGCACCGAGCCGCTGCGTGTGCTGCTGCCGTCGGGGCACCCGCGGGCGCGCGACGCGTCGATCGACCTGGCCGCGCTGGCCGGCGAGCCGTTCGTCGCGATGGCCGAGGGGTACGGGATGCGCACGATCACCGACCGGCTGCTGCGCGACGCCGGGCTGGCGCCGGAGCCCGCGTGCACGTGCGAGGACCTGGCGACGGCGGCGGGGCTCGTCGCGGCCGGGCTGGGCGTGACCGTGGTCCCGGCCGGGATCGCGCCGCCGGGCACGGTGGAGGTGCCGCTGGCGCGGGCGGCCGAGCGGGTCGTGCAGCTGCTGTGGAGCGCGGAGAGCATCACGTCGGCACCCGTGGTGGCCCTCCGTGACGCGCTCGCGCGGACCGTTCCCGCCCAGCTCGCCGAACCGGCCGGCGGCGCGCGCCGGCGCCCACCCGGCCCGATCAGTCGGCGATGACGACCTCGGTGCCGGCGCGGCGGATCGCGTCGATGCCCGCCGGGTCCGCGCTCGAGTCGGTGACCAGCACCGACACGTCGGTGATCGGGCAGATGCCGGCGAGGT
Source organism: Cryptosporangium arvum DSM 44712 (assembly GCF_000585375.1). NCBI lineage: Bacteria > Bacillati > Actinomycetota > Actinomycetes > Cryptosporangiales > Cryptosporangiaceae > Cryptosporangium > Cryptosporangium arvum. The sequence goes on from NZ_KK073874.1 coordinate 5,015,641, forward strand.
AGGCGCGCCCGATCTTCGAGCCGTCGGCCACCACGATCACCCGGTCCGCGCGCCGGATCATGCACGCGTTCGTGTGCGCCTCGATCTCGTCGTGGGTCGTCAGGCCGCCGCGGGCGCTGATGCCGTCGACACCGACGACCGCGACCTGCATGTTCAGGCCCTCGAGGGCCCGGTCGGCGATCGGCCCGACCAGCTCGTAGGACTGGGTGCGCGACACTCCCCCGGTCATGATGAGCTTCAGCCGCGGCCGCAGTGCCAGTTCCGAGGCGATGTTCAGCGCGTTCGTGACCACGGTGAGGTCGACGCGCTCGGCGAGCATCCGGGCCAGGATGTGCGTCGTCGTGCCGCCGGTGAGGCCCAGCGTCAGCGGGCCCCGGGGCAGCAGGTCCGCGGCCCGCCGCGCCACCACGCCCTTCGCGTCGCGGTTCTGGCCGGCCCGGTAGCGCACCGGCAGCTCGTAGGCCACGTCCACCGCAACCGCCCCGCCGTGCGTGCGGGAGAGCAACTTCTGGTCCTCGAGCACCTGCAGGTCACGGCGGATCGTCGCGGCCGAGACGACGAACTCGTCGGCCAGCCGCCCGGCGTCGACCGATCCGTCGGCGGCCAGCCGTTCGAGGATGGCCGAGACGCGCTCGGCCCGGCGAAGTGACGACCGCGGCATCCGTGACCCCTAACTGAAGACCCAAACGAGCACTGAGAATAGTCCGTTTGGCGCGTAACACTGTTCGTTCGTGAGCGATCCGCGCAAAATCGCGCCATGACCGTGATCACGTTCCTCGGGGCCGGCAGCGTGGTGTTCACCCGCGAACTGCTGGCCGACCTCCTTTCCTTCGACGAGCTCCGCGGCGTCACCCTGAGCCTGCACGACATCGACCCGGAGCGGCTGGAGACCGCCGAGGCGATCGCCCGGCGCACCGCCGAGCAGCTCGACGCGAAGCCGGAGATCCGCACCAGCCTCGACCGGCGGCGGGCCCTCGACGGCTCGACCTACGTCATCAACGCGATCCAGGTCGGCATGCACGCCGCCACCGTGCGCGACTTCGAGATCCCCGCCAAGTACGGCCTGCGCCAGACGATCGGCGACACGCTGGGCGTGGGCGGCATCTTCCGGGCACTGCGGACGTTCCCGGTGCTCGACGGCATCGCGAAGGACATGCTCGAGATCTGTCCGGACGCCTGGCTGCTCAACTACACCAACCCGATGGCGATGAACATCGGCTACCTGGCGGCCGTCGCACCGCAGCTGAAGGCCGTCGGGCTCTGCCACTCGGTGTTCTGGACCGTCCACGACCTGTGCCAGCTGATCGACGTCCCGCTCGACGAGGTCGACTACACCGGCGCCGGCGTCAACCACCAGGCGTGGCTGCTGCGCTGGGAGCACCGCGGCGAGAGCCTGTACCCCCGGCTCGACGAGAAGCTGGCCGCCGACCCGGAGCTGCGCCGTCGCGTCCGGATGGACATGTACTCCCGGCTCGGGTACTTCCCCACCGAGACCAGCGAGCACTCGTCCGAGTACGTGCCCTGGTACCTGCACACCGACGCCGAGGTCGAGCGGCTGCGCATCCCGGTGGGCGACTACCTGCGGATCAGTCAGGACAACCTGGACGAGTACGCGCGCGTCCGCGACGACCTGCGCGACGGCAAGCCGCTGGACCTGCACCGCGAGGCCACCGAGTACGCGCCCCAGGTCATCCACAGCATGGAGACCGGCGTCATCCGGCGGATCCACGGCAACGTCGCCAACCGGGGCCTGATCAGCAACCTGCCCGAGAACTACGCGGTCGAGGTGCCGTGCGTCGTCGACCGGCTCGGCGTGCGCCCGGAGCGCGTCGGCGCCCTGCCCGCGCAGTGCGCCGCGGTGAACCGGCCGTTCGTCAGCGTCGGTGAGCTCACCGTGCGGGCCGCGGTCGAGGGCGATCCGCGGATGGTGCGGCAGGCGGCGATGGTCGACCCGAACACCGCCGCTACGCTGACGCTCGACGCGATCTGGGAACTGTGCGACGAGCTGACCGCCGCGCACGGCGACCTGATCCCCGAACCGTTGCGCGCACTCTAGATTGCACGTTTGCGCGCGAATGCTTGTTGATGATGCTCGAATGAGCATAATCCCCGTCATGGACGCCACCGCACGTGAGATCGCCAGCCAGCCCGACGTCTGGGGACGCGGGCTGGCTCTGGCCGACGAGGCCCGGTCCCTGCTCGCCGAACCGGGCGAGCGGACGCTCTACCTCGGGTGCGGCACGTCCTGGTTCGTCGCGCAGAGCCTCGCCGAGCTGCGTGAGTCCGCGGGGCTCGGCGAGTCCGACGCGGTCTGCGCGTCGGAGTACGTTCCGCGCCGCCGCTACGACCGCGTCGTCGCGATCACCCGCTCCGGCACCTCCACCGAGGTGCTCGAGGCCCTCCGCGCCGTCCCTACCGGCACGAAGCGGGTCGCGGTGACCGCGGTCAGCGGTGAGGCCGTCGACGACCTGGTCGACGCTCGTCTGCTGCTCGACTTCGCCGACGAGACGAGCGTCGTCCAGACGCGCTTCCCGACCACCGTCCTGGCGGCGGCCAGGACGGCCTGGGGCGAGGACCTCACGGCGGCGGTCGCGGACGGGCGGGAGGCCCTGACCTGCGACCTGCCCGCCGACCCGGCGTCCGTGGACCACCTGGTGTTCCTCGGCACCGGCTGGACCGTCGGCCTGGCCCACGAGGCCGCGCTGAAGGTCCGGGAGGCCGCGCAGGCCTGGTCGGAGTCCTACCCGGCCCGCGACTACCGGCACGGGCCGGTGGCGGTGGCCGGTCCCCGGTCGCTGGTCTGGTCGTTCGGTGCGGTGCCGGAGAGCCTCGACGACGTGGCCCGTTCCGCCGGCGCGGCCGCGTACCGGGACGCGCGTGACCCGCTCGCCCAGCTCGTCCTCGCCCAGCGGTTCGCGGTCGCGCTGGCCGCACACCGCGGGCTCGATCCCGATCAACCCCGCCTGTTGACCCGTTCCGTCGTACTCGCCTGATACGTCTCACCCCGAACCCCCCTCGAGAGGTGCAGCAGATGAGGTACTCCCCCCGGTTACTCGCCGGTCTCGCCACCACGGTCGCCGCGGCCCTGGCCCTGTCGGCCTGCAGCGGCTCGTCCCCGTCGAGCAGCGGCAAGGACGCCGCCGAGGGCTACGACCCGAAAGCCACGGTGGAGATCACCTGGTGGACCGGGCAGACCACGGAGGCCGAGCAGAAAGCCGAGCAACTCGCGGCCGAGTACCAGAAGCTGCACCCGAACGTCACGGTCAAGACGTCGGCCGGCGCCACCGTCACCGACGACCTGCTGACCAAGCTCTCGGCCGGGTTCACCAGCGGCAACTACCCCGACGTCTCGTACGCGTTCGGCAGCTGGGCCGGTGAGCTCGCCGAGAGCGGCCGCACGCAGGACCTGCGCGACTTCGTGAAGGAACCCGCGTTCGGCTGGGACGAGTTCCCGGCCGCGGCCCGCGAGACCGCGACCGCCACCGACGGCTCGGTGATCGGCGTCCCGGCGCTCGTCGACAACCTCGCGCTGCTCTACAACAAGACCCTGTTCGACGCGGCCAAGCTCCCCTACCCCACCGACGACTGGACCTGGGAGCAGTACCGCGCGGCCGCGAAGAAGCTCACCGACCCCGCGAAGAGCATCTACGGCACCGCGTACTCGGTCTCGGGCAGCGAGGACACCACCTGGCACCTGTGGCCGCTGCTCTGGCAGAACGGCGGCAAGATCCTCGACGGCAAGAAGCCCGCGTTCAACAGCGACGCCGGCGTCAAGGCCCTGGAGACGCTGCGCGCGATCGCCGTCGACGACAAGTCGATGTACCTCGACCAGACCGACGAGAAGTACTCGCCGCTGTTCCGCAGCGGCCGGATCGGCATGATCCTGTCCGGCCCGTGGGAGCTGCTGGAGCTGGCCAGCAGCAAGACCAGCTACGGCGTCGCGCAGCTGCCGGGCACCGACGGCGACCACCAGACCGTCTCCGGCCCCGACCTCTGGGTGCTCTACAACCACGACGACCCCAACCGCGCCGGCGCGTCCCGCGACTTCGTCAAGTGGCTGACGAGCAAGGAAACCGACGCGAAGTGGAACCTCGCGATCGGTAACCTGCCGCTGCGCACCACCGAGAAGGACACGCCGGAGTACGCGAACTACGCCAAGCAGTACCCGGCCGGGCCGAAGTTCGTGGACAACCTGGCGAACGCGAAGCAGGCCCGCCCGACGGTCTCCGGCTACGAGGAGATGTCACGCAACGTCGGCGACGCGATCGCGAAGGTGCTCCAGGGCAAGGCCAAGCCCAAGGAAGCCCTCGACGAAGCAGCCGAGAAGTCCGCCGGCATCCTGGAAGACAACTAGTGGCCGTGGCGAGCCCGCCGCGGTTCGCCGTCGGGGCGCGGAAGCCGGCTTCCGCGCCCCGGGCACCGCACGGCCGGGGCGCGCGCCGCGCGCTGACCGGATGGGCGTTCGCCGGGCCCGCGACCGTCATCGTGGTCGGGCTGTCGATCTTCCCCGCCGTCTGGGCGTTCTTCATCAGCCGGACGAAGTGGAACGGCGTGGCTCCGCCCACCGACGTCGGGTGGCGCAACTACCAGCGGCTGGCCGAGGATTCGAACGCCCTCGACGCCGCCAAGCAGTCGTTGCTGCTGACCGCGACGTTCGTGCCGCTCTCGATCGTCATCGGGCTGTTCGTGGCGGTGGCGCTCAACCGGAAGATCCGGTTCATCGGCTTCTACCGCACCTGCATCTTCGTGCCGTACGTGGCGTCCGCCGCGGCCACCGGCATCCTCGCCGGGTACGTGTTCAGCCCGCAGTTCGGCATGGTCAACGAGGCGCTGCGCTCGCTCGGCCTGCCCGCGCAGGGGTTCCTGGAGAGCCCGAGCCAGGCGCTGCTGACGATCGTCGTCATCGCGCTGTGGGGCGAGATCGGCTTCGTCGCGGTGATCTACCTGGCCGCGTTGCAGGACGTGCCGAAAGAACTCGTCGAGGCCGCGATCGTCGACGGCGCCGGGCCGTGGCGGGTGTTCCGGCACGTCACGCTGCCCCAGCTGCGTCCGGTCACGGTGTTCGCCACGGTGTGGCAGACGATCACCGCGCTGCAGCTGTTCGACCTGATCTACACCTCGACCCGCGGTGGGCCGCTGAACAGCACGCAGACCGTCGTCTACTACATCTACGAGCTGGCGTTCCAGACCCGGCGGCTCGGCTACGGCGCCGCGCTGGCCTACCTGTTGTTCGCGGTGACGCTCCTGCTCACCGTGCTCGTCGTCTGGTACGGGCGGCGTCGCGGATCGGAGGCCTTCTGATGACGTCCCCACCCGTGACGCGCACACGGCGGCGGTTGCCGTTCAGCCCGTGGCATCTGGTGCTGATGCCGATCGCGTTGGTCTTCGTGCTGCCGCTGGTGCAGATGGTCCTGACGTCGCTGATGCCGGAAGCGCAGATCACCCAGTTCCCGCCGGACTTCGTCCCGCACGGCATCCACTTCGACGGGTACCGCACGTTGTTCGCCGAGTCGAAGATCGTGCGGTGGCTGTTCAACACCGTGGTGGTGTCGGCGATCTCGGTGGCCGCGCACCTCGTGCTGTGCTCGCTGGCCGGCTACGGGTTCGCGCGGCTGAAGTTCCCGGGGCGGGGGCTGGCGTTCCTCGGCATCATCGCGACGGTCATGATCCCGATCCAGGTGCTGATGATCCCGACGTACCTGCTGTTCGCCCGGGTCGGCATCGTGGACACGCTGGCCGCCGCGATCGTGCCGTGGCTGGCGTCGGCGTTCGGCATCTTCCTCATGCGCCAGTTCTTCCTGACGCTGCCGGTGGAGCTGGAGGAGGCCGCGCTGCTCGACGGGGCCGGGGCGCTGCGCACGTTCCTCTCGATCGTGCTGCCGCTGGCCCGCCCGGCGCTGGCCACGCTGGCCGTCTTCACGCTGCTGTCCAGCTGGAACGATCTGCTGTGGCCGCTGATCGCGATCACCGACGACACGAAGTACACGCTGCAGGTCGGGCTGGCGTCGTTCCAGGGCATGCGGCGCACGGAGTGGTCGCAGCTGATGGCCGGCAACGTCATCGCGACGCTGCCACTGGTGCTGGCGTTCGTGTTCGCCCAGAAACGCTTCATCGCCACGATGTCGTTCAGCGGCCTCAAGGGCTGATCCGCGCGGCCCGGCCCCGTGCGCGGGGCCGGGCCGCACACAGAACCGGGCCGCACACAGAACCGGGCCCCGCACAGAACCGGGCCCCGCACAGAACCGGGCCCCGCACAGAACCGGGCCGCGCACAGCGCCGGGCAGCGCGGAGAGCTGGGCCGTACGCAGGGCCGGGTCGTACGGAGCACCGGCCGCACGCAGAACCCGGCTGCGTAGCGTGCAGAGCCGGGCCGCGCAGGGCCGAGGTGCGCAAGGCCGAGGCGCGCGGAGCCAGGTCGCGCGGAGCCAGGCCGCGCGGAGCCAGGCCGCGCGGAGCCAGGCCGCGCGAGACCGAGCCACGCGAGACCGAGCCGCGCGCGGGCGGTCAGGCGGCGCGGGCGGTCAGGCGGGGGTGAGGGCGGCGCGGATCTCGGCTCGGGTGGCCTGGGCGGCGGTGCCGCCGGGGGCGCGGGTGCTCAACGAGCCGGCCGCGGCCGCCCAGGCCACCGCCTCCGGGAGGTCCGAGCCGCCGAGCCGGGCGGCCAGGAAACCAGCGTTGAAGCTGTCCCCCGCGCCGGTCGTGTCGACCACGTCCACCGCCAGGCTCGGCGCGGAGAACTCCGCGATCCCGCTCACCGCGGAGAACTCCCCGGCCCCACCCGGCACGGAGTACCCCCCGGCCCCACCCGGCACGGAGTACCCCCCGGCCCCACCCGGCGCGGAAAACTCTCCAGCACCACCCGACGCGGAAAGCCCCCCAGCCCCACCCGACGCGGAGAACCCCCCGGCGCTGTTCGCCGTCTCCGCCTCCGCGGAGGCCGCCGGGGTCCAGGCTCGGCCGCCCCGGGCGCCGTCCTTGAGCACCACGGTCGTGCCCGACGCCACCAGCAGCGCGGCCGCCGCGGCCACGTCGGCGGCGCCGGTGACCGCAAGGAGCTCCGCGGTGTTGGGCAGGAAGACGTCGACCCCCCCGAGGAGCTCCCGGATGCCGGTCCAGCGCTCGCTGGGATCCCAGTTCGTGTCGAGCGACGTCGTCACGCCCAGCGCGCGGGCCCGCGCGAACACGTCGGCCAGCCCGTCGGCCAACGCCGGCTGCAGGAACACCGACGCCACGTGCAGGTGCCGGGTGCGCGCGAGCAACTCGTCCGAGATGTCGGACGGCGTCAGCGTCGGGATCGTGCCCGGCAGCGTGAGGATCGACCGGTCGTCGGGTCCGGACAGGATCACCGAGAGGCCGGTGGGCTCGCCCGCGGCCGGGCGCGGGTTCTCCAGCACCACGCCGCGCTCCTCCAGCCACGCGCGCGTGACCCCGCCGAACACGTCGTCGCCGACCCGGGCGAGCAGCGCCGTGCGCAGCCCCAGCCGGGCGCACCCGGAGGCGGTGATCGCCGCCGAGCCACCGAGCACGAGGTCGGCCGCCGACAGCATCTGCTCGACCTGACCGAACCGCGGCACGACGTCCCCGCGGAGCACGAGGTCGGGGTTGGCGTCGCCGACGACCAGGACATCGAGCTGAGTGTTCATTCCGCAGTCCCTCGGTGATCGTTTATGGTCGTTACAGCAGTGAGACGAGCATAGTCGCGCAGAAGCTGGAGCAGGAGTGATCCTGACCGTCACCCTCAACGCCGCCCTCGACGTCACTTACCGTGTCGACGCGCTGATCCCGCACGCGACACACCGGGTCGCCGAGGTGAGCGAGCGCGCCGGAGGCAAGGGACTCAACGTCGCCCGGGTGCTGCACGGGCTCGGCGAGCCGGTGCGGGCCACCGGTCTGCTCGGTGGCGACACCGGCGCCCGGGTGCGCCGGTTGCTCGGCGAAGCCGGGCTGGACGAGGCGTTCGTGCCGATCGGCGACGAGACGCGCCGGACGGTCGCGGTGGTCGACGGCGACGCGACCGGGTTCTGGGAGCCGGGCCCGGTGGTCACCCCCGACGAGTGGGACGCGTTCCGGGTCCGGTACGCCGGGCTGGTCGGGGACGCCACCGTCGTCGTGCTCTCGGGTTCCCTCCCGCGCGGCCTGCCCGCCGACGCCTACGCGACGCTGATCGCCGCCGCCCGCCGGGCCGGCGTCCGCACCGTCCTCGACACCAGCGGCGCCCCGCTCTCCGCGGCGCTGCCGGCCCGCCCCGACGTCGTCAAACCCAACCTGCACGAGCTCGAAGAGCTGGTCGGTGCACCGGCCGGCCGCGGGCTGGTGCACCTCGCCGGGCAGGCGCGTGCGCTCGGAGCCGGTGCGGTGGTGGCGTCGGCGGGCGCGGACGGGCTGGTCGGCGTCACCGGGGACGGGGCCTGGCAGGTGCGCCCGCCGGAGCGGGTCGCCGGCAACCCGACCGGAGCCGGGGACGCGTCGGTCGCCGCGCTGGCCCGCGGCCTGCGCGACGACTCCCCCTGGCCGGAGCTGCTCACCGACGCGGTCGCGCTCTCCGCGGCGGCGGTCGCCGCCCCCGTCGCCGGCACCGTCGATCCCGCCACCGCCGAACGTTTCCGCACGTCAGTCACCGTCACCGAGATCACCGAGGAGCTCCCCGCATGCTGACCCCCACCGGCGAACTGGTCGCCGCCGCCCGCGCGGCCGGTTCCGCGGTCCCGGCGTTCAACGTCATCACGATCGAGCACGCCGAGGCGATCGTCGCCGGCGCCGAAGCGGCGAACGCCCCGGTGATCCTGCAGATCAGCGAGAACGCGGTGCGTTTCCACGGCTCGCGGCTCGCGCCGATCGCCGCCGCGACCCGCGCGGTCGCCGACGCCGCGAGCGTCGGCGTCGCCCTGCACCTCGACCACGTCGAGGACGCCGAGCTGATCGCCCAGGCCGCGGCGAACGGCTTCCACTCGGTGATGGTCGACGCCTCCACGCTCCCCTACGACGAGAACGTCGCCGCCACCGCGGCCGCCGCGGCCCGCCTGCACGCCGAGGGGCTGTGGGTGGAGAGCGAGCTCGGTGCGGTCGGCGGCAAGGACGGGGCGCACGCGCCGGGCGTGCGCACCGACCCCGGCGAGGCCAAGGCCTTCGTCGACGCGACCGGCGTGGACGCGCTCGCGGTCGCGGTGGGTTCGTCGCACGCGATGACCGACCGCACCGCCCGCCTCGACCACGCGCTGATCACGTCCCTGCGCGACGCCGTCCCGGTGCCCCTCGTGCTGCACGGCTCCTCCGGCGTCCCCGACGACGAGCTCGCCGCCGCGGTCACCGCCGGCATGGTGAAGATCAACGTCGGCACCGCCCTGAACACCGCCTTCACCGCCGCGGTCCGCCGCGCCCTGACCGACGAGAAACTCGTCGACCCCCGCAAGTACCTGTCCCCCGCCCGCGACGCCATGGCCACCACCGTCGCCCACTTCACCACCCTCCTGGCCGGCCGTCAGCCCGGCACCGACCTGTCCGCGGCGGACGTCAGAAGGTGACGGTGACGTCCAGGCCGCCGGTCCGGCGCGGGCGCACGGCCAGCTCGGCCCGGTGGGCGTCGGCGATGGCACGCACGATCGTGAGGCCCAGGCCGTGACCGCCGCCGAGGCGCAGGCGGGCTCCGCCGAGCTGCTGGAACGGCTCCAGGAGCCGCGCCACCTCCGCTGGGGGAACCGCCGGGCCGCTGTTGCTCACCCGGAGGAACGACCGGCCGTCGGCGACCCCGGTGGCGACGTCGATCCAGGCGCGGGAGTCGTTGTGCCGCACCGCGTTGTCGACGAGGTTGGCGGCCAGGCTCCGCAGCAACTGCGCGTCGCCGGCGGTGGGCGCCGGCTCCAGGTGGAGCGACACCGCGCGGTCGCCGATCGCGGAAGCGGCCAGCGCGGCCAGGTCGACCGGTTCCCGGGGGAACGCGCCCGATTCGCTGCCGGCCAGGGTCAGCAGCGCGTCGATGAGGCGTTCCTGCGCCTCGCCCAGGGCGAGGACGTCCTGGCAGGCCGCGCGCAGGTCGTCGGCGGTCGCGGCCGGGTCGGCCAGGGCCACCTGGAGCAGGGTGCGCTCCGCGGTCAGCGGGGTACGCAACTCGTGCGACGCGTTGGCCACGAAGCGGCGCTGGGCCTCGAACGCGGCCTCCAGGCGCGCGAACAGGTCGTCGAGCACCGCGGCGAGCTCGCCGAACTCGTTGTCGCGGCCCTCGACGCCCAGCCGGCGGTGCAGGTTGGACGCCGAGATGTCGCGGGCGGTGCCGGTGATCGTGCGCAGCGGCCGCAGCAGCCGCCCGGAGATCAGCCAGCCCAGCACGACCGCCACGACCAGCGTGGCCGCGAGCACGACGAGCGAGGTCACCAGCACGTCCGGCGGCCCGGCCACCGACTCCCGGGCCCGGGGCACCGCCGGCGTCCCGGGAGCGGGAACGGTCTGCGACGTCCGCAGCAACGGGACCCCGACCAGCGCCGCGCCGCACCCCACGAACGCCCCCGCGTAGAGCAGCGTCAGCTGCCCGCGCAGGCTCACGGCTCACCCACCCGGTAGCCGCCCCCGCGGACCGTGTGCACCACCGGCGGCTCGCCCAGTTTCGTCCGCAGCCGCTTGATCGTGGTCTTGACCGCGGTCGTGAACGGGTCGGCGGCCTCGTCCCAGACGTGTTCGAGCAGTTCCTCGGCCGGCACGACCCGCCCGGCCGCACCGAGCAGGTGCTCCAGCACCGCGAACTCCTTCGGGGACAGCTCCAGGCGCCGCCCGGCCCTGGCCGCCGCCCGCCGGCTCGGGTCCAGGGTCAGGTCCCCGGCCGAGAGCAGCGGCGGCAGCCCCGCGCCCGGCCGCCGGCCCAGCGCACGCACCCGGGCCACGAGCTCGGCGAAGTCGAACGGCTTGGGCAGGTAGTCGTCGGCGCCGAGCTCCAGGCCGTGCACCCGGTCGCGGACGGTGCCTGCGGCGGTGAGCATCAGCACCCGGCAGCCCGGGTGGGACGCGACGATCCGGCGGCACACCTCGTCGCCGTGCACCTTCGGCACGTCGCGGTCGAGCACCGCGACGTCGTACGCGGTGACGGCCAGCCGCTCGAGCGCGGCGTCGCCGTCCAGGACGACGTCCACCGCCAGCCCTTCGCGGCGCAGCCCGGTGCCCAGCGCACGGGCCAGGATCTCGAAGTCCTCCACGACCAGCACTCTCACCCCGCTCACAGTGCCAGCCGCCCGGTGTCAGCGGAGTGTCGACGCTCGACACCGCCGTGACACCGCCGGTCGCGTACACCCAACGGCCATGAACATCGACGTCACCGACCTCCACAAACGGTTCGGGTCCGCATCGGCGCTGGACGGCATGACCTTCGGCGTGCGTCCCGGAGTGGTCACCGGGTTCGTCGGGCCCAACGGGGCGGGCAAGTCCACCACGATGCGCGTCATCCTGGGCCTGGACGCGCCCGACGCCGGCACCGCGCTGATCGGCGGCCGGCGCTACCGGGACCTCGAGCGGCCACTGCGGACGCTCGGCTCGCTCCTGGACGCCGCCGCGCTCCAGCCGAGCCGCACCGGACGCAACCACCTGCTCTGGCTCGCGCACTCGCAGGGTCTCGGCGGCGCGCGGGCCGACGAGGTCCTCACGCTCACCGGTCTGCACGACGTGCGGCACCGTAAGGCCGGCGGCTACTCGCTCGGCATGCGTCAGCGTCTCGGCATCGCCGCCGCGCTGCTCGGCGACCCGCCCACGATCATGCTCGACGAACCGTTCAACGGCATGGACCCCGACGGCATCATCTGGATGCGCGGGCTCCTGCGGTCGCTGGCCGCGGAGGGCAGGGCGGTCCTGGTCTCCAGCCACCTCATGGGTGAGCTGCAGGACACCGCGCACCACCTGGTCGTGGTGGGCCGCGGGCGGGTGCTCGCGGACACCACCGTGCCCGCACTCGTCGACGATCACGGCTCGCTCGAACAGGCCTACCTGGCGCTCACGCGCGGCGCGGTGGAGTTCCGGTGATCCGGGCCGAGTGGACCAAGCTGCGTACGGTACGCGGCTGGGTTGCGGCGCTGGCCGCGGTGCTGCTGGTGATCGTCGTGTTCTCGGTCGCGCCCGGTGCCGGGGGCACGTGCGACGCGTCGTGCCGGCTCCCGACCGGCCCGGCGGGGCAGGAGGTCACCGACGCGTTCCGGTTCGTGCACCGCACGCTCCCCGGCGACGGTTCGATCACCGCCCGGATCACGTCGTTCACCGGCGAGCGGGACGCCGGCCCGGGGCGGGCCGAGAAGGGGCTGGTGCCGTGGGCCAAGGCCGGGCTGATCGTGAAGGACGGCACCGAGCCCGGCTCGTCGTACGCCGCGGTGATGCTGACCGGCGCGCACGGCGTCCGGATGCAGTACGACTACGTGCACGACGTGGCCGGCCCCACCGGGGGCCCGGCCCCGCAGTGGCTGCGCCTGACCCGGGACGGGGCCACGATCACCGCGGCGGCCTCGCCCGACGGGCGCCGCTGGACCACGGTCGGCACCGCGACGCCGGACCTGCCGGCCACCGTGGAGGTGGGGTTGTTCGTCGCGTCCCCGCAGTACGCGGAGGTGTCCACCGAGGTTTTCGGGGTGAGCGGTGCGACCGGGGGCCCGTCCACCGCCACCGCGGTCTTCGATGAGGTGCAGGTCGCGGGGACGGCCACGGCCTGGACGACCCAGCAGCTGGGCGGCCCCAGCGGCACGGCCGCGGTGCCCGGGACCGACGCCGACCCGGCGGACGATCCGCGGCCCGGGCCGCCCCGACCGGCGAGCAGCTCCTCGGCCGCCGGCGGCGTCTACACGCTGACCGGCAACGGTGACGTCGCCCCGGCGGTGTCCGGCGCGAACGGCCTGGGCTCGAGCATCACCCAGACGCTCGCCGGAACGTTCGTGGCGCTGATCCTGCTGGTCGTGGTCGGGGCGATGTTCGTCACGGCGGAGTACCGGCGGGGACTGCTCGCGGTGACGCTGGCCGCGGCCCCCCGGCGGAGCCGGGTGCTGACGGCCAAGGCGGTCGTGATCGGCGGGGTCGCCGCCGTGATCGGCACCGTCGCCGCCGCGATCGCGGTGCCGCTGGGCACCACGGTGATGGAGGCCAACGGGCTGTACGTCAACGCCGCACCGACGTCGACGGTGGTCCGGGCCGTGCTCGGCACCGGGCTGCTGCTGGCGCTGTGCGCGGTGTTCGCGCTCGCGATCGGCACCGTGGTGCGCCGGGGCGCGGTGGCGCTCACCGCGGTGCTGGGACTGACCGTGCTGCCGTACCTGCTGTCGATGTCGGTGCTGCCGGCCCGGGTCGGTGACTGGGTGCTGGCGGTGACGCCCGCCGCCGCGTTCGCCGTGCAGCAGAGCGCGGTGGAGTACCCGTTCGTCGACAACCTGTACGTGCCGTCGGCCGGGTACTTCCCGCTCCCGCCGGCCGGTGGCCTGGCCGTGTTGCTGGCCTGGACGGCGGTCGCGTTCACCGCCGCCGTGGTGCTGCTCGGCCGCCGGGACGTGCGATGAGCGACGTCGTGCGCGGTGAGTGGACGAAGCTCAGGACGGTCCCGGCGACCCTGTGGGCGGTGCTCGCGGTGGCGGTGGCCACGGCCGGGTCGAGCGCGCTGGCGGTGACCACCGTGGACTGTCCGTGCGCGACCGACACGACGAGGCTGACGCTGGTCGGGGTCCAGCTGGGGCAGGCCGTGGCCGCGGTGTTCGCGGCCGGCGTGATCGGCGGCGAGTACGGCACCGGAATGGTCGCGGTGACGTTCGCCGCGACGCCCCGGCGCACGTCGGTGCTCGCCGCGAAGGCACTGCTGGTCAGCGTCCTGGTGGGTGGCGCGGGCGCGGTCGGGGTGGGGGCCGCGTGGGTGGCCGGGCACGCCGCGCTGGGGACGGGCTTCGCGGCCCGGCCGCTGGTCGGGTCGGTGCTCTACCTGGTGCTCGTCGCGCTGCTGGGGCTCGGCGTCGCCGCGGTGACCCGGGGTTCGGCGGCCGCGACCGGGGTCGTTCTGGCGCTGCTCTACGTCGCGCCGATCGTCACCGGGATGGTGGGCGACCCGGAGTGGAAGCGGCACCTGCGTCAGATCGGCCCGTCCGACGCGGGGCTGGCGATCCAGGCGAGCACCGGCCTGGACGCGCTCCCGATCCAGCCCTGGCCCGGTCTCGGGGTGCTGGCGGCGTGGGCGGGGGCGGCGCTGCTGGCCGGCGCCGTGTCGCTGGCCGGCCGGGACGCCTGAGAAGAGGCGTGCACCCCCGCCCGGGGGTGCACGCCTCTGGACGAACTCAGTGCGCGAGCGCCGGCTCGGCCGCCGGAAGCGGAACCGCCACCGGCTCCGTGGTCCGCCGCTCGAACAGCAGCGCCGCGATCACCGCGCCGGTCGCGAAGAACCCGGCGCCCCACCAGTACGCGGTGGCGTAGCTGTGCACCGCGGCCTCGGCGCCCGAGGACGCCCCGTGCGTGGCCACGTAGTTCGCCGCCGCGGTGGCCGCGAGCGTGTTCAGCAGCGCGGTACCGATCGAGCCACCCACCTGCTGGGAGGTGTTGACCAGCGCGGAGGCCACCCCGGCGAAGTGCCGGTCGACGCCGAGCGTCGCGGTCTGCATCGCGGCCGGCATCGTCGCGCCCATGCCGAGGCCGAGCACGACGAGCGGCGCGAGGATGTCGGCCGCGTAGGAGGAGTCGATCCCGAGGCGGGTCAGCGCGACCATCGCGCTCGCGCCCAGCCCCAGGCCGATCGGCACCAGGACCTTCGGGCCGAAGCGGGGCAGCAGGACGTTCGTGGACAGCTGCGCGGCGGTGGCCATGCCGAACACCATCGGCAGGAACGCCAGTCCGGTGCGGATCGGCGAGTAGCCGAGTGTGCCCTGCAGGTAGTACGTGACGAACAGGAACACCCCGAACATGCCGGTGGCGGCGATCAGCACCGCGAGGTAGGCGGCGCCGCGGTTGCGGTGCAGGACGATGTTCAGCGGCAGCAGCGGGTGCGCTGCCCGGCGCTGCCAGGCGACGAACGTGACCAGCAGTGCGACGCCCAGGGCCAGCGGACCCCAGGTCAGGGCCGAGCTCCAGCCGTCGGTCTCGGCGTTGGAGAACCCGTAGACGATCGAGAACAGCGCGCCGGAGACCAGCAGGGTTCCGGGGACGTCCAGGCGTGGGCGCGGCCCGGTGCGCTCCGCCGAGTCGATGAACAGGAACGTGCCGACGAACGCGACCGCGGCGATGAACGCGTTGATGTAGAGCGTCCAGCGCCAGCTCAGCGTCTCGGTGAGCACACCGCCGGCGAGCAGGCCGATCGCGCCACCGGCGGCGGCCACGGCACCGAACACGCCGAAGGCCCGGGCCCGCTCGCGCGGGATCGTGAACGTCGTGGTCAGCACCGCGAGCGCGGTGGGAGCGAGCAGCGCGCCGAACACACCCTGCAGGGCGCGGGCGCCGACGAGCATCTCGAAGCTCTGCGCCGCGCCGCCGAGCGCCGACGCCGCGGCGAAGCCGACCAGCGCGACCAGGAACGTGCGCTTGCGCCCGATCAGGTCGGAGAGCCGCCCGCCGAGCAGCAGCAGGCTGCCGAACGCGAGCGAGTAGGCCGTGATGACCCACTGACGGCTGCCGTCGGAGAAGCCCAGGTCGCTCTGCGCCGCGGGAAGCCCGATGTTCACCACGGTCATGTCCAGCACGATCATCAGCTGGGCCAGCCCGACGGTGACGAGTGCCCACCACCGCCGGGAAGATGCCGCCCCCGTGGACGGCTCGATAGTTGTCGAGGTCATGCAACGACCATATACGGAACTCGCCAGTTTCGAAACTGGTTAGTTTCGGAACTCTGCAGTACCATCGGTGGACTATCGGAGAACAGGAGGCGGCCACGATGACGTCCGCCGTGAAGCCGGGTCGCAAGCGTGATCACTCGCGTGATCCCGAGATCCTCGACTGCACGCTCGACGTGCTCGCCGAGACCGGCTACGACGGGATGACGCTCGACCAGGTCGCCACCCGCGCCAAGGCCGGAAAGGCCACCCTCTACCGGCGCTGGTCGTCCAAGTCCGAGCTGGTCATCGACGCGGTGGCCTGCATGAAGAAGGAGAACCTCGCTCCCGAGGCGCTGCCCGACACCGGCACGCTGCGCGGTGACCTGCTGGCGATGATCAAGCCGCCGTCGATCCAGGACGCCGAGCGCAAGCTCAAGATCATGTCCGGCGTCGTCTCGATGATCTCCCGGCACCCCGAGCTGGGCGAGGCGCTCCAGGCCGTGATGGTCGAGCCGCGCGCCGCCGCGAACCGGTTCCTGCTCCGCCGGGCGATCGCGCGCGGCGAGATCCGCCCCGACTGCGACGTCGACACGCTCGCGCAGGTCAGCGCGTCGATGGTGTTCTACCGGACGATGATCCAGCAGATCCCGGTCGACCGGGCGTTCCTGGTGTCGGTCATCGACGAGATCCTGCTCCCCGCGGTTCGTCGCTAGCACCTCACCAGGGGGACGCCGATGCACTTCCCGCTCCCCCGCCGCCGCTTCCTCGCCCTCGTCGGCTCGGCCACCGCCGGTTTCGTCGGACCGGCGCTGGTCGGCGCCGACGGCGCGCTCGCCCGCGTCCCCCGCCGCCGCACCGTGCTGCCTCGCGACGTGTTCACGCTCGGGGTGGCGTCCGGTGACCCGTTACCCGACGGCGTCGTGCTCTGGACCCGGCTGGCGCCGCGCCCGCTCGAGGGTGGGGGCATGCCGCCGGAGCCGGTCGAGGTGCGCTGGGAGGTCGCCGCGGACGAACGCTTCCGCACGCTCGTGCGCACGGGCACCGCGGTGGCCCGTCCGGCCGGCGCCCACACGCTCCACGTCGACGCCCGGGGGCTGCGGCCGGGAGCGTCGTACTTCTACCGGTTCCGGGTCGGGGACCAGGCCTCGCCGGTGGGCCGGACCCGGACCGCGCCGACGGGTGCGACCCGGCGGCTGCGGTTCGCGACCGCGTCGTGCCAGAACTACCAGGACGGCTACTACACCGCCCACCGCGCGATGGCCGCCGAGGACCTGGACTTCGTCGCGTTCCTCGGCGACTACCTCTACGAGGCCGCGCCCTGGCCGGGGTTGCTGCGCGAGCACATCGGACCGGGTCAGCCGTACACGCTCGACGAGTACCGCAACCGGCACGCGCAGTACCGCACCGACCCCGACCTGGCCCGCGCGCACGCGTCCGCGCCCTGGATCGTCTCGCTCGACGACCACGACGTCGACGACAACTGGACCGGCGACGGGGCCGCGAACCCGTCCGAGCCGAGCCCGGTGCCGTTCGCGGCCCGCCGCGACGCCGCGCTCCGGGCCTACGTCGAGCACCTGCCGGTGCGGGTCGGGCCCGGGCTGCGCCTGTACCGGCGGTTCCGGTTCGGTGACCTGGCCACGCTGCACGTGCTCGACACCCGGCAGTACCGCTCGGCGCACCCGACCACGGTGGCCGAGGCCGAGGAGCCGTGGCGCTCGATGACCGGACCGGCCCAGGAGCGCTGGCTGCTCGACGGGCTGGTGGACTCCGACGCCCGGTGGAGCCTGCTCGGCAACCAGGTGCTGCTGGCCGGGAACGACAGCCGGCGCGGCCGGGGCGAGAAGTACAGCTTCGACAGCTGGGACGGCTACCGGGTACAGCGCCGGCGGCTGTTGAACTTCCTCGGGACCGGGCTGGCCCCGAACCCGGTCGTGCTCAGCGGCGACCAGCACTGCACCTGGGTCAGCCAGCTCAACCCGGACCCGCTCGACGAAGGCTCACGGGTGGTCGGCGCGGAGCTCTCCGGCACCTCGATCTCGTCCGGCGGCGAACCGGACGTCGAGCGGCTGCGCCGGGAGGACGACGAGACCAGGGCCGACAATCCGCAGCGGCTCTACGTCGACGCCCGGCGCGGGTACCTGCTGGGTGAGCTGACCCCGGACGCGCTGCGGGTGCAGCTCCGGGTCGTCGACAGCGTCACCGATCGGCGTTCCGGCGGCGCCCGGACCGCGGCCCGCTTCGTGGTGGAGAACGGCCACCCGGGGGTCGGGCTGGACGGCCCGCCCGACGTCCACGCCGCCGCCGGTGGCGCCCCGGTCACCTGAGCGAGGCCACCTGCTCGATCAGCAGCAGCGCCCCGACGCTCACCGTCGTGACGCCCGAGAGGCGGGTCACGACCGCGGCCGCCGCGGGCCGGGCCCGGAGCACCGTGCGGGCCCCGGTGCCGACACCGGTGTAGACCACCGCGCAGCTGGCCACGTGCACGAGGCCGAGCACGGCGATCTGGGCCGCGACCGGCCAGCCGGTGCCGGGCCGGGTGAACTGGGGCAGGAGCGCGAGGAAGAGCAGCAGCACCTTCGGGTTCAGCCCGCTGACCCCCAGGCCCCGTGCGGCCTGCCGGAGCCGGGAGTCCGGCGGCTCCGCCGTCGCGGCCCGGACCGTGGCGGGGCGCAGGAGCAGCCCCGCACCGAGCCACACCAGGTACCCCGCTCCGGCGAGGGTCAGGCCGGTCAGCACCCACGGCGAGCGGGCGACGACGGCGGCGACCCCGGCCGCCACCACCGCGGTGGCCAGCAGGTGCCCGGCCAGCAACCCGCTCACCGCCGGCAGCACCGTGCGGTGGCGCAGGCCGGCCGCGATCGCGTACGCCCAGTCCGCACCCGGAACCAGCACCATCACGAACGACACCGCCCAGAACGCGGCGACAGTGTTGACCGCCATGACTCCACCTTCCGCTCGTCTGCGTGCAGAAGATTAGGCGGATTTCACCCGAAGGTGCTTTCAAGATCTCCCCCGCCACCCGGGTGTTGGAGGGAGAATCTTCCCCATGGACGACGTCGATCGCGCGATCCTTGCCGAGCTGCAGAAGGACGGGCGGCTGACGGTCACCGAGCTCGCCGAGCGGGTGCGGCTCAGCCTGTCCCCGTGTCACCGGCGGCTGCGCGCACTGGAGCGCTCCGGCGCGATCAGCGGCTACCGCGCCCAGCTCGACCCGGCCACCCTGGGGCTGACGTTCAACGCGCTGGTCTTCGTCACGATGCGCACCGCCGACCGCGACGCGATCGACGCGTTCGAGGTCGCGGTCGCCGAGGTGCCCTCCGTGCTGCACGCCGAGCGGCTCTTCGGCGACCCCGACTACCTGCTCCGGGTCACCGCCCGCGACCTGCCCGCCTTCCAGCAGCTCTACGACGACGAGCTCGCCACCCTGCCCGGCGTCCAGCGCCTCTCGTCGACCCTGGTCATGAAGGCCGTGATCCAGAACCGGCCACTGCCGCTCTGACCGGCACCGTTCACGCGACCAGCGGGACGTCCAGCGGCAGGTGGACGCTGACCTGGGTGCCGGTGGACGAGCTGTCGATCGCGGCCCAGCCGGAGAGGACCCGGGCCCGGTCGACGATGCCGGCCAGGCCGCCGCCGGCGGTCGCGTCGGCGCCGCCCGGCCCGTCGTCGACCACGAAGCCGGACGCCCAGCCGTCGGAGACGGCCACCCGGACGGTGACGGCCGCACCACCGGCGTACTTTGCGACGTTCGTCAGGCCCTCGCAGAGCGCGAAGTACAGCGTGGCCTCGACCGCCGGGGGGAGCCGCCCGGGGACGACCTCGACCGCCGCGGTGAGACCGAGCCGCGCCACCACGGTCTGCAGCGCGGGGCCGAGCCCGCGCTCGGCCAGCGCGGCCGGGAGCAGCCCGCGCGCCAGCGCCTCCAGTTCGCCGACCGTGGCCAGCACCTCCCGGCGGCACTCCCCGGCGAAGTGCCGGACGGCCGGGTCGGACGTGTGGTCGGTGAGCCCGTGCAACTGGCGCGCGAGCAGGCCGAGGCGGTGCTGCGCGCCCTCGACGAGTTCCTGCTCGAGCCGCTGACGCTCGGCCAGCTCGCGCTCGGCCAGCCGCTCCTGGGCCGCGAGCACCTGCGCGAGGTTCGCGCTCGCGGCCGCCTGGAGCTGGGCGGTGAGCAGCGCGGGGCTACCGGCCCGCAGGACGGCGTCGACGAGCAGCGGACGGTCACGCAGGGCCGCGTCGACCTCGACGACGGCCAGCGGGTGCTGGTGCCCGTCGACGGCGATGCGCCAGCGCCGGTCGTCGGAGGACGACTCCGGCACGGCCGGCAGCCCCCGCACGTCGACCCAGCCGTTCTCGGCCGGCGCCCAGAAGTACAGGCGCAGCGACCGGTCGCGCAGCGCCTCGGCGAGCGCGACGCGCACCGTGGCGACCGACGTGCCCGACGACGTGATGCGCACGACGCGGTGCGGCGCGCTCAGCTCCCACCAGCGGTCGCGCAGCGCGCCGGAGACCAGCGCGGTGGAGACGACGAGCGCGACGACGCCCTGGTTGAAGTAGAACGCCTGCAGCTCCGACCGGGTGGTCCACGCGCTCGTCACGACCGCGGCCTTGACCGAGCTGAACAGCACCAGGGCGGCCGCGGCGACGAGCACCGGCACCGCGATGCGCCGATCCAGGCTGGACAGCCAGCGGGCGCGCACCCAGAGCAGCGCGGTGAACCACGCGGCCAGCACCACCTGGGCCGCGGCGAGGACCCGGATCCACGCGTCGAACACGCTCCGGTCGGCGACGACACCGGGCCAGGAGACGGTGGCCGGCAGGCCGAGCCACTGCGGCTGCGACACCAGCAGCAACACGACACCACCCCCCACCATCACCACCGCCGCGCCCGCGACGAACGCCCGGTACCGGTTGGCGACCAGTACACCGGTGGGGTACGACAGGATCGCGGCGCCGGCCAGCACCCAGAAGGAGCCCTGGCACAGATAGGACACCGCCGGCCCGGGGCCGCGGTCCCAGGAGACCAGCCACGCGAACGGCCAGCAGAACCCGGCCGCGAGCAGGAGCCGCCCGGTGAACACGCGCCGCGGGCCGCCGGTGGCGAGCAGCGCGCCGGCCGCGGCGAACCCCGCGCATGCGAGACCGGCCACCACGCCGCGGACCGGATGGGACTGCCAGTAGGGCGCCCCGGAGGCCGCGACCAGCCCACCGGAGACGAGCGCGCAGAGCAGCACCCGGACGATCTGGTCGCGCGACACTCGCGCATGGTACGGACGCCGTCGAGCGGGCGCTGTCCCCCGTTCGGTGGGTCACCGGGATCCGCTCGACGGCGAGGACGCCGTGCGCGTCGTGGCGGACGTCCCGGTACCGCTCGCTCGTCAGGTGACCCCCGGCTTCTAGCCTCCGGGGACGTGTCACTCGTGTTCCCGCTCCCCCGGCGGCGGTTCCTCGCCGCCGGCGCGGCCGGGCTCCTCGTCCCGGTGTTGCTGGCGGCCGACGGCGACGCGGCGCGGGTGCGCTCGGCGCGGCCGGTCCGGGTCCCGGCCGGTGCGTTCACGCTCGGCGTCGCGTCCGGGGACCCGCTGCCCGACGGCGTCGTGCTCTGGACCCGGCTGGCCCCGCGCCCGACCGAGGGCGGCGGGATGCCACCGGAGCCGGTCGAGGTGCGCTGGGAGGTGGCCACCGACGAGCGCTTCCGCCACGTCGAGCGCCACGGTGTCGCGGTGGCGCGGCCGAGTCGGGCGCACGCGGTCCACGTCGACGCGCGCGGGCTGCGTCCGGGCCGGGACTACTTCTACCGGTTCCGGCTGGGCGCCGAGACCTCACCCGTCGGCCGCACCCGCACCGCACCGGCGCCCGACGCCCGGCCGCGGAGGCTCCGCTTCGCCACCGCGTCCTGCCAGAACTGGCAGGACGGCTTCTACACCGCGTACCGCGGGATGGCCGAGGAGGACGTGGACTTCGTCGCGTTCCTCGGCGACTACATCTACGAGGTGGGGCCGGGCGCGAACCGGCTGCGCGACCACGCCGGGAGCGGGCAGACCTACACGCTCACCGACTACCGCAACCGGCACGCGCAGTACCGCACCGACGTCGACCTGGCGCGCATGCACGCGGCCGCTCCGTGGATCGTGACGATCGACGACCACGACGTGGACGACAACTGGACCGGCGACCACCCGATGGACCCGGACGCGCGCGAGCCGGTGCCGTTCGCGGCACGCAAGGCCGCGGCGCTCCGGGCGTTCGTGGAGCACATGCCCGTCCGGGTGGGGCCCGGGTTCCGGCTCTACCGGCGGTTGCGCTTCGGGCGTCTCGCGACCCTGCACGCCGTCGACACCCGCCAGTACCGCTCCCGGCACCCACGTACGCAGCGCGAGGCCAACGACCCCGGGCGGACGATGACCGGGCCCGAGCAGGAACGCTGGCTGGTGCGCGGGCTGGCCGGCTCGTCGAGCGGCTGGAACCTGGTGGCCAACCAGGTGATGATCGCGGCGGCCGGGTTCCCGGGGCGCCGGCTCGGGTTCGACGGCTGGAACGGCTACCGC
The DNA here is from genome assembly GCF_000585375.1 of Cryptosporangium arvum DSM 44712. Taxonomy (NCBI): domain Bacteria; kingdom Bacillati; phylum Actinomycetota; class Actinomycetes; order Cryptosporangiales; family Cryptosporangiaceae; genus Cryptosporangium; species Cryptosporangium arvum. The sequence goes on from NZ_KK073874.1 coordinate 5,037,923, forward strand.
GCCCAGCGTCACCGGCTGCTGGAGTTCCTCGGCACCGGCGCGGTGTCGAACCCGGTCGTGCTCAGCGGCGACCAGCACGCCACGCTCGCCTGCGACCTGCGGCCGGACTTCGACTCGGCCGGTTCGCCGGTGGTCGCCGCGGAACTGGTCGGCACGTCGATCACGTCGGGCGGCGACGCCGACGTGGCCGGCTTCCAGCACGCGCACGCGGCCGAGCGGGCGGCGAACCCGCACTGGAAGTTCCTGGACAACCGGCGCGGATATCTCGTCGGTGAGCTGTACCCCCGCCGGCTCGACGCCCGGCTGCGGGTGGTGGGCACGGTACGCAGCCCCGGCGACACCACCGTGACGACCGCGGCCCGGTTCGTGGTCGAAAGTGGACGTCCGGGCGTGACGCTCGACGCAGCGGCCGGCTGACCCCCGTTCGGAGTGCGTGCGCGTCACTCGCGGTAGTGGCATGCTGACCGATGATTCCGGGATCGCGATGTGTCGTGTCGTCCGAGCGATGGTGGTAGGTCAATGCAGACGGGGCGTTCGGCGGGCCCGGTCCGGTGCGGGCCGGTCCGGTCCGGTCACCGGCTCGCGGTGTCCGGCGAGATCGACCAGGCGAACGCGGCGGCACTGGGCGTGGCACTGGAGGACGGCGTCACGGTCCTCGACCTGACCGGGGTGACGTTCTTCGGCGTGGCCGGCGTGCGTGTGCCGCTGGAGATCGGCGCGGTCGCGGCCGGGCGGGGCCACGTGGTCCGGGTCAGCTGCTCGTCCCCGGTCCGGCGGGTGCTCGAGGTCTGCGACCTCCCGGCGGTCGCCGGGCTGGAACTCGACGGACCCCGCCCGTGAGCACCGACGCGCCGGGCCGGTTCGACCACGCGGCGCTCATCGTCGACTCCGACGACACCGTCGAGCGCCTCCTGGTCCCGGTGCTGCGCCGGCACGTCGCGGCGCGCCAGAACGTCCTGGTGATCGTCAACCCCGGCACCGAACACGTCCTGCGGACGCGGCTCGGGCCGGACGCCGACGGGGTCGAGTGGGGCGTCGCGGACGCGTTCTACGGGCGGCTCGGCTTCGCGTTCGCCGGTTTCCGCCACTACCTGCGGGCCCAGCACGCGCAGGGGCGCACCGTCCACGTGATCGCCGAGCCCGACGTCGCGACCGACCTCGAGGCCCCGGTGGACCGCGTCGCGGCCTACCTGAGCTACGAGGCCATGTGCAACGACGTGTACGCCGGGTACGGCTGCCCGGTCACCTGCATCTGGGACAGCCGGCGTCACCCGACGCTCGTCATCGAAGGCGTCCGCAGCATCCACGACCACGAGCTGACCGCCGAGGGCCGCCGGGAGAACCGGACGTTCGTCCCGGCCGCCGAGTACCTGAGCGGCCGCGCCGAGGTCGCGATGTCACCGGAGCCCGACGTCAGCGACCTGGACTTCGCGGTCACCGGCCTGGGCGAGCTCACCGGCTGCCGGGTGGGGCTGTGGGCCTGGGCGGTGGAGTTCGGGTTCGCCGACGCCGCCGCCGACCAGGTGACCTCGGCGGCGAACGAGGTGATCACGAACGGCCTGCGTCACGGGCGCCCGCCGGTCCGGGTCCGCGCCTGGCACCACGACAAGACGCTGATCGTCCAGATCGACGACCACGGCGGCCGGGCGCTACCGGCCGACGCCGGGTACCGCCCGCCCGGCGGCCCCGGCGACGGGATCGGGCTGTGGCTCGCCCGCCAGCTCGCGGACGTGCTCCTCACCCGCACCGCCGCCGGGCGGACGTCGGTGCGCCTGTACTTCCCGTACGCCGTGACCCACCGGGAACTCGACGTGCACGCCTAGACCGTGTCCGGCGAGGTTCGCAGGACGGCCTACGGGGCGACCGAGCCGAAGTCGGTGAAGCCGGACGGGTCGTGGCGGCCGATGCTGGCGTGCTCGAACAGCCCCCAGCCGACCTGGCCGTCGCAGGTGGCGCGGGCCGGGTGGTCGACGACGCCCCACGGCACGCGGCCCGCGTTGGCCGGGTCACTCATGTCGTAGCGGTCCGCGCGTGACCACTCCCGGCCGTGCCAGGTGCCGTGCGTCCAGTCCGGGTCGCCGCCGTACCCGGCGCCGACGTGCAGCGGGATACCGCCGAGCGACTCGACCTCGACGGTCAGCGGCTTGCCGTCGGGTGTGGTGCAGTGCAGGCGGGCGCCGGTCGGCACCCGCGTGCCGCTGGTGTAGCTGATCTCGATGCGCGGCCAGCCGAGCTGCTCGACCCGCCCGTCCGGGAACACACGGGTGGCGTCGTTGAGCGTGCGGTAGCCGTCCGGCGTCTCCTGCACGATGACGACGACCGCGAAGTCGTCGAAGCGCAGCGGGACGTAGAGCCACCAGAGGCCCTCGTTGGGGTCGTCGAGCGGACGACCGGGCGGGATCGACTCGCCGACCGGCCGGATGCCCCAGGACCGGTCCCGGCTGCCCAGCCAGACGTCCGGGTCGACGTCGTACTCGGTGCCGTCGACGACGAGCCGGCCGCTCCACGTGCCGACCTGCGCGAACCGGTTCGCGTCGAGCGTGACCCGCGGGCCGCTGTACATCAGGTGCGACTGCTCCAGCACCGCCGGGAACGAACCCTCCCAGGTGAGGTCGAAACCGACGCCCTGATCGGCGGCGTCGCAGATCAGGCGGACGCGCTGGAGCGGGTCCACCACCTCGACCCGGTACGGCCCGACGCGCTGGTCGAGCCCGCGGGCCTCGAGCGCGTCGGAGAACTTCACCGAGTAGTGCACATCGCCCCGCCGGGCCAGCGCGAACGCGTCGACGACGCCCAGGTGCGGGTAGGTGCCGAGCCCGGTGATCAGCGCGATGTCGCCGGTGCGGTCGTGAGCGAGGAAGTAGCAGCGGTCGTAGAAGTTGCGGTCGCTGGTCGCGGCGCGCGCGATCGGCAGCGGCGCCTGGTGGATCGGGTACTCGTCGAGCGGCGTCGGTTTCATTCGCTCATCCATCCCGCGCGGCCCTCGAGCATGGACCGCAGCAGCGGGGCGAACATGACGTACTCGTCGGGCGTGGGTGGCACGGGATCCTCCCCGAAGTGGATCATCCGGCGTTTGATGCGGCTCATCACGATGGCGTGACGCAGCGCCGCGAACACGAGGTAGAAGTCGAAGTCGCGGACGGTCTCCCCGGAGGCCTCCTGATAGGTGCCGACGACGTCGGAGACGCGGAACAGGCCGGGGATGCCCGGCGTCTCGAAGATCTCCGCGATGTCCTGGAAGAAGCGGTGCAGGAACACCAGCCAGGAGAGGTCGACCTCGCGGGGGCCGACGCAGCACATTTCCCAGTCGAGCACCGCGACCGGCCGGAACCCGTCGAAGATGACGTTGCCCGGGCGGGCGTCGCCCCAGCAGAGCACCGGCTCACCGGTCTCGGCCGGCCAGTGCTGTTCCAGCCAGTCGAACGTGTCCTCGATCACCGGGATCCGCAGGCCGTCCTCGCGGTGGCTCCACCGGTAGTACTCGCGCTGGGCGTCGACGAGCGTGCGCAGCGGGTCGGCGCCGGCCTCCGCCTCGAGCGCCGCCGGGCGCGGGGTGCGGTGGATGCCGGCGAGCGCGCGCACGACGCCGTCCTGCAGCGCCCGCTGGTCGTCGGGTGCGGCCTCGAGCAGCCAGCCGCCGAACACGTACGGTGGGTTGTCGGTGGGGATCCGGCCGTCGATGCGTTCCATGACCAGGAACGGCGAGCCGAGCACGTCGGGTGATTCCTCGAACCAGTGCAGCGGCGGCACCGGGACGTCGGTGTGCCGGGCGACGGCGGAGATCACGTCGTACTGGCGCCGCAGGTCGTAGGCGGGGAACACGGGGTAGGCGCTGGTGTCCGGGGGGATCCGGACGACCAGCCCGCGGCGCACCGGCCGACCGTCGGCCAGCCAGGACGCGTCGAGCAGGAGCGAGACGCTCGACAGGCCGTTCTCGGCCGGGCGGTGGATCTCGCCGATGTCGGCCTGGCCGCCGGTGACCGCGGTGAGCCAGCCGGTGAGGCGGCGCCGCAGATCGGCCAGGTCGGTGATCGTGGTGGTCATTGTCTTGGTTGCCCGCTCGGGGCGATCGGACCCGGCCATCGGACGCCTCCCGTCATTGGAACGCGTTCTCGTTTGGCGGAGAGTAGAACCGGGTGGGCGACGGGGTCAAGGAGTCCGGATGCTCGCGAGCGTGCGCTCGACCTCCCAGTAGGCACGCATCAGCTCGATGCGGCCGGACCCGTCGAGCCGGTAGACGCTCACGAGCTCGGTGTCGGCGACGCTGCCGTCGGCCATCTCGGTGGTGAACGTGGCGACGTTCGCGCAGTGCGGACCGTTGGCGAACGAGTCGTGCACGGTGAAGTGGAAGCTCTTCACCGGCCCGATCGCCAGGTCCCAGAACGCGGCGACACCGTCGCGGCCGCGGTGGCCCTTGGCCTCGGGGTCGAAGAAGGACGGTCCGACCGGGTCCTCCAGGACCGCGTGGTCGGCGAAGAGCGCGAGCCACTCCTCTTTGGCCTTGCGGCCGACCGCGTCGTAGGAGCGTTGCGACGCCGCCCGGGCCGGGTTGTCACCGTCGGGCGCGTTCCAGGTGATGAACTCGGAGTCGATCATTTCGGTACTGTAACGCGTTCTAATAGGGGCATGACGATTCGCCTGGGCTACCAGATTCCGAACTACAGCTACCCGGACACGCCGGACGACGAGCTGTTCGACGTGGTGATCGCGCAGGCGAAGGAGGCCGAGGCGTCCGGGTTCGACACCGTGCTGGTGATGGACCACTTCTACCAGCTGCCGGGGCTCGGCTCGCCGGACCGGCCGATGCTGGAGTGCTACACCGCGCTCGGCGCGCTGGCCGGAGCGACGTCGACCGTGCGGCTCTCGGCGCTGGTCACCGGCAACACCTACCGCAACCCGCCGATGCTCGCCAAGACCGTGACGACGCTCGACGTCGTGTCGAAGGGGCGCGCGATCCTCGGTATCGGCGCGGGCTGGTTCGAGCGCGAACACGACGACTTCGGGTACGAGTTCGGGACGTTCACCGACCGGTTCGAGAAGCTCGAGGAGTCGCTGACCATCGTCGCGCCGATGCTGCGCGGAGAGGCGCCGTCGTTCTCCGGCAAGTGGTACACGGTGACGAACGCGATGAACAACCCACGGGTGCGCCCGACGATCCCGATCATGCTCGGCGGCTCCGGAGAGAAGAAGACGTTCCGGCTGGCGGCGCTGTTCGCCGACCACCTCAACGTCATCTGCGCCCGGGAGGACATCCCCCGCAAGGTCGCGGCGCTGCGCCAGCGCTGCGAGGAGGCCGGGCGGGACCCCGCGACGCTGCCGACCAGCTTCCTGACCTCCGTGGTGGTGGCCGAGACGTCGGCGGAGCTCGAGGCGCTGCTCGAGGGCGTGTCGCCGCGGGCACGGGCCCGGATGATCTGCGGGACGCCGGACGAGGTGGCCACGGTGCTGCAGAAGGAGGTTCTCGACCCGGGCATCACCGGGCTGACGATCAACATGCCCCTGATCGGCCACCGCCCCGGCGCGGTCGCCCTGGCCGGCCGGACCCTGCGGCCGCTGGTGAACTAGCGGAGCGGCGCCTGGTTCGGTGGCACCTTCACGCTCCGCCCGACCCAGACGATCGCCACGACCTCGACGGCAGCAGCCAGCAGCAGCACGACCATGAGGTCGAGAGTACGGCAGATCAGCGGCCGGTCAGGGCATCACCGGCGGGGCGGGGCAGCCCGGCCCGGCTCGCCGACCAGCCGAACCCCACCTGGAGGAAGAGCGGCAGCAGGAACGGGATCGCGGTGATCAGCGCGTACGCGGTGATCGCCTCGTTGACGTCGACCGGGGCCACCCCGAAGTCGGCCGCGATGCTCGGGGCGGCCGGGGCGATCACCGTGCCGTCGAGGATCTCCATGAAGTACGCGCCCGCGACGCGGCGCCACGCGGCCGAGTCTGTCAGATCTCGATCAGCACCTTCCCGACGGCGCCGCCGGCCACCGCCGCGTGGGCGTCACCGGCCGACGCGAGCGGGTATCGCAGGATCGGCAGGCCGTGCTCGGTGCCCACCGGCAGCGCGCCGTCGGCCACCGCCCGGGTGATGTCCTCGGCCGCCGCGTCCAGCGCGGGCTGCCCCACGGTGTAGAGCAGCAGGAACTGGTAGCGCACGTTCGCCGCGAAGTGCCCGATGACGTTCAGCGTCAGCTCGTCGCCGCCGTCGTTCGCGTAGACCGCGACCGTGCCGTGGTTGGCCAGCACCGCCTGGTTGAGCGCGGCGTTGCGGGCCGGGGACACCTCCACCACCTGGTCGACGCCGCCGGGTGCGAGCCGCCGGATCTCGGCGGCCGCGTCCTGCTCCCGGTAGTTGACGACGTGGTGCGCCCCGGCCGCGGTGGCCAGCTCCGCCTTCTCGGGGCCGCTGATCGTGGTGACCACGGTCGCGCCGGCCCACCGCGCGAGCTGGATCGCCGCGTGCCCGACCGCGCCCGCTCCCCCGGCGACCAGCACGACCCGGCCGTCCAGTGCCCCCGGCCCGAGCCGGGACGGGCCGTGCTCGGCCACGGTCAGCGCCCGGTGCGCGGTCATCGCGGGTACACCCAGCGAGGCGCCCAGCTCCAGGCTCGCGCCGTCCGGCAGCCGGACGACGTGCTCCACGGGCTGCACCGTGTACTCGGCCGCGGTGCCGCCGGGCCGCTGGTGGGCCGACAGGTAGGTCCAGACGTGGTCACCCACGCTCAAACCGGACACGCCGGGGCCGACCGCGTCGATCACGCCCGACCCGTCCTGGTTGGGCACGATCTCGGGGAACGGCAGGTCGCCGGGGCGGGCCCGGGACTTCCAGTCGGTCGGGTTCACGCCCGAGAACGCCACCCGGATCCGCACCTCGCCCTCGCCCGGCTCCGGCACCGGTCGGTCGACCAGTTCGAGCACGGAGGGATCACCGGTCCTGCTGTACACCACGGCTCTCATGACACCCAGTGTGCCCGTGCCCTTGAATGGGGTTCTCGCCGCAGCACATCTGGGAGTGACCGTGAAGATCGTCGGGATCCGCCGCAGCAGCACGTCACCGGTCGAGGTGGCCGACCTCTCCGAGGACGGTTCGGCCGTGTCCGTGGTGGCCGCGCTCGACGATTTCTGGGCCGACGCCGCGCGGCTGATCGCCCGCCCGCCGGCCGGTGACCGGCTGGCCCGGACGGACGTCGAGCTGGTACCGCCCGTGCTCCCGGGCGCGCGGGTGATCTGCATCGGGCTGAACTACGTCAAGCACGTCGCGGAGGGCACGTTCGCCGCCGAGGGCGTGCCGCCGCACCCGACGCTGTTCGCCCGCTGGACCCGGTCGCTCACCGTGGACGGGGCCTCGGTGCCGGTGCCGTCGAACGAGCCGGGGATCGACTGGGAGGGCGAGGTCGTGGCCTGGGTCGGCTCGCGTCTGGCCGACGCCGACCCGGACACCGCGCTGGCCGCCGTCGTCGGCTACTCGGCGTTCAACGACCTCACCGCGCGCACGGCGCAGAAGCTCACGTCGCAGTGGATCCTGGGCAAGAACGGCGACCGGTCCGGGCCGCTCGGGCCGCTCGTCCCGGCCGCCGAGGTCGGTGACCTGCGCGACGGGCTGCGCGTGCGGACCCGGGTCAACGGCGAGACCGTGCAGGACGGGCGCACCGACGAGATGGTGTACACCGTCGGCGACACGCTCTCGCTCATCTCGCACACGTTCACGCTGCACCCCGGTGACCTGCTGGCCACCGGCACCCCGTCGGGCGTCGGCTACGCCCGCGACCCCCAGTGGCTCCTGCACCCCGGCGACGTCGTGGAGGTGGAGGTGGAGCGGATCGGCGTGCTCCGCAACCCGATCGTCGGAAACGACGAACGCTGACCGTCGGCACCCCTACGCTAGAACACGTTCTAATTCGACGTGGAGGTGCGCATGAGGCACGGGGTCGTGCTGTTCGCCAGCGACCGGGGGATCCGGCCGGCCGACGCGGCGCGGGCGGCCGAGGACGCCGGTTTCGACGCGTTCTACGTGCCCGAGCACACCCACATCCCGGTCCGCCGGGAGGCCCCGCACCCCGGCACCGGGGGCGCCGCGCTGCCCGACGACCGCTACTCGCGCACGCTCGACCCCTGGGTGGCGCTCGCGACCGCCGCCCAGGTCACGACCCGGATCCGGCTCGCGACCGCGGTCGCGCTCCCGGTCGAGTCCGACCCGATCACGCTCGCGAAGACGATCGCCACGCTCGACCACCTCTCCGGCGGCCGGGTGACGCTCGGCGCCGGGTTCGGCTGGAACACCGACGAACTCGGCGACCACCGGGTCGACTCCCCGCGCCGGCGCACCGTGCTCCGCGAGTACGTGGAGGCGATGCGCGCGCTCTGGACCCAGGAGGTCGCCGAGTACCAGGGCGAGTACGTCGCGTTCGGCCCCTCGTGGGCGTACCCGAAGCCGGTGCAGCCGCACGTTCCGCTGATCATCGGCGCCGGTGGCGGCCCGAAGACGTTCGCCTGGATCGCCCGTACCGCGGACGGCTGGATGACCACGCCGACCGAGACCGGCCTGGGCGAGAAGACCGACGCGCTCCGGAGCGCCTGGGCGGCCGCCGGACGGTCCGGCGAGCCCCAGATCCACGTGCTCGCGACCGCGCGCCCCACGCCGGAGCTGCTCGGCTCCTGGGCCGACGCCGGCGTCACCGACGCGATCTGGGGGCTGCCCGACCGCTCCCCCGACGAGGTCGTCGCCTCGCTGGGACGCACGGCCGAGCGCCTGGGGCTGACCGCCACCCGCGCCTGAACGCCTCAGCTCCCGCCACCGCCCGCCGATGAGGCACCGGGGTCCGCGACGCGGGGATGGGGTGGCGATAGTGCGCTGGACGATCAAGCGGAAGCTCGTCGGTATGGGCGCGGTCGCGCTCGTCGGAGTCGCGGCCATGGCCGGGGTGCAGTACTACACCGGTCACCAGTCGAGCGCCGCGCTGACTGAGATCGCCGACAACAACTATCCGTCGGTGCGGCTCGCGCTCGAGATGGAGGTGTCCAAGACCGGTCAGGCCGACGACCTGGCCAGTTACGTCGCCGGTGGGAACACCGAGTTGGTCACCGAGTGGAAGAAGGACGGGGCCGAGTACAAGGCGTTCCTGGAGCAGTACGCGAAGCTCGAGAACACCGACACCGAGGTCGAGGTGATCGCGGGGCTGCGCGAGCTCGAAACGCAGTACGACGCGGCCGGCCAGCAGGTGGCCGCCCTGGTCGCGCAGGGCGACCGGACCCGGGCCTCCGAGGTCTCGGACTCGGTGCTCGGCCCGATCGAGGACAAGATGTTCGCCGACCTCACCAAGCTCGAGGACATCAACGCGGACTTCCTCGACGCGCAGAACACCGACGCCAAGTCCGCCGCCCGCACCGCGCTGTGGCTCTCGCTCGGTCTGGCGGCGCTGATCGCCGTCGTGACGCTCGTCGTCTGCGCGCTCGTCATCCGCTCGATCCTCTCCGCGCTGGCCCGCACGTCGGCCGTGCTCAGCGCGGTGGCGGCGAACGACCTGACCCGCACCGTCGAGGACGTCGGCGACGACGAGATCGGCGAGATGAACGTGTCGCTGAACACCGCGATGGGCTCGGTCCGCAAACTCGTCGGCGCGGCCGGCGAGTCGGCGCAGGCGCTGGCCGCCGCGGCCGAGCAGCTGACCGCCTCGGGTGTGCAGATCGCCCACAGCGCCGAGGAGACCTCCGCGCAGGCGCAGGCCGTCGTGCGGGCCGCCGAACAGGTGGCGATGAACGTGCAGACGGTCGCGGCCGGCTCGGAGGAGATGAGCGCGGCGATCCAGCAGATCTCGGAGAGCGCGAACGAGGCCGCGACGGTCGCCGCCGAGGCCGTGCAGGCCGCCGAGTCGACCAACTCGACGATGCACAAGCTCGGCGACTCGTCGATCGAGATCGGCAACGTGGTGAAGGTCATCACCTCGATCGCCGAGCAGACCAACCTGCTCGCGCTCAACGCCACGATCGAGGCCGCCAGGGCCGGCGAGTCCGGGAAGGGCTTCGCGGTCGTCGCGAACGAGGTGAAGGACCTGGCCCAGGAGACCGCGAAGGCCACCGAGGACATCGCGGCGCGGGTGGAGGCGATCCAGGCCGACAGCCAGACCGCGGTGGGCGCGCTGGACGCGATCCGCGACGTCATCGGCCGGATCAACGACTACCAGGTGACGATCGCCGCGGCGGTCGAGGAGCAGGCCGCGACGACCGGCGAGATGAACCGGAACGTGGCCGGCGCCTCCGACGGCGTCGGCGAGATCACCGCGAACATCAGCGGGGTCGCCGAGGCCGCCGAGATCACCGGCCAGGGCGTCACCGAGTCGGCGCGGGCCACCGCCGACCTGTCCCGGATGAGCAACGATCTCCAGCAGCTCGTCGGCGCGTTCCGGGTCTGACGCTGACGTTCACGGTTAGAGGTCCAGCTCCAGAGTGTCGGTCTCGCTGCGGGAGACGCAGCACATGACCGCGGTGCCGGCGGCGCGTTCGCGCTCGTCCAGGTACTCGTCGCGGTGCAGCGGCGTACCGGCCAGCACCGGGGTCAGGCACTCGCCGCAGATGCCCTGGCGGCACAGGTTGGGCACCGCGACCCCGGCGCGCTCGAGCGCGTCGAGCAGGCTGGTCCCGGGGGGCACGACCACGTCGCGCCCGGAACGGGCCAGGCGCGCGACGAACCGGGCCCCGGGGTCGAGCGCGGCGGGCACGAACCGTTCGAGGTGCAGGCGTTGCGGCACCCACCCGGCGCCGGCGGCGTCGCCGAGCACCCGGTCGGTGAGCCCGCCCGGGCCGCAGACGTAGAGGTGCGTGCCGAGCGGCTGGCCGGTGAGCGCGCCGGCCAGCACCCCGAGGAACTCCGCGCGCCCGGTGACCCGGTGCAGACGCGGCCCGAGCGTGTCGGCCAGCTCCGCGGCGAAGGCCCCCGCGTGCGGGCGGTGCACGTAGATCAGCTCGACGTCCCGCCGGCGGCGCCGGGCGTCGCGGACGTGGGCGACCATCGGGGTGACGCCGATCCCGCCGGCGATCAGGAGGTGCTTGCGCGCGGTGCGCACCGGGGCGAACGCGCTGCGCGGGCGGGACGCGGTGACCCGGTCGCCGGGCGCGAGGCCGTGCAGGTACGCCGACCCGCCGCCGCGTCGCAGCACGGCGATCGTGTACTCCCCCGGCGCGGTGCCGTCGTTGGTCAGCGAGTAGGCGTTGCGGGCGGGGCCGCACTCCAGCACCAGGTGGCTCCCGGCCGGGTGCGGCGGGAGCGGACGCCCGTCCGCGGCGGTCAGGGCCAGCTCGCGGATGCCGTCGGCGAGCCCGGTGGTGCGCCGGACGACCAGGTCGAGCACGCTCACCCGGCCGAGCCCAGGTAGGCGGCGTGGACCCGGGAGACGTGGGCGTGCACCACGAGCGTGCGGGCGCACCCGGCGCAGCGCAGCTGCTCGTCGGGGCGCACGTCGGCCTCGGTGGTCGCGGTGCAGTGGGCGCAGCGGACCCGGCGGCGCCGGTCGTCGGTCACCAGGATCCGCAGCTCGGCGTCGAGCGCGCCGCCGTCCAGCGCCACCGCGTGCGCGCGCAGCACGTCGATCTCCGGGCCGGCCAGCAGGAGACGCCAGCCGACGGTCACGACCCGCAGCCGCCCGGCGAGCGCGGCCAGCGCGTCGTCGTCGGCCCGGTCGCAGCGCCGGACCCAGAGCGGGCGGGCCAGGGCGCGGATCCGCTCGCACCAGCCGGCGGCGACCCCGGCGGCGTCCCCGCCGAAGGCCATCACCGCGTACGCGCGGCCGCTCTCGTCGATCCCGGGATCGGTGGTCGGCCAGCGCGGCACGCTCGTGTGCGGAGCACCCATCCCTCCAGGATCCCAGGCGTACGTCAGTTGTCGGACGTGAGGAGCCGGAAGAAGCGGCGCCGACCCACCTTCGCCTCGGCCTCCTCGGTCGCCACCAGCGCCGCCGCGACCGTCTCGGCCACCGGAGCCGGAACCGACCGCTCGGACGGCGGTGCGGGCACGGCCCGTTCGGCCGGTGGGGCGCCGGGTACCGGAACCGCCATCGGCACCGGGGTCGCCACGGAACCCGGGGCGGGCGCCCCGATGAGCTGGTCGTCGTCGACGCCCGGGGAGCCGTTCATCAGCGAGTCGATGCGCGCCGCCAGCTCCCGGGGGCTGAACGGCTTGGCCAGGAAGTCGTCGGCGCCGGAGTTGAAGCTCTCACCGATGTACTGCGGCTGGCTGTGGGACGTCACCATGATGACCGGCACCTTGGCCGTCGACGGGTCGGCCCGGATCAACCGGACGACGTCGAGGCCCGACAGGCCGGGCATCTGCATGTCGAGCACCACGACGTCCGGTACCGACCGTTTCACCGCGACGATCGCGGCCGCGCCGTCCTCGGCCGCCGTCACCTGATGCCCGGCCCGGGACAGCTTCTCGGTGATCATCGCCCGGATGTCCGGGTCGTCTTCCGCGATTACGACGGCACCCATATGGCACTCCTTTTGACGCTTCATCCCGATTTTGGCCCGGCACAGTCTCGGAAAAGTTGCGAAACGGGTGCAGCCCGGGAGCGGCCGTCGACGTGGGGCCGGTGACACCCGCGCCGCACCCGAAGCAAAGCTCCTCGGCACCCCGGGCCGTCGATGATCGAGCCGTCGGGATCCGAGCGCGGGAATCGGGGTGGGCATGGCCAGGTGGACCGTCGGACGACTGGTGGCCTTCGGCTACGTCCTCGCGATGCTCGTCACCGCCGTCCTCGGGGGCAGCGGCTACGTCCGGATCGAGACGATGAGCCACACCCAGGCCTCGGTCGAGCACAGCTACCACGTGCTCGACCGCATCGCCGCGCTCCGGGCCCAGCTGCAGGACGCCGAGCGCGGCCAGCGCGGCTACCTGCTGACCGGCCGGGACTCCTACCTGGCGCCGTACGCGAGCGCGGTGCGCGAGGTCACCGCGACGATGAGCGGGCTGGCGTCGGCCGCCGCCGGCGACGCGGTGGCCCGACGGGCCCTCACCGACCTGCGCCCGGTCGTGGCGGGCAAGCTCGCCGAGCTCGCCGAGACCGTCGCGCTGCGGCGCACCGAGGGCTTCGCCGCCGCCCAGCGCGTCGTGCTCACCGACCGCGGCGACCAGGAGATGGACCGGATCCAGTCGATCCTCGCCGGCCTCGAACGCCACGAGCGCTCCGTGCTCGCCACCAACCGGGCCGCGCGGGCCGCCGGTGCCGCCGCCACCCAGTCGCTGCTGCTGTGGGGCTCGGGGTTCGCCGCGCTGGTGATGGTCGGCGTCGCGGCCTGGGTGACCCGGTCGCTGACGTCGCCGGTCCGCCGGATCACCGCGGCGGCCGACCAGGTCAGCGCCGGTGACCTGGGGCAGCGGGTCCACCCGACCGGCCCGGTCGAGCTGCGCCGCGCGGCCGAGGCGATCAACGCGTCGGTGGACGCGATCTCCGCCGCCCGCGACGAGGCGATCGCGGCCACCGCGGCCAAGTCGGCGTTCCTCGCGACGATGAGCCACGAGATCCGCACCCCGATGAACGCCGTGATCGGCATGACCGGGCTGCTCCTGGACAGCGAGCTGGGCGCCGACCAGCGGCGGCTGGCCGAGACCGTGCGCGACAGCGGCGAGTCGCTGCTCGCGATCATCAACGACATCCTCGACTTCTCGAAGATCGAGGCCGGTGAACTCGGCCTCGAGAACACCCGGTTCGACCTGCAGGAGTGCCTCGACACCGCGCTGAGCCTGGTCGCCCTGCCCGCGCACGCCAAGGGGCTGGAGCTGGTCGGCTCGCTCGCCGACGACTGCCCCACGTTCCTGAGCGGCGACGTGACGCGGCTGCGCCAGGTGCTCGTCAACCTGCTGTCGAACGCGGTGAAGTTCACCGAGCGCGGCGAGATCGCGGTGTCCGTCGACGGGCACCGGGGGCCGGGCGGCGCTCTCGAGCTGGAGATCAGCGTCCGGGACACCGGCATCGGGATCCCGGCCGACCGGATGGACCGCCTGTTCCGGGAGTTCAGCCAGGTCGACGCGTCGACGACCCGGGTGTACGGCGGCACCGGGCTGGGCCTGGCGATCAGCCGGCGCCTGGTCTCGGCGATGGGCGGCGACCTGCGGGTGACCAGTGAGGTCGGGGTCGGCACCACGTTCACGTTCACGGTCGGCCTGACCGCCCACGCCGACCGCCGGAGCACCGCGGCGCCGGCCGCGCTCGCCGGGAAGTCCGTGCTCATCGTCGACGACAACCCGACCGTGCGCCGGATCGTCGCCGCCCGCCTGGCGTCCTGGGGGGTGCGCTGGAGCGAGGCCGACTCGGCCGAAGCCGCCGTGCTGGCGCTCACCGACGGCATCGGCTACGACGCCGCGCTCGTCGACGCGAGCCTGCCCGGCACCGACGGGGTGCGGCTGGCGCGCCGGATGCGTGCCCTGCCGGCCGGGCGCGAGCTGCCGCTGGTGCTGCTCGCGGGCGCCACCGGGCAGCCGGACCTCACCGGCGACGGGCTGTTCGCCGCCGTGCTCACCAAGCCGCTGCGCCCGGTGCAGCTGGCCTCGACGCTGGGCCGGCTGCTCGACCCCGGGTACGCCGACGCCGGACGGCGGTCGACCGACCGGGCCGAGGCGCCGGTCGCCACCCGGCGGCTGCGCGTGTTGCTCGCCGAGGACAACCCGATCAACCAGCAGGTCGCGCAGTTCATCGTGGCAAAGCTGGGGCACCGGATCGACACCGTCGGCAACGGGCAGGAGGCGGTGGAGGCGTTGGCACGCACCCAGTACGACGCGGTGCTCATGGACGTGCAGATGCCGGTGCTGGACGGGCTGGAGGCCACCCGCCGGATCCGGGCGCAGGTGCCGGCCGAGCGGCAGCCGCACATCATCGCGATGACCGCGAGCGTGCTGGTGGAGGACGAGGCCGCGTGCCGGGCGGCGGGCATGGACTCGTATCTGCCCAAGCCGGTCCGCGCCGCCGATCTGGCCGCGGCGCTGGCCGCGGTGGGCAGCGGCACTCCGGCGCCCGCGGTGGAGGCCGCGGTCGCCGTCGCCACCGCCACCGCCACCGAAGGCGACGACGCCGGGATTCAGAACACGTCGGACATGCGGGGGCGGCTGGAGGACCTGATCGAGCCGGACTCGGACGCGGACGAGCGGGCGATGATCGGGCGGATGTTCACCTCGTTCGTGCAGCGGCTGCCCGGCGCGCTGGAGAGCGTCGAGTCGGCGCTGGGGGCCGGGGACGGGACGGCGCTGGCGACCGCCGCGCACAGCCTCAAAGGAATGGCGTCGAACGTGGGGGCGATGCGGCTCTCCCGGCTGGCCGCGTCGGTCGAGGACGCCGCCCGCTCCGGCGCGGCGGTGCCGGGGGACGCGCGGTCGCGTCTGCAGGGTGAGGCCGAGGCTGCCGCGGTGGCCGCCGAGGCGATCGGGGCCGAGCTCGTCCTCACCGCGGCCGCGGCCTGAGGGGTCCACCGGCGTCCCCGGGCCGCCGGAGCCCCGGCCCAGGGGCGCGGCCGGGGTTCAGAGGAGCATGGTGACGGCGGCGGTGATGCCGGCCAGCACGATCAGGACCCGCAGGAGGGTGGCCGGGAGGCGGCGGCCGATCAGGGCGCCGACGTAGCCGCCGCCCGCCGAGCCGAGCGCGAGCAACCCCGCCGCGGCCCAGTTCACGTCGGCGACCACGACGAACAGCACCGACGCGACGACGTTCCCGGCCGCGATCGAGAGCGTCTTCAGCGCGTTCACCACGCGCATCGGAAGGTCGGCGCCGAACCCGAGCACGGCCATCATCATCACGCCCGACCCGCCACCGAAGTACCCGCCGTACACACCGACGACGACGCACGCCGCGGTCGTGACGGCGGAGAGCCGGGCCCCGCCGCGCTCACGACGGCGCAGCCGCTTCGAGAGGAACGGCTGCGCACCGACGAGCAGGCAGGTCACCAGGATCAGGTACGGAACCACGGCGGCGAACACCCCGGGCGGCAGGGCCAGCAGCAGCACCACGCCGAGCACCGCGCCGCCCGCGCAGGTCACCAGCACGACCGTCGTCACCAGCGGCTGTTCGCGCAGTTCGCGGCGGTAGCCGAACGAGCCGCTGAGCCCGGCCGGCGTCAGCCCGATCGTGTTCGAGACGTTCGCGACGACCGGCGGGAGCCCGACCGCCAGCAGCACCGGGAAGCTCAGCAGCGACGCGAACCCGACGGTGGAGATCAGCAGCCCGGACCCGAGCCCGGCGAACAGCACCAGCGCGTACTCGACCGGTGAGTTCACCGCAGCAGCATATCTAAGTGACCCTAGTCACTCTAACCTGGACACATCGACCGGGAGGTGTGTCATGGGACCGGAATGGGTGGCGATTCTCGCGCTGATCGCGCTGTTCGTCGCGGGTACCGCGTTACCGATCAACATGGGCGCGCTGGCGTACGTGGCCGCGTGGCTCGTCGGGATGTACTCGCTGGGACTGGACGAGAAGGAGATCCTCGCCGGGGTCAGCGGTGACCTGATTTTGACGCTCATCGGCGTGACGTACCTCTTCGCGGTGGCGCGCAACAACGGCACCGTGGACGTGATCGTGAACTCCGCGGTGCGTGCCGTCGGCGGGCGGGTCGCGCTCATCCCGTGGGTGATGTTCGCGGTGACCGCGGTGCTCACCGCGATCGGCGCGGCCAGCCCGGCGGCGTGCGCGATCATCGGCCCGATCGCGCTCGGGTTCGCCGGCCGGTACGGGATCAACCCGTTGATGATGGGCATGTTCGTCGTGCACGGCGCGCAGGGCGGGGGCTTCTCGCCGATCAGCATCTACGGGACGATCACCAACTCGGTGATGGAGGAGGCGAACCTCCCGACCGGCGAGATGACGGTGTTCCTCGCGAGCCTCGCGATCAACCTGGTGATGGCCGCGATCCTGTTCGCGCTGTTCGGCCGGGGTCTCCTGCGCCGCCGGGTGGCCCCGGACCACACCGAGGAGACGCCCGAGGCCGTCGGCGCGACGGCGCCCTCCCTCTCCGGAGACGCGCGGGCGGCCGGGTCCGGCGGGGACCGGCCGGTCTCCGGTGGGACCGCCGGAGGCGGCGCGGGAACGGGTCGCGCCGCGGACGATCCGCCGGACGACGGGGCGGACGGCGGCGGGGCCGAGCGGGACGGGGTGACGCGGCCGCGGACCGCCGAGACCGGCGGCACCGGGGCGGCGGCGGAGGCCGCGGGTGGGGAGCGCACCGGTGGCCGCCGGGACCACGTCCTGACGCTCGTCGCGTTCGCGCTGGTGGCGATCGTGGCGCTGGTCTTCGACAAGAACATCGGGTTCGTGGCGATCACCGCCGCGGTCGTGCTCGCGATGCTCTCCCCCACCCAGCACCGCGACGCGGTCAAGCAGGTCGCCTGGCCGACCGTGCTGCTCGTCGCCGGTGTCAGCACGTACGCGGCGATCCTCAACGAGGCCGGCTCGCCGGAGTTCGTCGGGAAGTGGGCGGCCGGGCTCGGCGCCGTGGCGATCGGCGCGCTCGTGCTCTGTTACGTCGGCGGCGTCGTGTCGGCGTTCGCGTCGTCGACCGCGCTCCTGCCGGTGATCATCCCGATCGGAGTGCCGCTCGTCGTCGACGGCGGGATCAACGCGGCGCTGTTCGTCGCCGCGCTCGCGATCTCGTCGACGATCGTCGACGTCAGCCCGTTCTCCACCAACGGCGCGCTGATCCTCGCCAACCGTCCGGAAGCGGTCCCGGAGGCCCGCTTCTACCGCCAGATCCTCACCTACAGCGTGATCGTGGTGCTGGTGGGACCGCTGCTGGTCTGGGCGGCGCTCGTCCTGCCCGCGTAGCGCGCCGGCGTTCAGCCCGGCCGGGGCCCGGCGGGACGGGCGTGGACCCGCGCCGGGCGGGATGATCCGGGGGTGAGCACAACACGGATCGGGGTCGTGGGGGCGGGCATCGTCGGGCTGGCGATCGCTCGCCGGCTGGCGGGGCGCGGTGCGGACGTCGTCGTCTTCGAGAAGGAAGCGGACCTGGCCCGGCACCAGACGGGACACAACTCCGGCGTCGTGCACGCCGGGATCTACTACCCGCCCGGGTCGCTGAAAGCGACGCTCTGCCGACGCGGGGTGGGCCTGCTCAAGGAGTTCTGTGCCGGGCACGAGCTGGTCTACCGGGAGATCGGCAAGGTCGTGGTGGCGCGCGACGAGACCGAGGTGGTGCGGCTGAAAGGACTCGAGGAGCGATCGCACGCCAACGGCGTCCCGGGGGTGCGGTGGCTGTCGGCGCCCGAGCTGCGGGAGATCGAGCCGCACGTCGTCGGCGCGGCGGCGCTGCACTCGCCGACGACCGCGATCGTCGACTACGTGGCCGTGGCGCGGGCGCTGGCGGCCGACCTCACGGCCGCGGGCGGAGAGGTGCGCTACGGCGCGCCGGTCACCGCGATCGAGCCGGTCGGCGACCGGCTGCGGGTGCGCGGGGAGGTGCTCGACCGGCTCGTGCTCTGCGCCGGGCTGCAGTCCGACGTCGTCGCGCGACTGGCCGGCGACGACGCGGGCCCGGCGATCGTGCCGTTCCGCGGGGAGTACTACCGGCTGACGCGCCCGGACCTGGTCCGCGGCCTGGTCTATCCGGTGCCGGACCCGGCGTACCCGTTCCTCGGCGTGCACCTGACCCCACGCGTGGACGGCACGGTCGACGTCGGTCCCAACGCCGTGCTCGCCACCGCGCGCGAAGGCTACCGGCGCCGGGACGTCGACCTGCGCGACCTCGGCCGGACGCTGGCCTGGCCGGGGTTCCGCCGGCTGGCCGCGAAGCACTGGCGCGCGGGGGTGCGCGAGATCCGGGGGTCGGTCTCGAAGCGGGCGTTCGCGGCGGCGGCCCGCGACTACGTGCCCGCGTTGTCGGCCGCCGACCTGGTGCCGGCCCCGGCCGGGGTGCGTGCGCAGGCCGTCGACCGGGACGGGTCGCTCGTCGACGATTTCCGCATCAGCACGCTCGGCCCGGTCACCGCGGTGCGCAACGCCCCCTCCCCGGCGGCGACGTCCTCGCTGGCGATCGCCGAGTACGTCGTCGACCGGATGCCGTCGTGAGCCCTACTTCGCGGTGAAGCCGGCGTCCACCGGGAGCGTCACCCCCGTGACGTAGCGGGCGTCGTCGCTGACCAGCCAGGCCACCGCGTTGCTGACGTCGATCGGCTCGATCATGTCGACCGGCATGAGGTTCGTCATCGTGTCGCTGCCGTCGTGGTTCTCGGCGAGGAACGCGGCGACCGCGTCGTTCAGGATCATCGGCGTGTTCACCCCGGTCGGATGGATCGAGTTGACCCGGATGCCCTGCGGGCTCAGCCAGTTGGTGAACGTCCGCATCAACCCGACGACGCCGTGCTTGGCGGCCGCGTACGCGACACCACCCGGGCCGCCGCCCGAGCCGGTGCCCCTCAACCCCATCGGTGTTCCGGACGCCGATCCGGTTCACGTCGATGACGTCGACCGGTCCGAGCGCGGCCTCACCCTCGCTCACCGCGGCTTTCAGCGCGGTCAGGTCACGCACGTCGGCCGGCCGCGCGACGATGCGCCGGTCGAGCGCTTCGACCAGCCGGACCGTTTCGGCCAGGTCGTCGGGCCGAGCCATCGGATACCCCACCGTGCGGATCTGGCCGCAGAGATCGACCGCGACGACGTCCGCGCCCTCCTCGGCGAGCCGGACCGCGTGACTGCGGCCCTGCCCCCGTGCGGCACCGGTGATGAACGCGACCTTGCCGTCGAGCTTCCCCATGCCGCGTCACGGTCCCGATTGACAGGCAAGTCTGTACTTGCCTATCGTTCCGGCATGGCGGACGTGTTCAAGGCGCTGGCCGACCCGACCCGCCGCACGATCCTCGACGAACTGCGCGAACGCGATGATCAGACGCTGTTCGAGCTCTGCGGCCGGCTCACGATGAAGCACGGCCTGAGCTCGTCCCGGCAGGCGATCTCGCAGCATCTCGACGTTCTGGAGGAGGCCGGACTCGTCACCACCAGGCGCGCGGGCCGGTACAAGTACCACCGGCTCGACACCTCTCCCCTGCGGGCCATCGTCGAGCGGTGGCCGCTCACCGACCAGGAGTAAGCGATGCGGATCCACCTCACGAACGTCTTCGTGGACGACCAGGCCACGGCGCTGACCTTCTACACCGACGTCCTCGGGTTCCGGAAGAAGGAGGACGTCCCGCTCGGCGACGACCGGTGGCTCACCGTGGTCTCCCCCGAGCAGCCCGACGGACCCGAGCTGCTGCTCGAGCCGTCGGGGCACCCGGTCGTGCGGCCCTACAAAGAGGGGCTGGTCGCCGACGGCATCCCCGCCGCGTCGTTCGCGGTGAAGGACGTCGCCGCGGAGTTCGCGCGGCTGCGTGAGCGGGGTGTGGTGTTCACCCAGGAGCCCACCGACCTGGGCCCGATCGTCCTGGCCGTGCTCGACGACACCTGCGGCAACCTCATCCAGCTCGTCCAGCACAAGCACTGACCGGCTCGACGTCACGCCGCGCGCACGACCATGATCGCCGCGGCGAGGAAGGCGGCGCCGGTCAGCAGCGCCGATGGGGCCCCGCCCCCGGCGCCGCACCGCGGCCGGGCCGTCGACGTCCGGCTGCACGAGACGCAGCGCGAGCACGCCGGGCAGTCACATCGGCACCCCCAGCCCCGTGAACCACACCACCGGGTCACCCGGCGGCCCGGCGTCGACCAGCACGAGCGCGACCGAGCCGGTCGCGAGCTCGTCGCTGATCCAGGCCACGTCCGCGCCGCTCGCGAACGTCCACGCCAGGCCCCACCGCAATGGCGTGGCCAGCGGCGCCCCGAAACCGCCGACCAGCCTGGTCGCCATCATCGCCGGACCCGTCAGCGCGTAAGACACGACCAGCGACCACTTGCGACTGACCCGGTCGGCCAGGACCCCGGCCGGTACCGCGAGCAGCAACGCCACCGCCGACCGGCCGACACCGGTCAGCACCAGCTGCGACGCGGTCAGTCGCGCGTCGGCGACCAGGGAGAGGCTGGTGACCAGCCACCACCCGGCCGCCGGACGGACGCCGCCCCGAGATCCCTCGCCACCGCCCGACCCTGCGCGACCCGCCTCCCGTCACCCGCCCGTCGGCGCCGGCTCCGGTACCGGCGCGGAGCGGGACGCGCGCCGGGGCAGCCGGCGGCGGAACCGCCCGGCGCCGAGGCCACCGGTCACCCGGTCCAGGAAGATCGCCAGGATCACGACCGCGAGCCCGCCCTCGAACCCGGTGCCGATGTCCAGCTGAGTCACCCCGCGCACCACGATCTCCCCGAGTCCCCCGGCCCCCACCATGCCGGCGATCACGACCATCGACAGCGCCAGCATGATCACCTGGTTGACCCCGGCCATGATCGACGGCAGCGCCAGCGGCAACTGCACCTGACGCAGCACCTGGCCCGGCCGCGACCCGAACGCGTGCGCGGCCTCCACGATCTCCGGGTCGACCTGCCGGATCCCCAGCTCGGTCAGCCGCACCGCGGGCGGGATCGCGAACACCGTCGTCGACACCGTGCCGGGCACGACGCCGATCCCGAAGAAGAACACCGACGGGATCAGGTAGACGAACACCGGCAGCGTCTGCATGAAGTCCAGCACCGGACGCACGATCGCCCCGGTCCGGGAGCTGCGCGCCGCCAGCACGCCGAGCGGCACCCCGATCAGCACCGCGGCGAACGCGGCGATCAGCACGACGGTCAGCGTCTGCATCGCCGCGGTCCAGAGCTCCATCGAGACGACGAGCAGGAACGCCGCCACGGTGAACACGACCAGCTGCCACGACCGCGCCGCCACCCAGGCCAGCACCGCGAACACCGCGATCACCACCCCGTAGGGCGGCGAGTGCAGCACCCGGTACAGCGCGTTGATCACCTGCGTCACGAACGACGCCAAGCCGTCGAACACCCCACCGAAGTGGTCGAGCAGGAACGTCACCAGCGCGTCGACCCACTCGCCGACCGGGACCCTAGGCACGGACACCGCCCAGGGCCGAGAGCAGGACGCGGTCGGACACCACGCCGACCAGCCGGCCGTCGTCGACCACGACCAGGGGCGCGGTCAGGGCCAGGTGCAGGAACTCCACCAGCGGCCGGTCCGGCGCGACGACGTGGTAGGAGTCCGCGACCCGCGCCGAGAGGTCCGGCTCCCCGGCGTCGAGCGCGGCGGCCACCTCGGACGACCCGACCAGACCTAGCAGCTTGTCGTCGCCGTCGAGCACGAAGACGTCCGAGCCCAGGACGTCGGCCGGGGCCGTGGACAGGGCCGCGGTCGACGTCGCCGGACGCATGACCGCGGACGCGGTCAGCACCCGGGCCCGGTCGACGTCGGCGACGAACTCGCCGACGTAGTCGTTGGCCGGCGCGGACAGGATCTCCGGGCCGGTGCCGCACTGCTGCACCCGGCCGTCCTTGAGCACCATGATCCGGCTCCCGATCCGCATCGCCTCGTTGAGGTCGTGGGTGACGAACACGATCGTGCGGGGGCGGTCGGCCTGCAGGTCCAGCAGCAGGTCCTGCATGTCCCGGCGGATCAGCGGGTCCAGCGCGCTGAACGGTTCGTCCATCAGCAGCACGTCGGGGTCGGTGGCGAGCGCCCTGGCCAGCCCGACGCGCTGACGCTGGCCGCCGGAGAGCTCGTGGGGCCTGGCGTCACCGCGGTCGCCGAGGCCCACGCGCTCCAGGGCCTGATCGGCGCGTTCCAGCCGCTCCGCCGCCGGAACGCGCCGGACCTCCAACCCGTACGCGGCGTTCTGGCGCACGGTCCGGTGCGGGAACAACGCGAAATGCTGGAAGACCATGTTGACGCGCCGGTTACGCACCTCGCGCAGCTCCGCCGCCCCCAGCCCGGCCAGGTCGACGCCGTCGAACGTCACCGTGCCCGACGTCGGCTCGACCAGGCGGTTGATCATGCGCAGCAGCGTCGACTTACCGGAGCCGGACAGGCCCATGAGGACGAACAGCTCGCCCTGAGCCACCTCGAACGTGACCTCGTCCACGGCTCGTTTCGTGCCGTAGACCTTCGTCAGGCCGGTGCCGGTGATCATCCGCC
The DNA here is from genome assembly GCF_000585375.1 of Cryptosporangium arvum DSM 44712. Lineage (NCBI taxonomy): Bacteria > Bacillati > Actinomycetota > Actinomycetes > Cryptosporangiales > Cryptosporangiaceae > Cryptosporangium > Cryptosporangium arvum. The sequence goes on from NZ_KK073874.1 coordinate 5,060,948, forward strand.
CACCACCGCGGCCACGCCGTCCTTGCCGTCGGCGGTCCGCACGCCGTCGAGCCACTTCGTGACGACGTCCTCGTTCGACGCCAGCCAGGCCGACGCGATGTCCTTCGCCGGCTTCTTCTGCGGGCCGAACGCGTCGATCCACTGCGAGGCGGTCTCGGCGTCGACGGTGATCTGGGACAGGAACTTCGCCAGGTTCGGGTCGTCGGACGTGAGGCCCTTGCGGGTCAGCACCCGGATCTCACCGGCACCCGGCCAGACCTTCTGCGGGTCGTCGAGGAACGTCACGTCCCACTTCACGACCATCCAGTGCGGCTTCCAGGCCAGGAACACCACCGGCTGGTTCCTCGCCACCCGCCGGGTGACCTCGGCCAGCATCGCCTCGGTGCTGCTCGGGGTCAGCTTCCAGTCGCCGAGCCCGTAGGCGTCCTTCGATATCGCGTCGAGAATGGCCTGGTTACCGGGGGTGCCGGGCTCGATGCCGAGGATCTCCTTCTTGAACTCGGCCGCGTGCTCGTCCAGGTCGGCCAGCGACGTGACGCCGAGCTTCGACGCCTGGGCACCGGGGATGCCCGGCGCGTACTGGGTGCCGGTGAGCAGCGTCCCGGTCACCTCGACCGAACCGGCGTCGATGAGCTTGCCGAACACCGACTCCTGCGACGGCCACCAGTTGCCCAGGTACGCGTCGGCCTTGCCGGTGGAGAGTGCCTGGGCCCCCAGCGGCACCGCGACCTCCTGCACGGACGGCGAGTAGCCGAGCTTGGTCAGGATGTCGCTGACGATCTGGTTCTCGACGATCAGGTCCTCCCAGGGTTGCTGGACGAGCCGGACCGACTTCGTCGCGTCGCCGCCCTCGTTCTCACCGAAGGCGGTGTCGCCGGAGTCCCCGCAGGCCGCCAGCACCGCGGTCAGGGCGAGGGCGCCGGCCACGAACCGTACTTTCATCGCAACTCCTTAGTCGGTGTCCACCCAGACCGGGGAGGACCAGGCCATCTCGCCGTCCACCTGGATGACGCGGACGTAGTAGTAGGCGCCGTCGCCCACGTCGTCGGTCCAGTGCAGACGCTGCTCGCGGGTGCCGAGCGAGGTGAGGCCCCCGGTCGCGCGGAGCACGGTCAGCCGCCCGCCCTCGCCGCCGGGCAGCTCCAGACCGACGAGCTTCGCCAGTCTCGTACGCACCCCGCCGAGGGTGACCGTCGCGTCGGGCGGGCCCACCAGCGTCAGTTCGACGCCGCCGCGCTGCGCGCCGTAGGGCTCCCCGAACGACTTGGTCGACGCGCGCCAGCGGGCCGACGTGCGGCTGACCGCGGTGAGTTCCGGCGACAGGTACGGGGTGGCCAGGATCTCGCCGCCCTCGATCGTCAGCTCGCCGGACCAGTCGGTGGTCACCGCACTGCGGCCGAACTCGATCCGGATCGGGAGCTCGAGGTGCCCGTCGGCGAGGTCGAGAGCCGGGCGGAGTTCGCGGATCGTCTCGCCGTCGCGGACCAGCTGGATCCGGGCCAGGTCCCGGTACCCGCGGGCGTAGACCTCGATCCCGACCGGGCCGGTGCGCCGGATCTCCGAGCCCATGAACGCGCCGCCGACCCGGACGTCGACGAGCACGTCGCGGGTGGTGGCGCCGAAGACGCGCCGGTCGGTCAACGCGGTGAAGACACCGTCACGGGTGAGCCGGTCGGCGAACGCTCCGACGTAGCTGGCGCCGTTGCCGTGATCGGAGCTGGCGATCAGGCCGAAGCGGTGGCCCCGGGCCAGGCCGTCGGCGACGAACGTGCCGTGCCGGGTGGCGTCGGAGTACTGGCGGAAGACGCCGTCGGCCTCGTAGTTGCCGCGGCAGGCCTGGAAGACCTCGACCAGCCGCAGGTACCGCGGGTCGGCGTAGTCCCAGTCGTACGGGATCATCGCCGAGCCCGGGTGGTGCGGGATCGTGAGCGCCGGGTGGTCCGGGTGGCGGCGCAGGCTGGTCCACAGCTCGTCCGGCGTCCGTGAGCCCTGCGCGAACGACGAGTAGATCGGGGCGCCGCGCTCCACCGAGCCGTAGATGACGTTCTGGTGGCCGGTGTCGCCGGTCCATTCGAACCCGTAGAACGGGACGAAGCGATCGTCGACGCGGAACAGGTCGGCGATCTTCTGGATCGACCACCACTGGTACGCGCTGCTGTTCTCGGAGTGGTCGGTGACCGCCCAGAAGTCGTAGTCGCAGACGTCCCAGCCGTAGCGGTAGAAGTCGTCGAGCGACGGTTCGTCGCCGGAGGTGCAGCGGCTCACCAGCGAGTGGCGGTGCAGGTCGCCCCAGTAGAGCGTGAGCGTCTCGCCGTCGACCTCGGTGGTGTAGCGGTCGGGAGCCGCGCCGAGCCAGGTGCGGGCCTCGCGCCGGGTGCTGCTCTCGACGAGCGCGAGCGGCCGCTCGGCGCGGGCCGGCCCGGTCGCTGACGGGCGGGTGGCGGAGCGGATCACGCCCACGCCGTGCAGGCCGTGCCACACCACCGAGCCGAGGTGCTCGAGCAGCACCGGGCACTCGCGCCCGCCGAACCCCTCGGTCCAGGTGAGGCTGCGCTCCAGCCGCCCGTCGGCCTGCCAGGCGACGCGGACGCCGTCGGGCGCGGCGCAGATCGCCGGCTCCTCCAAGGTGCCGTCGCTGCCGCCGAACGTGACCGGGGCCGACCAGCCGTCCGGGCCGAGCGTCTGGGCGGCGACCTCCCAGTAGTAGGTCATCAGCGGCAGCTGGCGGTGCACCCGGTAGGCGACGGTCAGACCGCCGTCCGGGTCCGCGACCAGGCGCGGCAACCCGCCGGGTACGACGTTCAGGCCGGGGGCGAGCACCCCGCCGGCCTCCCGGAGCCCGTCGTCGGTCACCCGCACCACACGCAGCGCCGCGGCGACGTCGGGGAGAAGTTCGGGTGGGACGGAGTCGCCGGACTCGCGGGCGCCGGCGACCGCGGGGGCGTCGGCCAGCTCCGCGGCCGGGCGCAGGCGGGTGGGGCCGGAGCCGCCGTGACCGTGCACGGCGATGAGGTCGAACGCGCACCAGACCGCGCCGTCGGTGGTGACCGCGAGGCTCGGGTGCAGCGCGTAGTCGGTACCGGAACTCACCGGGCGGATCGGCCCGGCGCCGGTGCGGACGACGACCCGGTACGAGCCGTCCACGTACTCCGACCAGGCGTAGACGCTGGAGCCGCCGGGCGTCGCGGCCACCGCGGGGTCCCAGGCGTTGCCGGCGGCGCCCGCGCTGACGAGCACGGTCTCGCCCCAGACGCCGTCGCGGTACCGGCGCGAGAAGATGCCGAAGCCGGTGCCGTGCGGGCCCTGCCAGACGGCTTCGAGCCCGTCGGGGGTCGCGACGACCTCCTGGTTGAAGCTCGGGTGGCCGCTGTCGCTGATCCGCTCCGGTTCGCCGTCGACGGGGTGCGCGAGGACGGCGACGTGCCCGGCGGCGTCGGCCCGGCCGTAGAGGACCCAGGCGACGCCGTCGGGGGCGAAGACCGCCGACGGGCGGAAGCAGTCGCCCGGATCCGGCGTGAGCACGCGCCGCTCGCCGTCGAGCTCGGCGACGATCCGCTCCCCGGCGCCTTCCTCCCAGTCGATCCAGACGTACAGCTCCCGCCCGTCGGCCGCGACGGCGACCGCGGGCCGCGCCGCCGCGCCCTCGGCCGGGGTGGAGACGTCGCGGCCGGGGACGCGGTGGTGGCCGGGGAGGTGGGGTGCCGCGGCGAGGCGGGCGTCGGCGGTGGCCAGGTAGTCGGTGAGGCGTCCGCCCCCCTCGTCGACCCACATGTAGCGCAACGGGTCGGGGTCGAGCGCCGCGACGACGCCGGACACGTCGCGTGACCCGTCGATCGCCGCGGCCAGCCGCCGGTTGAAGGCCAGCACCCGCTCGAGGTCGGCGCGCTGGCGGTCGGTGTAGCCGTCCGCGTGATGATCGAGACCGCAGCACTCCATCATGGGCAGAACCCTCCCGTCCGGCGTCGAAGGAGGACAATCCCCTGGCACGGGGGGACCGATACCAATTCCCTACCGACGCCATAGGATTTACGAATGGACCGCCGTCAGCTGGAGTACTTCCTCGCCATCGTCCAGACCGGCGGCTTCACCAGCGCCGGCCGGCGCCTGCGCGTCGCCCAGCCCTCGCTCTCCCAGGCGATCCGCGCCCTCGAACGCGACCTCGGCACCCCGCTCTTCGACCGCCTCGGCCGCGGCGTCGGCCTCACCGCCGCCGGGGAGGCCCTGGTCCGCCCGGCCAAACAGGTGCTGCGCGACTTCGCGACCGCCCGCGCGTCGGTGGAGAGCGTGCTCGGCCTCACCGGCGGACGGCTCGACATCGTCGCGCTCACCACGCTCGCCGTGGACCCGCTGGCCGCGCTCATCGGCCGCTTCCGCGCCGCCCACGAGCGCGTCGACGTGCGGGTCACCGACCCCGAGCTCGACGACGCGGTCACCGGCATGGTGCTCGAGGGCGACTGCGAGCTCGGCCTGGCCGAGTCACCCGGCGGCGTCGAGGGGCTGGATCACCTGCGCCTGCGCGATCAGGAGTTCTTCGCCGTGCTCCCCCCGGGCTCGGCGATCGACGTGGCCCGCCCGATCGAGGTGGCCGAGCTCGCCACCTGGGCGCTGGTGTCCACGCCGGAGGGCACCGCGATGCGCACGCTCGTCGACCGCGAACTCGGCCGGTGCGGCACCGCGCCCCGCATCGCGGTCGAGACCACCCACCGCGCCGCGATCGTCCCCCTGGTCCTGGCCGGAGCGGGCGCGACCGTCTTACCCCCACGCCTGGCCGAGGACGCCGCCGGTCGCGGCGCCGTCGTCGTGCCGACCACCCCCCGCCTCGTCCACGGCGCGGTCATGATGTGGCGCAGCGGCCAGCTCTCCCCGGCCGCCCGCGCCTTCGTCGACCTGACCCGCCTGGACGGGACCGCGCTCCCCACCTGACCGGACGAACGAGGGCTCGCTGCTCGGGCCGGGCGACGAATAAGCTGCCGGTATGGCTCCCGAACCGACGCCGGCCGAGGTGCTCGTCCTCCGACGGGCGCTGGAGGGGTCGGTGCTGCCGCGTCACCAGGCCGGCGGTTCGCCGCAGCGTTTACTCACCAGCCTGCTCGGTGAGCACTGGCTCGACGTGGACGCCGCGGTGCCGCTCGGGGTGCTCATCGACCTGGTCGCGGAGTTCGGCATCAGCGAGACCAGCGCGCGAGCCACCGCGAACCGGCTGGTCAAGCGGGGTGTGCTGGAGGCGGGCAAAGTCGGGCGACACGCCTACTACCGGCTGTCGGACACCGGCCGGCAGGACATCCGGCACAAGACCGGTACCGTGCTGGGCTTCGGCCCGTCGGCCCGCCCCTGGGACGGCCGGTGGACGCTCGCCGCGTTCAGCGTCCCCGAGGAGCAGCGCCGGTTGCGTCACCAGTTGCGCAGCTACCTGCGCTGGCTCGGGTTCGCGCCGCTCTTCGACGGACTCTGGATCTCCCCGCACGCCGGGCTCGACGCGCTCCGCGAGGTGTTCCAGGCCGTCGGCGTCGACAACCTGAGCGCGTTCCGGGTCGTGGAGACCGCGGTGGGGTGCGCACCGCTGACCGCGTGGGACCTGACCGAGATCCAGGCCGCCTACCAGACCTTCGTCAAGGACCACGGCGCACTGCCCGAACAGCTCCAAGCCGGGTCGGTGACGCCGGCCGCGGCGCTCGTGCAGCGCACCCACCTGCTCGAGACCTGGCGGATCTTCCCCGGCCTCGACCCCGACCTGCCGGCCGAGCTGCTGCCGGAGGACTGGCCCCGCCCGGCGGCCCACGCGCTGTTCAGCGAGCTCTACGACGGGCTCGGGGAGTTGGCGACGCTCCGCTTCCGGCAGATCGTCGCCAACCACGAACCCGACCTCGCCCCGCTCGTCGGCCACCACACGGTGGCCAGCTGGGCCTAGCCCACGGCGGGCAGCGTGATCAGGCCTTCCTCCCGGCGGAACTCCGTGTCGAGGCCGGCGCGGCGGGTGATGTCCTCGATGTAGTCGGCGACCCGGTCGTCGGTCGCGGGCCGGGGCACGGCCTCGTCGTCGATCCGGAACGGGATCAGCCCGGCGGAGACGAGCCGGCCGTCGTCGGCGAACGTGCACGTCGCGAGCGCGGTGTTCCGGCTCTCGGGATGGAACGGGTACGTGGGCATGGCCGGGTCGGGCGCGAAGCCGAACAGCTCCACCCGCTTCTTCGCCCAGGCGGTGCGCTCGGCGCTCTCGCCGCCGGTCGGGTTGAGCGCCTGGGTGACCGTGACGAAGTTGCCGAGCCCGTGGTAGATCGGCGCACCCCGGTAGATCTCGACGCCGCGCATGATGTGCGCGTGGTGGGCGATCACCACCGACGCCCCGGCGTCGACCGCGGCCCGCGCGACCTGCGGCTCGTACATCTCGATCTTGGCCGGGGTGTGCCCGACGCCCTTGTGGAGCGCGACCACGACCGCATCGGCCTGCTCGCGGGCGGCGCGCACGTCGGCGGCCATCGCGTCCAGGCTCGCCGGGTCGGCGAACGTGAAGATCTCCGGCGGGCCGCCCGGGCTGGCGTGGTCCAGCTCGTAGTGCGTGAGCACCCGGACGTAGGCGCAGCCGGCCTTCTGGCTGCGTGCCCACGAGTCGCGCGGCCCGACGCAGTTGTAGCTGAGCACCGCGATCGTCGGGCCGGCGGTGGTGACCACGGCCGGGGTCCGCGCCTCGACCAGGTTCGCTCCGGCGCCCGCGGTCACCAGCCCGGCGTCCCGGCAGGCGGCGATCGTGTCGAGCACGCCCTGCTCACCGACGTCGAACACGTGGTTGCCGGCGAGCGTGGCGACGGTGAACCCGGCCGCGCCGAGCGCCTTGAGGTGCGCCGGGTCGGCCGGCGGCGCGGGCACGTCGGTGGAGAGCTGCGCGGTCGACGTGCTGTGCGGCACCTCGACGTGCCCGACCACGACGTCGGCGCCGCGCAGGATCTCGCGCGAGCCGTCGAAGAACGAGTCCGGGTCGGGCTCGTCGAGAACGAGGTCTCCGGTGGCGAGCAGGGTGGTCATCGGGCGGCTCCCAATCTGAAGCGGGCGAGGAACTCACGCAGCCGGGGTGTCTGGGGATCAGTGAACAGCTCGGCGGGCGGACCGGTCTCGACGACCCGCCCCCCGGCCAGGAAAACGACGCGGTCGGCGACGTCGCGGGCGAACGCCATCTCGTGCGTGACCAGCAGCATCGTCGTACCGGCCGCGGCCAGGTCGCGGACGACCCTGAGCACCTCGTCGACGAGCTCCGGGTCCAGCGCGCTGGTCGGCTCGTCGAACAGCATGATCCGGGGGCGGGTGGCCATCGCCCGCGCGATCGCGACCCGCTGCTGCTGCCCGCCGGAGAGCTGCCGCGGGTACTTCTCGGCGTGGTCGGAGAGCCCCATCGTGGCCAGCAGCTCATCGGCCCGGGCGACGGCCTCGGCCCGCGGTACGCCGTGCACGAGCACCGGCGGGTCGACGACGTTCTGGCGCACCGTGCGGTGCCCGAACAGGTTGAACTGCTGGAAGACCATGCCCATCCGGCGACGCTGGGCCGCGACCGCCTTCTCCGGCAGCACCCGCAGGTGGGAGCCGGTGCGTTTGCGGCCGAGCAGCTCACCGTCGAGGTACATCGCGCCGTCGTCGATCGCCTCGAGCTGGTGCACGCAGCGCACCAGCGTCGACTTGCCGGAGCCGGAGGGGCCGATGACCGCGACGACCTCACCGGCGTCCACGTCGAGGTCGACGCCGTCGAGCGCGACGTGGTCGCCGTAGCGTTTGCGCAGGCCGCGGACCTCCAGGACCCGGGTCACCGGTGCGCTCCCCGGCCGAAGTACCTCTCCAGGCGCTGCTGGCCGAGGCTGAACAGCGAGACGACGACCAGGTACCAGAGCACCGCGACGATCAGCAGCGGCACGACCTGGTAGGTGCGGCCGTAGATCGTCTGCACCGAGTACAGCAGGTCGGCCATCGCGATGACGCTCACCAGCGAGGTGCCCTTGAGAACGGTGATGAACTGGCTGCCGGTGGGCGGGATGATCGTGCGCATGGCCTGCGGCAGCACCACCCGGAAGAAGATCTGGCGGCCGCGGTACCCGAGCGACTTCGCGGCCTCGGTCTGGCCCCCGTCGACGCCGAGCAGGCCGCCGCGCACGATCTCGGCCAGGTACGCGGCCTCGTTGAGCCCGAGCCCGAGCACCGCGGCGGTCACCGGGGTGATCAGGTCGTTGCTCGACCAGCTCGCGAACTCCGGCCCGAACGGGACGCCGACCGAGATCCGCGGCAGCAGGTAACCGAGGTTGAACCAGAAGATCAGCTGCACGAGCGGCGGGATGGACCGGAACACGGTCACGTAGGCGGTGCCGGCCCAGCGCAGCGGCGCGAACATCGAGAGGCGGCAGGCCGCGATCGTCGTGCCGAGCACCAGCCCGACCAGCATCGCGGCGACCGCCAGCAGGATCGTGGTGCCCAGCCCGCGCAGCACCGAGGCGTCGAACAGGTACTGCCCGACGACGCCCCACTCGAACGCCTCGTTGAACACGAGGAACCGCCCGAGCTGGGCGGCCAGCACGACCAGGACGGCGCCGAGGACCCAGTGGCCCCACCGCACGTGGCCCTTCGCGTGGGCGGCGTAGTCGGTGGGGTCCGCGCGGTCGGGGGCGGTCACGGTGGTCACGACTTCGCGGCCACGTTCAGCGCCGGGGCGTCCACCGCGACGTCGGTGAGGCCGTAGCTCTTCATGATCGTGTCGTACGTGCCGGTCTCGAAGAGGACCGTGAACGCGTCGAGCAGCACCGGTCCGAGCCCGCCGGTCTTCGGCGCGAGCAGCGCCAGCGCGTCGACGCCGGCGCCCTGCTCGTCGCTCTGCAGCACGTAGCCGTACTGGCCCTTCGCGGCGTTGCGGATGTCGAGCGCACCGGCCTGGGTGGCGCCGAGCGCGTCGGCCCGGCCCGAGCGCACCGCGAGGATCGTCGCGTTGGTGTCGGCGAGCGGCTGACCCTTGACCGCCGGCGCGCCCGACGTGCCGCACCAGGTCGAGAGGGCCTTGAGCTGACCCTCGACGATGCTGCCGGAGACGTACGCGACGGTGCGGCCGCACAGGTCGGCGGCCTTCTTGACGTCGGAGTCCTGTTTGAACAGGTACGCCGTCCGCGAGGTCATGTAGACGACGTTGTCGAAGTCCTTCTCGCGTTCCGGCGTGTCCTTCACCGGCCCGTTGAACGCGTCGAACCGGCCGGCCTTCATACCGGTGAGCGCGGCGGGCAGACCGGCGATCACCTCGATCCGGGTCTTGACGCCGAGCACGGCCCCGAGGGCCTTCTGCAGCTCCGGGTCGAACCCGGTGACCGTGCCGTCCTGGGCCACGACCCGGTACGGCGGGTGCGGGTCGCCGGCGAAGACGATCTCGCCCTTGTCCTGGATCGCTTGCGGCAGTTTGTCGTGGAGTTCCTTCCGGAACAGGGCCTTGGCGTCGACCGAGGGGGCTTTGGATCCTGGCTCACCGGTGTCGGAGCCGCCGCCGCAGGCCGACAGCGCCAGCACGACGACTCCCAGCGCCCCGGCCAGGGCGGACCTCGCTAACGTCAACATCTCTGACCCCTCTGTCATTGAGACGGATTATCTGACGCGCGCCAGGACGACTGTCACGCGTCGAGGTGCTGAGTGTCGTACGCCGCACCCCCTCCGCGTCAAGAGATCGGCCGGAATCGAGCGCCTAGAGTGCTCATGTGACAGTTTTTTCGCCGAACGCCCGATCAAGCGTGCTTCCACGCGCGCGCGTCGGCGCCAATCCGCAGCACCTGCTGGTGACGCTGCTCGGTGACTTCTGGCTCGACGAGGACGCCGAGGTGCCGCTCGGGGCCGTCGTCGAGATGATGGCCGCGTTCGGGACGTCGACCGCGAGCGCGCGGCGGGCGATCTCCCGGCTGGCCGACCGCGGGACCGTGCTGAGCACGCGCACGGGCCGGCGCGCCCGGCTGCGCCTCTCCCCCGCCGCGCGCGCGAGCGTCCGCGAGGCCGCCGGGCGCATCATGCGCTTCGGCCGGCCCGGCGACGACTGGGACGGGCACTGGACGCTCGTCGCGTTCAGCGTGCCGGAGGAGCGGCGCCAGGTGCGTCACCAGGTCCGTACCGCGCTGCGCTGGCTCGGGTTCGGCGCTCTGTTCGACGGTGTCTGGATCTCACCGCGGACGTCGGTCACCGCGGTCGAGGACGCCCTGCGTGGGCACGCGCTGGACGCGATGTCGATCTTCCGGGTCGAGACGGTGGGGTCGCCGCCGCTGGAGGCCTGGCCGCTGGCGGGCGCCGAGGCCGCCTACCTCGACGTGCTCGCGACGTACCGGCCGATCCGCGACCGGGTGCGTGCGGGCGCGGTCGGCGGGGCCGAGGCGCTCGTCGCGCGGGTACGCCTGATGGACGCGTGGCGGCGGATCCCGGCGCTGGACCCCGGGTTGCCGGACCCGCTGCTCCCGAAGTCCTGGCCCCGCGCCGCCGGGTACGCGCTGTTCGCCGAGGTGTACGACACGCTCGGCCCGCTGGCCGAGTACCGCGCCCGGCAGGTCGTCACCCAGCACGACCCGGACCTGGCCACGGTCGCCCGCCACCACGCCTCGGCGGACTGGTGAACCCGCGGGCTACCGGAGCGCGGTCGTGATCAGCAGCGCGCCGACCGGCAGCAGCAGCCCGACAGATCGGCCGGTCAGGCGAGCTCGGCGCGGAGGATCGCGGAGGCCTCGGCGAGAGCGCGCATCTTGCCCTGGGCGGACTCGCGGGGCAGGTACTTCATGCCGCAGTCGGTGGAGAGCACGATGCGCTCGGGCGGGACGTAGGCGAACGCCCGGCGCACCCGGTCGGCCACGACCCGCGCGGACTCCACCTCGTGGGTCGACAGGTCGATCACGCCGAGGATGATCGTCTTGCCGGCCAGGTCGGCCAGGACACCGAGGTCGAGCTTCGACTGCGCGGTCTCGATCGAGATCTGGTCGGCGGTGCACGCGGCCAGCTCGGGCAGGAACGAGTACCCGGCCGGCCGCTCGTGCACCAGCGCCGCGTACCCGAAGCACAGGTGCACGGCCGTGGTGCCGACGACGCCCTCGAGCGCGCGGTTGAGCGCTCTGACGCCGAACTCGCGGGCGATCTCGGGGCGGGCCTGCAGCCACGGCTCGTCGATCTGGACGATGTCCGCGCCCGCGGCGTGCAGGTCCTTGATCTCCGCGTTCACCGCGGCCGCGAGGTCCATCGCCGCGGACTCGGCGTCGGGGTAGTGGTCGTTCTGGGCCTGCTGCGACATCGTGAACGGCCCGGGCACGGTCATCTTGACGATCTTGTCGGTGTGCGCGCGCAGGAAGCGCACGTCCTCGACCTGGATCGGCGCCGGCCGGCTGATCGGCCCGGCGAGCCGCGGGACCGGGTACGGCTCGCCGTTGCGGTTGATCGTCGAGCCCGGGTTGTCGATGTCGACGCCCTCGAGCGCGGTCGCGAAGTGGTTCGAGTAGCTCTCCCGGCGCATCTCGCCATCGGTGACGATGTCGAGCCCGGCCTCCTCCTGGGCCCGGACGGCCACCAGCGTCGCGTCGTCCTGGGCCTCGGCGAGCTGGTCGGGCGCGACCCGCCACAGCTCCTTCGCCCGCACCCGCGGGGGCATCCGGCCGGCCAGCTTGGACCGGTCGATCAGCCATTCGGGCTGCGGGAGACTACCGACCACCGACGACGCGAGCAGCATGGCCCGAACTTACGCCAGGCTCTCCTCGATCAATCCGGGTGGGGCCGCGTCGAGCATCGCGAGGATCGACTCGGCGAGGCGGCGGGCCGCCGCCGGATCGAGTTCCACCGCCACCCGGGCCGCGGCGCCGCGCTGCGGGTTGCGGAAGTCGATGTTGAGCGTGTGGGCCTGCGGCGCGGACACCGGGTGGTCGAAGTACACGGTGGCGTCGGTGAGCGGGAACCAGCCTTCGCGGCCCTTGCCGGCGCCGCTGATCGCCAGCGTCGCGGTCTCGTAGGTGCACATCGTCAGGCCCCCAGGTGCTCGCCGAAGAAGGTGTGGATCCGCTGCCAGCCGTCCACCGCGACCTCCGGCCGGTAGGAGGGGCGGTCGGTCGAGAAGAACGCGTGGCCGGCGCCGTCGTAGCGGTGGAACTCGTAGGGCTTGCCGGCGTCCTTGAGGGCCTGCTCGAGCTCGTCGACGTGCTCCGGGCTCGGGTACTTGTCGTCGTTGCCGAACAGGCCCAGCAGCGGAGCGCGCAGCTCCGGCGTCCGCGCCACGAGCGGGCCGACCCGCAGCGGGAACCCGTCCGGCGGCGTCCCGACCACGAACGCGCCGTAGCAGTCGACGGCCGCGTCGACGTCGACGCTCAGCGCGGCCAGGAACGACTGCCGTCCGCCCGAGCAGTAGCCGATCGTGCCGACCCTGCCGTTCGACCCGGGCAACGCGCGCAGGTGGGCGACCGCACCGGCCGCGTCGCCGACGAACCGCTCGTCGGGCACACCGCCGTTCGCCCTGGCCACCGCGGCCGCGTCGTCCGGCTCGGCGCCGGGCGCCTCCCGGCTGTAGAGGTTCGGGCAGATCGCGGCGTAGCCCAGCGCGGCGAAGCGCCGGGTGATCTCCTTCGTCGCCGCGTCGTACCCGGGCAAGTGGTGGATGACGACGACGCCGCCGCGCGGACCGTCGTCCGCCGGGAGCGCCAGGTAGGCCTCGATGTCGTCACCGTTCGCACCCTCGATGCGCACGGTGTCCGCTCGCAGATCGCCGATCAACGGAATCTCCTTCGTCGGTTGCTGCGACCAACCCTATCGTTGGACGTAATTACGTAGTTGCGTAATAATGGAGTGGTGACCGATGAACCGCTAGCCGATCGGGTAGCCGCGCTGGAGCGCCGGCTGGATGCGCTGGAAAGCGCCGGTGCGGGGCCGTCCCCCGTCCCGGACGACGTCTTCTGGGCCCTGGAAGGCCTGAAGGCACGCTCCGACAACGCCGTGCTGTTCACCGGGACGGTCGCCCTGCCCAGCGGCGAGCAGTACGACTGGCAGTACGGCACGCCCGTGCCCGACCTGCTGGAGGCGGACTGGTCGGCGTGGGCCGACCGGCTCGCCGCCCTGGGTCACCCGGTGCGCCTCCGGTTGCTCCACCGGATCCTCTCCGGCGCACGCACCACCGCGGAGCTGGCCGACGACGAGGAACTGGGCACGACCGGCCAGCTCTACCACCACCTCCGCCACCTGGTCGCGGCCGGCTGGCTGCGGTCGGCGGCCCGCGGACGCTACGCCGTGCCGCCGGAACGGGTGGTGCCCCTGCTCGTCATCCTCTCGGGAGTACGGACATGACCACTACCGTCACCCCAACCCCTCGTCCCGCGCGGGTGCCCCGGCGCACCGCGCTGATCGGCGCCGTCGTCGCGGTCGCGGTCGCGGCGCTCGCGTTCCTGGTGGGGCCGGCGCCCAACCGGCTGCCGGACACCCACCGCGGCGACGACGCGCTCGCCGAGCGGGTGCTCGACGTCGTCGGCGACGAGACCGGCGGCTACCGCGGCCTCGCCGTCGCGCGTGTCGACCGGGCGGGCGCCGTGACCACGCTCGTCGGCGACGACGCCGGTGGACCCCGGTTCGAGATCGGCTCGGTGGGCAAGGTGTTCACCGGCATGCTGCTCGCGGACCTGGTCGCCTCGGGCGAGGTCCGCGCCGACGAGACACTGCGGACCGTCTTCGCGGATCGGGAGTTCGCCGACCCCGAGGTCGGCGACGTGACGCTCGCCGAGCTCGCGAGCCACCGGTCCGGGCTCCCCCGGCTGGGCGGCGGCCCCGGCGCCCTCCTGACCAACGCCTGGACCAACCTCACCGGCGGCGACCCGTACGGCCAGAGCGTCGAGGACCTGCTGCGTGAAGCCTCCGCGACCTCGGTCGGCGGCGGACGCGGCGAGGTGCACTACTCCAACCTGGGAGTGGCGCTGCTCGGCCAGGCGCTGGCCGAGCGCAGCGGCACGCCGTACCCGCGGCTGGTCACCGAGCGGATCCTGCGTCCACTCGGGATGTCGGAGACGACGATCGGCGCCCCCGCCACCGGCCAGTGGGCCGAGGGCGCCACCGCGTCCGGCCGCCGCACCGCCGGCTGGACCGGCGCCGGGTACGCCCCGGCCGGCATCGGCGTCCGCTCGACCGCGGCCGATCTGGCGAAGCTCGTCGCCGCGACGATGAACGGCACCGCACCCGGCGCCGACGCGACCACCCCGCGCTGGGCCGACGGGGACGACCGGCGCGTCGGCTACGCGTGGTTCACCGATCGCGCCGACGGCCGCGACCTCACCTGGCACAACGGCGGCACCGGCGGCTTCCGGTCCTACGTCGGCCACGACCGCGCGGCGGGCGAGGGCGTCGTCGTGCTCGGCAACACCGACCGGGACGTCGAGTGGATCGGGATCCGCCTGCTGGGCGCCGACGCCGAGCCCTCGGACACCGCGCCGGTGACCTGGCAGTGGGCGGTGACGATCGTCCTCGTGCTGTACCTGGCGCTGACGCTGCCGTTCCTGGCGATCGCCCGGCCCGGGGAGGCGCCCTGGTACCGGTCGGCGCCCGACCGCCTGCGCGTGGTGCAGTCGGCGCTCGCGGCCGTCGCGGTGGCACTCATCGCGTTCCGGCTCGGCGACTGGCTCACGATCCCGCCGGTGTTCTGGTCGCTCGGCGTCGGCGCGGCGGCCGGTGGCGCGGTGGTTCTCGCGCTGCGGTGGCGTGCGCTGCCGCGGCGAGCCGGCGGCATCGCCTGGGTGCGGTGGCTCGGTGCGGTGTCGTCGGTCGCGGCGAGCGTCGTCGTGACGCTGCTTCTGGTTCTGGCCTGACCGACGACACAGGGCCCGTGTCCGGCACGAATGCCGGGCACGGGCCCTGAGTGTTTAGCGAAGTCTAGTTACAGCGGCGTGATGTTCGACGCCTGCGGGCCCTTCTGGCCCTGCGTGATGTCGAACTCGACGGACTGACCGTCGGTCAGCTCCTTGTAGCCCTGTCCCTGGATCGCCGAGTAGTGGGCGAAGACGTCAGGTCCGCCTCCATCCGGGGCGATGAACCCGAATCCCTTCTCCGAGTTGAACCACTTCACGGTGCCAGTAGCCATGCTTTGTAATCCTCCGAAAAAAAACCTCACGCCCCGAACGGGGACGCCACCTTCAGCTTTCCCCATCTGTCAAGCCAATGGGTGAAGGCACGCCGAAGGTTACGCCGGTCTACGCGGTGGGCGCCACTCCTGAGCGACACGATTCAAAATTTCTACGTCAGGTGACGCGCCGGGCAGCGGGCCGCACCCGCTCCGCAGCCCGTCGAGCGCCACCGCGAGGTAGCGCCGCCACAGCCCCGGAGCGACGTGTTCGGAGTACTCCAGCACCGCCGCGATCATGAACTGCAGCATCACCAGATCGCCACCCTCGACGCCGGGCCGCAGCACACCGGCCGCGTGCGCACGGGCCACCAGGTCGTCGATCTCCGGCTCCAGCCGCACCCGCGCCTGCTCGACGTGCTCGTGCCCGTAGACCCGGCTGAACACGACGTCGCGCAGGCCCCGGTCGGCCGCCATGTCCTCGGCCGAGGCCTCGGCGAAGCAGACGAGCCCGGCCCACGGATCGGGGTTACCGCGCGCCGCCGCGGCGAGCGCGACCATCCGTTCGAGCCGCTCGGCGAACAACGCCTCGACGAGCAGCTCCCGGCTCGGGTACCGCCGGTAGACCGTGCCCACGCCCAGGCCGGCGTGGTGCGCGATGTCGTCGAGCGTCACGTCGACGCCCCGCGCGGCGAAGACCTCGCGGGCGGCGGCCAGGATGCGCTGCCGGTTGCGCTCGGCGTCGCGCCGCAGCGGCCGGTCGGGCATGGTGGTCACCCTAGCGACCCGGCGGAGCATCCATCCCGGAACCGGGGTTGCATGATCATGCACCCCTACGCATATACTTGCTTCGTGTCCAAGGTGCTGACCTCTCTCCCTGTTGGCGAACGCGTCGGAATCGCTTTCTCCGGCGGCCTCGATACCTCGGTGGCCGTCGCGTGGATGCGTGAGAAAGGCGCGGTGCCGTGCACCTACACCGCCGACATCGGGCAGTACGACGAGCCCGACATCGCGTCGGTGCCCAGCCGTGCCGGCACCTACGGCGCCGAGATCGCGCGCCTCGTCGACTGCCGTGAAGCGCTCGTCGAGGAAGGCCTCGCCGCCCTCGCCTGCGGCGCGTTCCACATCCGCTCCGGCGGCCGGGCCTACTTCAACACGACCCCGCTCGGCCGCGCCGTCACCGGCACGCTGCTCGTCCGCGCGATGCTGGAGGACGGCGTCCAGATCTGGGGCGACGGCTCCACGTTCAAGGGCAACGACATCGAGCGGTTCTACCGCTACGGCCTGCTCGCCAACCCGTCGCTGCGGATCTACAAGCCCTGGCTCGACGCCGACTTCGTGACCGAACTGGGCGGCCGCACCGAGATGTCGCAGTGGCTGCTCGCCCGCGATCTCCCGTACCGCTCGAGCGTCGAGAAGGCCTACTCCACCGACGCGAACATCTGGGGCGCCACCCACGAGGCGAAGTCGCTCGAACACCTCGACACCGGCATCGAGATCGTCGAGCCGATCATGGGCGTGCGCTTCTGGGACGCCGACATCGAGATCGCCCCCGAGGACGTCACGATCGGGTTCGAGCAGGGCCGGCCGGTCACGATCAACGGCAAGGAGTTCGCGTCCGCGGTCGACCTGGTGCTCGAGGCCAACGCGATCGGCGGACGCCACGGCCTGGGCATGTCCGACCAGATCGAGAACCGCATCATCGAGGCCAAGAGCCGTGGCATCTACGAGGCGCCCGGCATGGCCCTGCTGCACGCCGCGTACGAGCGGCTAGTCAACGCGGTCCACAACGAGGACACGCTCACCGCGTACCACGTGGAGGGCCGCCGCCTCGGCCGGCTCATGTACGAGGGCCGGTGGCTCGACCCGCAGGCGCTGATGCTGCGCGAGTCCCTCCAGCGGTGGGTCGGGTCCGCGGTCACCGGCCAGGTCACGCTGCGCCTGCGGCGCGGCGAGGACTACACGATCATCGACACCACCGGCCCGGCGTTCAGCTACCACCCCGACAAGCTGTCGATGGAACGCACCGAGGACGCCGCGTTCGGCCCGGTCGACCGCATCGGCCAGCTGACCATGCGCAACCTCGACATCGCCGACTCGCGCGCCCGGCTCGAGCAGTACGTCGGCCTGGGCATCGTCGGTGCCGTGCCCGCCCAGGGCGACCGGCCGACCCTGACCGGCGCGGCCCAGGCCGCCTCCACCGGCCTCATCGGCGCGATGTCCGAGGGCGGCGCCCAGGCCATCGCCGCCGGCGGGGCTCGCACCCGCCGCAGCGAGGTCCTGGGCGATGACGAGCTGCTCGACCTGGCCGCCCTGGAATCCGGCACGGACTGAGCGGGCGGCCCGCTCGGGGCGGCGGTATCGCCCTGAGCGGGTTCCGGTTCAGGCGCTCGCGCCTGGGCGGCGCTCGACATGCTCGGTGCTCGCGGCTGGCCGCGCTTCACGCGGTTGGGTGCTTGGGTTTGGCGGGCGCCGGATGCCGGGGGTTGGCGGTGCACGAGGGCTTCGGGTGGGCGGTGCGCGACGGGCCCGGATGCCCTCCCCTGGCGGCGTACCACGGGCTCGGATGCGTGGTGCCGCTGCCGTGCGCGCCGGGCCGGGGACGCTCGCCGCTGACGGCGCACAACGGGCCGGGGACGCTCGCCGCTAACGGCGCACAACGGGCCGGGGACGCTCGCCGCTAACGGCGCACAACGGGCCGGGGATGCTCGCTGCGGTTGCGCTCGACTCGGCCGGATGCTCGGCACCCGGCGGCCACGGATGCCGGGGTTGGCGGCGCATGGCCGCCCGAATGCTCACCCTGTCGACGTACGACGGGCACGAACGCGTGCCGCTGCCGGTACCCGACAGGCCGCGGATGCTCGCTGACGGCGGCGCACAGCGGGCCGAGGATGCTCGCCGCTAACGGCGTACAACAGGCCAGGGATGCTCGCGGCAGTGGCGCTTGACTCGGCCGGATGCTCGCGCCTGGTGGTGCCCGGCGGGCTCGGGATACGCGCGGTCGGCGATGTTGGCGTCGTCGGATGCTTGCGTGTCGCGGGCGGTCGATGGGCGCGGGTCGCTCGCGGCCGGTAGCGCTCGACACGGTCGGGTGCGCGCGCCTGTCTGTGCTCTGGATGGCGCGGCTCCGATGCTTGCGCCTGGCCGCGCTCGGCGGGCTCGCGGTTCGGCGCGGAGATTGCCATGGGCTCCGCCACCTAGGGCGTGTTTCCACGTTTCAGGAGCCGTGGGCGTGGCCAGGCGGCGAGCGGCAAGGCGGAGGTCGTTTCGGCCGCGGCCGGCTCGTGGGCAGCTGTCGTGTCCGGATGGGCCGACAACGCTGCCGGTCGTCGCCCGGGCCGCGGCCACGGTTGGCTGCCGGCTTGGGAACAGACCGGAACCCAGGCGCCGGGCCGCACAGCGCGACGTCGAAAAGGGGGCCGGTGCGCAGTCTCTACCGAGGCCCTACGCCTGTTCCGACCGACCGGTCCGCCTCCCCTAACGGGCCGAGCCGCGCTCTCCCAACCGGCCGAGCCGCGCTCTCCCAACCGGCCGAGCCGCGCTCTCCCAACCGGCCGAGCCGCCTCTTCCGACGGGCCAGGCCGCCTCTTCGAGCGGGGCGTGCGCCTGGCAGGTCCGACTTCGCGACCAGATCCAGCGGGCGGCCGCTTCGCTCGCGGCCGCGCCGGGCCCGTCGACCTCCGGCACCGCCACCCCGAACCCCTCCGCGAGCGCGGGCCGTGACACCGGCGCTTGGCGTGGTCGCGATCTCGGTGCGGAACTCCGGGTCGGCAACCCCGGCCCGAGCTGCCCCTCGTGATCCATCGATGACCCGGCCAGCGCAGCGGTGCGGATCGACGCGGCGGATCGCGCCGAACAGGTCGGCGGTACCCGGCCCCGCGGCAACTTCGGCTCGCCGCTCCGCCATCGCGATCACCACCCTCCGCCGCAGCCACCCCGATCGGACACCGCGGCCACCCCGATCGGACACCGCGGCCACCCCGATCGGACGCCGCCGCCAACCCCGATCGGATCCCACCCGCCACGCGGACCATCGCCCTCGACATCGCGGGTCCCAACCTCCACCCGACTCTGACCCGATCTCCGTGGCCGCTGGCCCCAGCGGTGGTCGACGCCCGGCTCAGGGCGCCACCCTCCCGTCACCCACTCACACCCACGGCCGACACCGCCGCTGCCCCCATCGTGGCCTCGGGTTTTGCCGGTCCCGCGCCGCCCACCACGCCGCGTCCGCTCCCCTCGCCACCCGGCAACCGACCGCTGCGGGAACTCCTGTCGTACCCCGCACGTAGGGTTTAGCTGTGAGGACGACTGGATCCGGATGGCGGGAACGGTTCACCGGGGCCGTGCACCGGCTACGGAACGAGCCCGGCACTACCGACCTGACGCCGCTGCAGCCCCTGGTGGATGCGGCGGAGACGCGGCGGGACGAGTTCGCGGAGCTCGACGACGACGCGTTGCGTGAGGCCGCGCGGGCGCTGCGTACGGGCGAGGTGCTGAGCGACACCGACCTGGCCGAGTTCTGCGCGATCGCGCGGGAGACCGGCCGGCGGGTGTGGAGCCTCGACGCGTTCGACGTGCAGTTGCTGGCGGTCGTCAACATGCTGCGCGGGCGGGTCGTCGACATGGCCACCGGCGAGGGCAAGACGCTCGTCGGCGTGCTGGTGGCAGCCGCGTTCGGGTGCGCGGGGCGGCGCGTGCACGTGCTGAGCGTCAACGACTACCTGGCCCGGCGCGACGCGGCCTGGTCCCAGCCGTTCTTCGACGAGTTCGGGCTCACGGTCGCGTCGGTCACCTCCGATCTGGACGACGACGCCCGCCGCGAGGCCTACGCCGCCGACGTCGTCTACGCCCCCGTGCACGAGGTCGGCTTCGACCTGCTGCGTGACCGGCAGCGCACCGCCCCCGGCGACACCGTGCTGAGCCCACGCGACGTCGTGATCGTCGACGAGATCGACGCGGTGCTGCTCGACGAGGCGCTGGTCCCGCTGGTGCTGGCCGGTGAGGCCGGGCCGGTGGTGGCGGCCCGCGAGCTGGCCGCCCACCTGCGCCACTTCCGCCTCGGTAAGCACTACGAGGTCGACGACGACCGGCGCAACGCCACGTTCACCGACGCCGGCCTGGCGAGCGTCGAGACGTTCCTGGGCGTGGAGAACCTGTTCCATCCCGAGCACGTCGCGCTGCTCACCGCGGCGAACCTCGCGCTGCACGCCCAGGTGCTGGTCGAGCGGGACGTCGACTACCTGGTGCGCAACGACCGGGTCGAGATCATCAGCGCGTCGCGCGGCCGCACGGTCGACAAGCAGCGCTGGCCCGACGGGCTGCAGACCGCGGTCGAGGTCAAGGAGGGGCTGGACGTCTCGACCGCCGGGGAGGTCCGCGACCAGATGCTGATCCGGTCGCTGGTCACCGGGTACACCACGGTCACCGGCATGAGCGGCAGCGCGCGTGAAGCCGCCGCGCAGATCAGCGAGTTCTACGACCTGACGATCGGCGTCGTGCCGCCGGCCACGCCGCTGGTGCGCGACGACGAGCCGGACCGCCTCTACGCCGACGCCGAGTACCGCGACGAGGCGCTGATCACGTTCCTCACCGACGCCCACGAGAAGGGTCAGCCGCTGCTGATCGGCACCCGGGACGTCGCGACGTCGGAGGCGTGGAGCGACCGGCTGAAGGCCGCCGGCATCGACCACGTGGTGCTCAACGCACGCAACGACACCGCCGAGGCGGAGATCATCGCCGACGCGGGGCGGCGGGGCGCGGTGACGATCTCCACCCAGATGGCCGGGCGCGGGGTGGACATCCGGCTCGGCGGGGTCGCCGCCGAGGACGACCCGGCGCTGGCCGAGGCGGTCCGTGAGCTCGGCGGGCTGTGCGTGGTCGGCATCGGGCGTTACGACTCCGCCCGCCTGGACCGCCAGCTCCGGGGTCGCTCCGGCCGCCAGGGCGACCCGGGGCGCTCGGTGTTCTTCACCAGCCTCGACGACGACCTCGTGCTCGAGCACGCGCCCGACCACAACGCGGTGCAGAAGCTCGACAACGAGGGCTCCGTGCTCGACAAGGGCCTGCGCAAGCACGTCGACCACGCGCAGCGGGTGGCGGCCGGGAAGCTCGACCAGATCCACCGCAAGACCGTGCGCTACGACGAGCTGGTCGAGAACCAGCGGGCCGCGACGATCGAGTGGCGCACCGCGATCCTCGCCGCCGAGGAGCTCGACGACCTGCACGAGTGGGTGTGGGTCGAGCACGAGCACACGCTCGACGTGGTCCGGCAGGTGCTGCTGTTCCACCTGGATCAGGCCTGGGCCGAGCACCTCGCCGAGCTGGCCACCATCCGCGAGGGCATCCACCTGCGCATCCTTGGCCGGGAAACCCCGCTGGACGAGTTCAACCGGCTCGCGATCGACGCGTTCCGGTCGTTGCAGGCCCACGTCCGCGAGGCCGCCGAGGAGACGCTGACGACGCTCGAACCGGGCGACGGCGTCGACCTGGCCGAGGCCGGCCTGCGGCGCCCCACGTCCACCTGGACCTACCTGGTGGCCGACACACCGTTCGGCACCCCGGAGGAACGCTTCTTCGAGGCCCTCGTCGGGCGGCGCGGACGCGGCTAGGCGTACGCCCAGCCGCTCCAACGCGTCACCTCGATCGTGAGCACCGGGCCGGTGGGTGGCCGGTCCCGGTACTGCGGGTACTTGGCGACGAGCGCGTCGGTGGGCCCGTCGGTCACCCGCGCGAGACCGTCGGCGCGCACCCACCAGAGCTGGGTCCACTCGTCGGCGTAGAAGTCGGCCAGCACGCAGACGTGCGGGTTCTCGGCGACGTTGCGCAGGCGGCGCAGGTTCGTGTGCCGCTTCGGCTTGTGGTCCACCGCGATCAGGATCGTGTCCCGCTCGACCGCGAACGTCGCCGGTACGAGGTGGGGCACGCCGCCGGCGTCGGCCGTGGCCAGCCGCACCACGCGGGCCTCGGTCAGCCGGCGGCGGGCCTCGGGCTCCGGGAGCTGCACGCGTCTCTCACCACTTCCACCCAGGTCTCCGGATCGTCCCAGAAGAACGAGTGCGCGCCGGGCAGTTCGACGTAGCGGCCACCGGGGGTGCTCGCGGCGAGCCGGCGGCACCAACCGGCCCGGGACAGCCGGTCCTCGCTCCCCCGCAGCACCAGCGCGGGCACCCGCAGGGCGCCGACCGGCTCCTCGATGCGGAACGCGAGGTGCGACCGGATGAGCCGCGCGATCCGGACCGGCCCCGACCGGGCCCACTCCGGCCCCTGCGACCGGATCAGGCCGCCGCGCTCCTGCCGCCCGTCACGCAGCCAGCCCACCCCGAGCCGGAACGCACTGCGCCGGGCCGGGTCGACGATCGGCCCCACCAGGAGCGCCACGACGACGTCGTCACGCCCGGCCGACGCCGCGGCCGCGACCTGGGTGCCGCTGGAGTGCCCGCCGAGCACTACCGGCCCGAGCGCGTACGTGTCGAGCCAGCCGGCGACCGCGTCGGCGAAACGGGTGACGTCGACGCCGCCGGAGCGCGGGAGTTCGAGCAGGTGGGCGCGGGTCCAGCGGCCGAAACCGGCGAGCCCGGTCAGCAGGTAGTCGGCGACCGACAGGCCCGGCACGACCACGACCTGGGGGACGCCGGGCCGCGCGGTCCCGATCGACCGGCACCGAAGTCGCCCGAACGGACCGTTGTGATACGTAGTCGTCACCTCAGCGTGCAAAGAGTGCATACCCCGGTCCTACCCGCGGCGGGCGAGGAGGCGCGCGGCGAGCGCGGGGAGATCGAGCGCGGGGTTCGCGGCCGCGAGCCGGTCGCGGATCGGGGCCGGCACGGAGTTCCAGCCGACGTGCGCCCCGACGACCGCGCCGGTCATCGCGGCGATCGTGTCGCAGTCGCCCCCGAGGCTCGCCGCGTGCCGGCAGGCGTCCCACAGGTCGTCCGGGAAGAGCGCGGCGACCGCCAGCGCCGCCGGCACCGCCTCCTGGGTGGCCAGGCCGGTCCCGACCAGCCGGTAGATCCGGTCGAGGTCCGGTTCGGCCAGGCTCAGGGCCCACTCGATCCGGGCGGCGACGTCGGCGCCCGGCACGTAGTGGCCGCGTTCGGCGCCCCGCCGGGCGGCGGCGACCGCTTACCCGAGCGACTCGCGCAGGGTGCGGCCCTCGACGCCGGAGCTGACCGCGGCCGCGATCGCCGCGGCACCGGCGATCGCGACCCCGGTGTGGTGGGTGACGCGGCACGCCTGCTCCACCGCGTCGACCAGGGCGTCGAGCGGCCGGGGGCGGACACCGACCCCGATCGGCGCGATCCGCATCGCGGCGCCGTTGGTGTCACCCCAGCGGCCGGTCTCGTCCGGCGGGACGCCCCGCGCGACCGCGGCGAGCGCACGCCGGGTCGAGGGGCCGAGCAGGTCGAGCGAGCCCTCGGCGCGCATCCGCTCCTCCCAGGCGAGCAACGCGTCGGCGAACGCCCGCGGATCGACCCGGCCGTCCCCGGCGACGAACAACCGCGCGAGGATCACGGCCTGATCGGTGTCGTCGGTGACCCGCCCGGCCGGTAGGCCCCGGCTGATCTCGTTGTCGTCCGGGCCGGGGTACAGGTCGTCGAGCACCGCCCCGTAGCGGCGGCGGATCGCGTCCCGGGGCTGGTTCTGGGTCGGCATCCCGAGCGCGTCGCCCAGCGCCAGCCCGCCGAGCGCCCCGAGCGCGCGGTCACGCGTCACCGCGGCCGGTAGCCGTTCTCGGCCAGCGCCCGGCCGTGCCGTGCGTAGTGCTCCGGCTCGGACGGGACGGTGGTCGCCAGGCCGTCGACGTAGCGGTTGAACATGGAGAACGCGGCGGCGATCAGCACCGTGTCGTGGATGGCCGCGTCGTCGGCACCGGCCTCCCGGGCCCGCGCCACGTCCCGCTCGGTCACCGAGCGGCCGTCCACCCGCACCTTCTCGGCGATCGCCAGCAACGGCTCCAGCCCGGACCCGGCGCCGGCGTCGAGCTCCCGGGCCACCGCGCCGTGGGTCTCGGCGCAGAACACGCACCCGTTGCCGTGGGACACGTGGGCGGCGATGGTCTCGCGCTGGGCCGGCGTGAGCGGCGACGGCCCGCGTAAGAGCGTCTCGGCCAGCGCGGTGAGCGGCGCGGCGACGTCGGGGCGGGCGGCGAGCAGCCCGACCAGTCCGGGCAGCGGCGGCAGATCGATGTGGGGCATGCCGCCACGCTAAACCGCTCGCCGTGCCCGCACCCCCGGCGTACGGTGCCGGGCATGAACGATCAGGTCCTCCGGCGCTACGTCCGCGACGACCGGCTGGTCGGCTTCCCGGCCCGCTGGACGCGCAAGCTCGCCGTCCTCGGCCACGTCAGCACGCACACGTTCGTCCCAGGCGAGCGGTACGACGAGCAGACCGTCAACGAGCGGCTCGGGCCGTGGTGCGACGGCGGGCCCGTCGACCACGTCGCGCTGCGTCGCTACCTGGTCGACGTCGGTTACCTCAGCCGGGCCGGCGGCGAGTACTGGATGACCGGTCCCGCTCTGAGCTAGGCGTGCGCAGCGCGGCACGCACCGACAGGCGCGACCCGGTGTGCAGCACGCCGCGCCGGTAGACCGCACCGGCCACCCGCACCGTGCCGGCCAGCGCGATCAGCGTCAGCACCACCGCGAGCGCCATCTGCCAGGCCGGGGCGACCCCGAGCGCACCCCTCGCCGGCATCAGGATCGCGGTGAACGGCGGGATCATCGACAGGACCTCCACCAGCTCGCTGCGGGGATCGCGGATCAGCAGGTTGAGCCCGAGCACGAAGATGATCACGAGCAGCATGATCAGCGGCGAGATCACGCTCTGCATCTCCTCGAACCGCGACACCAGCGCCCCCGCCGCCGCGAACACCGACGCGAACAGGAAGAACCCCAGCAGGTACCACCCGAGCAGCGACACGAACGTCCCGATGCCCACCGCGGGCAACGTCAGCTGCCCGGCGGCGGTCGCTCCGACCAGGCCCACCCCGCCCAGGATCACCAGCTGGACCAGCCCCACCAGCCCGATGCCCACGACCTTGCCGAGCAGCAGCTGCCACGGCCGCACGGTCGCGAGGAGCAGCTCCACGACCCGGCTGGTCTTCTCCTCGACCACCCCCTGGGCCACCCCGGTGCCGTAGCTGATCAGCGCGATGTAGAGCAGCGTCATCGACACCGCGGCCAGCACCAGCCGCTGCCCCTCCTGCGGGTCGGAGGCCCGGTACGCGTCGACGCGCACCCCGGCCCCGGCGACCGCCCGCTGCACCGCGGCCGGGTCCGCCCCGGCCTGCGCCAGCGAGGCCTGCAGGGCGCGCTGCTGCAGTACGGCGGTGAGGATCCCGCGCACGGTGTCGTCGAGCTCGTCCTCGACGACCGCGGTCGGAGCCGACGCCGACCCGGTGATCAACGCGTCCAGGTCACCGTCGCGCACCTGCTCGCGGCCGGCGGCCTCGTCGACGACGCGCACCTCGAGGTCCTCGTCGAGGCTCGTCGCCACGGCCTCGATCGCGGGACGCAGCTCGGTCGTCGGCCCGGACAGCGCGATCGTCGGCCCGGACGAGCCCGCCAGCCACACCGACAGCACCAGGTAACCCGCGATCACCACGAGCAACCCGACCGTGCCGATCACGAACGACTTGGCCTTCAGCCGCGTGCGCAGCTCGCGCGCGGCGATCAGCCAGACCACGGACGTGCTGCTCACGGCTGAGCTCCCTCGTCGGTCACGACTTCCCGGAACAGTTCGGTGAGCGTCGGCCGGTGCGGCCGGAACTCGGTGACCGGCCCGGCCGCGAGCGCGGCACGCAACACGTCCTGGTCGTCCACGTCGTCGGCGAGCGCCAGCACGTGCCGGGTCCCGTCGTCCGAAACGAGGTCGACGCCGGGCAGAGCCGGATCCCAGTCGCCCCGGACCTCCACCGTGACCTGCCGCTTCGAACTGCGCAGCGCGTCGACGGTGTCGCACGCGACCAGCCGCCCGGAACGGATGATGCCGACCCGGTCGCACAGCCGCTGCACCAGGTCGAGCTGGTGGCTGGAGAACAGCACCGGCACGCCGGCCGCCGCCCGTTCGGCGAGCACGCTGCTCATCACGTCGACCGCGACCGGGTCGAGGCCGGAGAACGGTTCGTCGAGCACGAGCAGGTCGGGGCCGTGCAGCAGCGCGGCCGCGAGCTGGACCCGCTGCTGGTTGCCGAGGCTCAGCGCGCCCACCTCGCTGGTGCGCCGCTCGCCGATGCCGAGCCGGTCGGTCCACTCGACGACGGCCGCGCGGGCGTCGACGCGGCTCAGGCCGTGCAGGCGGGCCAGGTACTCCAGCTGGTCGGCGACGGTCATCTTCGGGTAGAGACCGCGTTCCTCCGGCATGTAGCCGATGCGGCGGGCCGCCTCGAGCGTGATCGGGGCACCGCGCCAGCGGACCGCACCGCCGTCCGCCGCGAGGACGCCGAGCGCGATCCGCATGGCCGTGGTCTTCCCGGCACCGTTGCTGCCGACGAACCCGAAGATCTCGCCCGGGCGGACGGCGAACGAGAGGTCGTCCAGCGCGACGACGTCGCCGTAGCGTTTGGTGGTGCCGTCAAATTCCAGCGTGTTGTCGGCCATTCGGTCCCTTCGTCGGGCGTACCTGGCGATCATTGTCCCGGGCGGCCGGGATCGAAGCACCGAGGATCACCAGTCCGGCCAGCGGCAGCAGATCCAGGTTCACGACGATCGCCAGGTAGCCGAGCAGTACGAGCACCGGGCTCCAGTAGGCGCGGCGGGCGGCGATCGCGAGCAGCAGCACCAGCACCGTGAACCCGATCGGGTACAGCGGCGCGACCGGGTCGAGCGGCGTGGCGTGGTCCCGGTAGCGCAGGTTCATCTCGGCGCGGTCGGCGGCGCCGGAGGCGACGACCAGGTCGACGACCACGGTGTGGACGAACGCGGCCAGGCCCAGCAGCGTCGCGCCGGCCGCGACGAACGCCGGGACCGTGCGCAGGCGACGCCCGAGGTCGACCGCGACCCCGCCGAAGCCGAGCAGGGCGACCAGGAACAGGACATGACCGATCGTCCAGGCCGGACCGGGACCGTGGCTGCCGTCGAGGCCGTCGAAGAGGCGGACGACGCCGTACGCGGCCAGCAGGAAGGGCGGGGCGAGGTAGGAGAGTCTCATGCCGCGAGCCTGGCCCGCCCCGGTGGGTCCCCGCATCGCCGTGACGAGCGAACCCGGCGGCTAGCTCCCGGGGACGATCAGGCCGGTCTCGTAGGCCGCGATCACGGCCTGGATGCGGTCGCGGAGGCCCAGTTTCGCGAGCACGTTGCTCACGTGGGTCTTGACCGTGTGCTCGCTCACCACGAGCTCGGCCGCGATCTCGGCGTTGGACAGTCCACGCCCGAGCAGCGTGAGCGTCTCCTGCTCGCGCGGGGTGAGCACCGCCAGGCGCGACGGCGCGATCGTCCCGCGGTCGCGTCCGCGGGTGAACTCCGCGATCAGCCGCCGGGTGACGGTCGGCGCGAGCAGGGCCTCCCCGCCGGCCACGACACGCACCGCGTGCACGAGGTCGTCGCGGCGCAGATCCTTCAGCAGGAACCCGCTGGCGCCCGCGGCCAACGCGTCGTAGACGTAGTCGTCCTGGTCGAACGTGGTCAGCATGATGACCTTGGCCGGGGTCTCGGCGCAGATCCGGCGGGCGGCGCCGAGCCCGTCGAGCGTCGGCATCCGCACGTCGAGCAGGACGACGTCGGGCGCGTGGGCGTGCGCGGCGGCGACGGCCTCCACCCCGTCGCCGGCCTCGGCGACGACCGTGAAGTCGGGCTGCGCGTCGAGGATCATGCTGAACCCGCTGCGGACCAGCTCCTGGTCGTCGGCCACGACGATCCGGATCATCCGGGCAGCCACGCGGTCACCAGGAACCCGTCCTCCACCGGACCGGCCGACGCGGTACCGCCGCCGGCCGCCGCCCGCTCGGCGATCCCGATCAAACCGTGCCCCCCGGCGGCACCCGCACCGGCCTTCGACCACGCGCCGAAACCGCCCGAGCCGCCGGAACCGTCCGAGCCGCCGGAACCGTCGTCGCGGATCTCGACGGCCAGACCGTCGGGCCACCAGGTCAGGGTCACCGTCGCCCGCGCCGCGTCGGCGTGTTTCACGGTGTTCGTCAGAGCCTCCTGGGTGATGCGGTACGCGGCGAGCTCGGCGTCGGGCGCCAGCCGGACCGGGTCGCCGACCTCGGTGAGCACGACCGGCAACCCGGTCCCGCGCACCCGCTCGACGAGCGCGGGGATGTCGGCGACGGTCGGCTGCGGCGCGAGCGCCCTGGCGTCGCCCGCGGTCTTGAGGACACCGAGCGAGCGCCGCAGCTGAGCCATCGCGTCGCGGCCGGACTCGGCGATCGCGTCGAAGGCCTGCTCGGCGCGCGCCGGGTCGGAGCGCACCACCAGCGGCCCGGCCTCGGCCTGCACGACGATGACGCTCACCGCGTGCGCGAGGACGTCGTGCAGGTCGCGGGCGATGCGGGCGCGTTCCTCGGCCACCGCGCGGGCCGCGTCGGCGGTGCGCTGGTGTTCGAGTTCCTCGGCCCGGGCGGCGAGGGCGTCACCGCGCTCGCGGTACAGGCGGGCGACCGTGCCGAGCATCCAGGCCGCGATCGGCAGCAGCAACGTGAACAGCAGCTGCGGGACCGTGTTGTGCTTGACGAAGATCGCGCCCGGCGGAATCGTCACGACCTGTCCGATCAGGATCGACCAGCGCTGCCAGGGCACCGGGCCGAGGTCGGCGATCGTGTACGTGGCCACCAGCGCCCCGTACTGCAGCTGCTGGCCGGGCCGGGCGTAGGCCGAGGTCAGCAACCCGAACGCGAGCACGATCAGTGCGACCGTGAACGGGGCGCGACGCCGCCAGACCAGCGGGATCACCGTCCCGGCGCTGAACGCGACGCCGAGCGCGTCGGCCTCACCGGGGTCGGCCGCCCCGACCTGACCCGCCACCGGGACCGCCACGACGGCGGCGATCAGCAGGTCGACGCGATAGCGCGATAACCAGGGACTCACCGCCCCAGTCTGCCGCCCGGGGGCCGGGCGCGCCTCGCCGACGCGGGCGAACCCGCACCTCCCCCGCGCGAGCGAGCCGGGGCGGGGGTGCGCCCGCCCCGGCTCGCGGCTACAGCAGCGCCCAGACGATGAGCGTCATGACGAATCCGACCACCGAGAGGATCGTCTCGAGCACGGTCCAGGTGGCGAGCGTCTGCTTCACCGACATGTTGAAGTACCGCGAGATGATCCAGAACCCGCCGTCGTTGACGTGGCTGGCGATGATCGAGCCCGCGCTGATCGCGATCACCAGCGTGGCCAGCTGCGCGGGCGAGTAGCCTTCGTTCTCGACCAGCGGCGCGATGATGCCGCCAGTGGTGACCAGGGCGACGGTCGCCGAGCCCTGGGCCAGCCGCAACGCGCACGAGATCAGGTACGCGAGCACGATGATCGGCAGACCGGCGTCGGACAGCGTGCCGGCGAGCGCGTCACCGACACCGGTCGACGAGATGACCTTGCCGAAGAACGCACCCGCGCCGACGACCAGCAGGATCATGCCGACGGGGCGCAGCGACGCGGCGGTGACCTCGGAGAGCTCCGCGACCGTGCTCCCGCGGCGCACGCCGAGCAGCCAGAACGCGAGCAGCACCGCGATGGTCAGCGCGACCGCCGGGTTGCCGAGGAACGTGAGCACCGCGAGCAGCGTGCTCTTCTCCAGCCAGACCGTGCCGAAGGTCGCGCCGAGGATCAGCACGAGCGGCACCAGGATGATCGCGAGCACGGTCCCGAGCGCCACCGGCCGCCGCTCGGAGGCGCCGACCGGTCCGGCCGGGGTGCGCGGCCCGTCGTCCGCGCCGTCGTCACCGTCGGCCGCGTCGCCGGAACCACCGGACGGCCGCTCGGCCGTCGTCACACCCGCGGAGCCACCCGACCCGGAATCGGCGGCCGGGCCGCCGACCGTGACCCGCTGCTGGGCCTCGGCCTCGGCCACCTCGGCCGGCACCTCCACCCGGACGCGCGGGCCGATCCAGTAGGGCCAGGCGATGCCCGCGGCCGCGAACGCCGGGAGGCCGCAGATCACGCCGATCAGGATCACCCAGCCGAGGCTGACGCTGAGCAGGCCCGCCGCGGCCGTGGGGCCGGGGTGCGGGGGCAGGAACGCGTGCGTCATCGACAGCCCCGCGAGCATCGGCAGCGCGTACAGCGCCAGCGAGCGCCCGCCCCGCAGCGCGGCCACGTACACCAGCGGCGCGAGCACGAAGATGCCGATGTCGAAGAACACCGGGATACCGAAGATCAGCCCGGCCAGCCCCATCGCCACCGGGGCTCCGCGCTCACCGAACCGCCCGGTCAGCTTCTCGACCAGCACGTCCGCGCCGCCGGAGCGTTCCAGGATGCCGCCGAGCACGGTACCCAGGCCGACGATGACCGCGATGTGACCGAGGATCCCGCCGAATCCGGTCTCCAGCACCGAATCGGAGGCTTTCAACGCCGTGCCGACGATCTGCGACACCGGCAGCCCGGCCGCCAGCGCCAGCGAGAACCCGGCGATCAGCAGGGCGATGAACGGCTCGAGCTTGACCACGATGATCAGCGCGAGCAGCACGGCTATCGCCGCCGCGCAGAGGAGGAGCAACCCTCCGGTCGAGTCCTGTAACCAACTCACGTCAATCCTCCGGTGAACTCGGTGGCGCGTCGGGTGATGCCGGCCCAGTCGCCGGCCTCCACAGCAGAGGGCGGGACCACACCGGTCCCGGCGGTGACGGCGGCGGCCCCCGCCGCCAGGAACTCGCCCGCGTTGTCGGCGGTGACGCCCCCCGAGGGCACCAGCCGTAACGACGGGTACGGCCCGTGCAGGTCACGCAGGTACCGGGGCCCGAAGGCCGAGGCCGGGAAGATCTTCACCGCGGCCGCTCCGAGCGCGGCGGCGCCGAGCACCTCGGTGGGGGTCAGCGCGCCCATCAGGAACGGCACACCGGCGTCCCTGGCCACCGCGGCGACCTCGGGCAGCACCCCGGGCGTCACCAGGAACCGGGCGCCGGCGGCGATCGCGCCGGACGCGTCCGCGGCCGTGAGCACGGTCCCCACGCCCACGGTCACGCCGGGGACCCCGGCCGCGGCCCGCAGGTGGTCGAGCACGTCCGGGGTGGTGAACGTCAGCTCCACGGTGCGGATCCCGCCGGCGGCGAGCGCGCCGCACAGCGCCTCCGCCGACGGCACGACCGGCGCCCGCACCACGCACACCACCCGGTCGGCGAACATTTGCTCCAGCGCGCTCATCGGCGCACCGCCCGGCCCGGGGTCGCGTCGGTCCGCCGCCCGTCGTCGATCACGCGGACGCCGTCGACGAAGACGTACGGAATGCCGACCGCCGGCCGGCGGGGATCGGCGAACGTGGACCCGGCGGCGACCGTCGACGGGTCGAACAGCACCAGGTCGGCGATCGCGCCGGGGCGCAGCACCCCGCGGTCGGTGAGCCCGAGCCGGGCGGCGGAGCGACCGGTCATGCGCGCGACGCACTCCTCCAGGCCGAGCACACCCTCCTCGCGCACGTAGTGGCCGAGGTAGTGCGGGAACGTGCCCCACGCCCGCGGGTGCGGGCGGCCGCCGACGAGCAGGCCGTCGCTGCCGACCGTGTGCCTCGGGTGCCGCATGATCGCGCGGACGTTGGGCTCGTGCCCGACGTGCTGCAGGATCGTCGTGCCCAGCCGGTCGCGGCGGAGCACGTCGACGAAGACCTCGAACTCCTCGCGGGCCTCCGCCGCGGCGATCTGCGCGATCGTGGAGCCGACCAGATCGGACAGCTCCTCGTTACGCACGCCGGAGATCTGCAGCGTGTCCCACTCGGCGACGACGCCGTGGCAGCCGTCGGAGCCGGTGACCTCGACCTGCTCGCGGATCCGCGCCAGCGCCGCCGGATCGGCCAGCCGCTCCAGCGTCGCGGCCGGGCCGCCGGTCGCCGACCAGCTCGGCAGCACCGCCGCGAGCGTCGTCGAGCCCGGCAGGTACGGGTAGGTGTCGAGCGTGACGTCGAGGCCGTCGGCGAGCGCGTCGTCGATGAGCGCCAGCAGCTCGGCGGCCCGGCCCCGGTTCACGCCGAAGTTCATCGTCGCGTGCGTGAGGTGCAGCGCGACCCCGCTGCGCCGCGCCACCTCGACCATCTCCGCGTACGCCTCGAGCGCCCCGCGACCGTAGGAACGCTGGTGCGGCGCGTAGAACCCGCCGTACCCGGCGACGACCCGGCACAGCGCGACCAGCTCGTCGGTGTCGGCGAACATGCCGG
The DNA here is from genome assembly GCF_000585375.1 of Cryptosporangium arvum DSM 44712. Lineage (NCBI taxonomy): Bacteria > Bacillati > Actinomycetota > Actinomycetes > Cryptosporangiales > Cryptosporangiaceae > Cryptosporangium > Cryptosporangium arvum. Next base: position 5,093,289 of record NZ_KK073874.1, read on the forward strand.
GCACGTAGGTGAGCCCGCTGGACATCCCGACCGCGCCCTGCTCGAGCCCGTCGCGGACGAGCCCGGCCATCGCCTCGATCTCGGCCCCGGTGGCGGGCCGGTCCTCGGTGCCCACCACCATCATCCGGACGCTGCCCTGCGGCACCAGGTAGCAGACGTTGACCGCGGCACCGGCGTCCACCCGGTCGAGGTACTCGCCGACGGTCCGCCACGGGAGGTCGCCGGGCACACCGTTCCACCCGGCGAGCTGGTCGCGGAGGATCGCCAGTGTCTCGTCGGTGGCGGGGGCGTAGCTCAGGCCGTCCTGGCCGACGACCTCGGTGGTGACGCCCTGGGTGGTCTTGGCGAGGTGCTCGGGGTCGGTCACGACGGCGAGGTCGGAGTGGGCGTGCATGTCGATGAAGCCGGGCGCGAGCACGAGCCCGCCGGCCTCCAGCACCGGCCCCTCGGCGGGGACGTCGCCGAGCGCGACGATCCGCCCGTCGACGATCAGCGCGTCACCGCGGTAGGCCGGTGCACCGGTGCCGTCGACGATCGAGGCCCCCCGGACGCGGAAGGTACTCATCCGAACACCGTCCGGACCACGTCGACCACCGCCGGTTGGGCCGCCGACGCGTCGTCCACGACCGGCAGCAGGCCCCACTTGTCGAACGTGGTGCATGGGTGGGACAGACCGAGCCGCAGCACGTCGCCCACCCGGACGTTCTCGGCGTCGCCGGTGAGGCGCACGAACGTGTGCTGGTCGGCGAGCGCGGTGACCTCGGCGCCCGGCACCGGCTCGGCCGGGGAGACGCCACCGCGCCGGATCGCCTGGACCTCCGGCAGCCCCTCGTCGAACGGCAGGTCGCGTTTGCCGCCGTCGGCGAGCGCGAGGCCCGGCTCGGGGCGCGAGATCACGCGCACCCAGCCGTGCAGCGCGGCCCGCAGGCGCGGCCCGGTCTCCCGGTTCGACGGGGTGATCCCGCGGTAGAACCCGTCGTCGTGGGCGAGGTAGGCCCCGGCGCGCACGACCACCCGGGTGCGTCCCGGCTCGTGCAGCGGAGCCAGGGCCCCGGCGACCTCGTCGAAGTACGCGCTGCCCCCGGCGGTCAGGACGGCCTCGCCGTCGTAGAGGTCACCCAGCGCGGCGTGCACGTCCCGGAGCGACGCCAGGTAGGCGCGGATCGTGGCCAGGCTCGCGTCGGACGCGTCGTGCGCCAGCGACCCCTCGTACCCGGCGACGCCGGCGAGCCGGAGGCCGGGCGTGCCCACCACGGCGCGGGCGGTGGCGACCGCGGCGTCGAGCGTGCGGGCACCGGTCCGTCCGCCGGGCGCCCCGACGTCGACGAGCACGTCGAGCGGTTGCGCCGAGCCGGCGACGTGCGGCGCCATCGCCTCGACGACGTCCACCCCGTCCGCCCACACCAGCACCCGCGCCGTCCGCGGCCGGCCCAGGAAACGCAGCACGCCCGGGTCGAGCACCGGGTAGGCGGCCAGCACGCACGGCAGGCCGGTGGAGAGCGCGAACGACAGCTGCCACGGGGTCGCCACGGTGATGCCCCAGGCCCCGGCGTCGAGCTGCGCGCGCCACAGCGACGGCGCCATCGTCGTCTTGCCGTGCGGGGCGAGGTCGACCCCGGCGCGCGCGGCCCAGCCGGCCATCGCCGCCCGGTTGTGCTCGAGCGCGCCGGCGTCGAGCGTCACTATCGGTGTCGGCAGCGTCGCCAGCGCCGGCCGGCCCGCCACCCACTCGGCGGCCGTCCGGCCCCACGCCTCGACCGGAACCGCCTTCTGCTCCGGCCCCAACGGTCCGACGTTCTCCGCGTCGAATCCCACGCTGCCTCCTCGGGACTGCTGCGTTGCGCAGGACGCAATGGGCGTTGCACAATTGGTCCGCACTGTTCTAGCATCGCCGCATGCTGGGGGCAACGGGTTCAACGCGGCGAATCGTCTGCGTCGGCGAGGCGATGGCCGTGCTCACCCCGGCCCGTGACGTCCCGCTGCGCGACGCGGACACGTTCGTGCGCACGGTCGGCGGCGCCGAACTCAACGTGGCGCTGACGCTGGCCGGGCTCGGCGTGCCCACGGCCTGGCTCTCCCGCCTCGGCGACGACGGTTTCGGCCGGCACGTCGCCGCGGTGGCCACCGGCGCCGGCGTAGACGTCACCGCGGTCGACTTCGACCCCGCCCGGCCGACCGGGATGTACGTCAAGGCGCCCGGCACCGCGAGCGACGGCTCCCGCCGCTCGGCGATGCTCTACTACCGGGACGGCTCCGCCGCGTCCGCGCTCTCTCCCGCGTACCTGCGCCGTCCCGCCGTCCGGCAGGCGCTGGCCGACGCGCACAGCGTGCACGTCAGCGGCATCACCCCGGGCCTCTCCGACGACGCGGCGGCGTTCTGCGACGCGTTACCGGCGTTCTGCCCCCGGCTGACCGTCGACCTCAACTACCGCCCGGCGCTCTGGCGGGACCGCGACGACGGTGCCCTGCGCCGGTTGCTGGCCGCCGCCGACGAGGTCCTGCTCGGCGCGGACGAGGCGGTGCGTGTCTTCGGCCGCGCCGAGCCCGACGTGCTGCGCGAGGCCCTGCCCGGCGCCCGGCGCATCCTGCTCAAACAGGAGGAGCACGGGGTGCTCGTGCTCGGTGCGGAAACCATGCACGTGCCCGCGCTCGACGTCGACGTGCTCGAGCCGGTCGGAGCCGGGGACGCGTTCGCGGCCGGCTACCTCGCCGGGTGCTGGTTCGACCTGGACGTCCGCTCCGCCGTGGTGCTCGGGCACCGCTGCGCCGCGGCCGCGCTTGTCGTCCGGGAGGACCGACCGGTCACGCTGCCCGCTTGGAAGGATCTCGTCCGATGAGCCAGTCGGTGGCGCGCGCCCTGTCGCTGCTCGACCGGGTCGCGAGCGGCACCAGCACGCTGGGCGAGCTCGCCGCGGCCGAGGGTGTCCACAAGAGCACGGTGCTGCGGTTGCTGCGTGTCCTCGAGGACGAGGGCTTCGTGCACCACGACGGCGAGCACCGGTACCGGCTCGGCCCGCACCTGTTCCGCCTGGCGCACCAGGCGCTGGATTCGTTCGAGGTCCGGGTGGTGGCCGCGAACCGGCTGAAGGCGCTGCGCGACGAGACCGCGCAGACCGTCCACCTCGCGGTGCTCGACGGCACCACCGCGGTCTACGTGGACAAACTCGAGCCGCGCGAGATGCCGGTGCGGATGGCGTCGCGGATCGGGAAGACCGCGGCGCTGCACAGCACCGCGGTCGGCAAGGTGCTGCTCAGCGGGCTCGACGCGGCCGAGCGCGACGAGCTCGTCGAGGCCCTGCCGTACGTGCGGTACACCGGGAACACCCCGGCCGGCCCGGCCGAGCTCCGCGCCGAGATCGCCCGCACGGCCGAGCGCGGCTGGTCGGAGGACCACGCCGAGAACGAGACGTTCATCAACTGCGTCGGCGCCCCGATCCGTGGCGCGGACGGGCGGATCCTCGCCGCGGTCTCGATCTCGGTCCCCGACGTGCTGCTCCCCTACGAGGACGTCCTCGCACTCGCCCCCGCCCTGATGAACGCGGTCGCCGACATCTCGCGCGACTGCGGATACCGATAGGAGTTCCATGAGCACCCGCACCGCCATCGCCACCGACCAGGCTCCCCCGCCGCTGCCCCTGTTCCCGCAGGGCGTCCGGGCGGGCCGGGTCGTGCAGGTCTCCGGTCAGATCGCGACCGACCCGGCCACCGGCGAACTGCACGGCCCGGGCGACGTCGCGCAGCAGACGCTGCAGACGCTCCGCAACATCGAGGCGATCCTGACGGCCGGCGGAGCGAGCGTCGGCGACGTCGTGATGCTGCGGGTGTACCTCGTCGACCGGGATCACTTCGGCCTGATGAACGAGGCCTACGACCAGTTCCTGAGCGAGCGGATCCCCTCGGGGGTGCGCCCCGCACGCACCACGGTGATCGTGGGCCTGCCCCGCGAGGACCTGCTGGTCGAGATCGACGCGCTCGCGGTCATCGACGGAGCGGAAGCAGTTTGAAGTTCTCCCGTTCGACGGTCGCGCCGTCCTGGTTGTAACCGTCGTGGCAGACGAAGACGCCGTGCGGGAAGCGGGGCCCCAGCGAACTCGCCGTGGCCTCGATCCCGACGGTGTCCTGGCAGCCGTCCACCCGGCGGCCGCTGCCGACCCGGAACCGGCCGGTGTACCGGTTGCTCACCCGGTCGTAGGTGACGAAGTCCGAGCTGCCCTGTGAGGTCGCGTAGAGGCGGTTCCCGGCGATCGCGAGTCCTTCGAGGTCGGCGGTGACCTTGCCGTCCCGGCCACCCCAGCGGGTCTTCGCGCGGTCGATCACGACCCGGCGCAGACCCGCGCCGGGGTCGGCTCGGTACCGCGAGATCCCGAAGCGTCGTTCGCTGACGTAGAGCGCGCGCTCCCGGTCGTCGGCGACGCAGGTGTCGAGCCGGGTGCCGACCTTCCAGGCCCGGACGGCCTGCGCGGTGACCTTCGTGCCGCGCACGGTGAGCCGCCACTGTTCGACCCGCCCGCCGACCGACGTGGCGAACGCGTACAGGCCGCCGGAGCGGTAGAGGCACACGCCGTACGGGGTGACGCCGGTCGGGATCGCGGAGCGGAACACCAGCCGCCGGGACGGCCGGTCGACCGTGAACACCTTCAAGCCGTGTCCCGAGGTCGCGACCACGACGTCACCGCGGACGTCCACCCCGGTCGGGTAGACCGCGTCGACGCGCTGGAGGCGCCGGCCGGACAGGTCGTAGGTCTCCAATGGACCTTTCTGATCGGTGCCGATCAGCAGCGAGCGCCGCGGCCGGTCCGGATCCCGCCAGAGCGCGACGTCGAGGGCGGCCGACGCCGAGTGCCCCACCGGCTGCGTCTCGGCCGTCGCGTCCACGACCGGGTCCGGGGCGGCGGACGCCGCGCCCGGCGTCAGCAACACGAGTACGAACGTGAGGAATGCGGCAAACAGACGCATCGCGCCACGGTAGCGTCACCCTCCGCCCGGGGCGGAGGGTGACTCGCCGGGCTCAGTCGTCGTACTGGTCCAGGAGGACGCGGTCGGCCGGGCTGAGCCGGTCCTTGGCCGCGGCGTGCTGGTGCCAGTACGGGTAGAGCAGCGGCGGCCGGCTGGCCTTCTCCAGCGCCGCGATCTCGTCGGCGGAGAGCGTCAGCTCAGCCGCGGCGAGGTTGTCGGTGAGCTGCTCCTCGGTGCGCGCGCCGACGATCAGCGACGTGACCGCCGGGCGCGTGAGCAGCCAGGCCAGCGACACCTGCGCCCCGGACACGCCCCGGTCGTCGGCGATCTTGCGCACGACGTCGATGGTGGCGAACAACCGGTCGGGGTAGTCGATCGGCGGCTCGCTCCACTCACCGATGTGACGCGACCCCTTCGGCCCCTCGACCTGCCCGTCCGCCCCGCGGGTGTACTTGCCCGACAGCAGGCCCCCGGCCAGCGGGCTCCACACCAGCACCCCGAGGCCCTGGTCGACGGCCGCCGGGAGAAGCTCGTTCTCGGCCTCCCGGCCGTGCAGCGAGTAGTAGATCTGCTCGCTGGCGAAACGGGGCAGCCGGTCGCGCTCGGCGATGCCCAGCGCCTTGAGCAGCTGCCAGCCGGTGTAGTTGCTGACCCCGACGTAGCGGACCTTGCCCTGCTGGACGAGCGTCTCGAGGGCGCCGAGCGTCTCCTCCAGCCGCGTCTGGCCGTCCCACTCGTGCAGCTGGTAGAGGTCGATGTGGTCGGTCTGCAGCCGCCGGAGGCTGGCCTCGGCCTCGTTGAGGATGTGGTGCCGGCTCAGCCCGGCGTCGTTGGGGCCCTCGCCCATCGGGAACCGCACCTTGGTGGCCAGCAGCCACGCGTCGCGGTGTCCCTTCAGCGCCTCGCCGACGATCTCCTCGGAGACCCCGGCGGAGTACATGTTCGCCGTGTCGATGAGGTTCACGCCGTGGTCACGGCAGAGGTCGAACTGCCGGGAGGCGGATTCGACGTCGGTGTTGCCGATGGCGGAGAACCCACCGGAGCCGCCGAACGTCATCGTGCCCATGGTCAGCGTCGAGACCCGCAGGCCGGAGTTACCTAGTTGGCGATAGTCCATGCCCTAACAGTGCCCACCCAAGCCGGAACTATGAATGCTTGCGAGTCCCCAAAACTTGCGCGAGAGTTCACGGGTGACCGCCGACCCCCTCTCCGACGCGCTCGAGCTCGTCCGGGCCCGCTGCGTGATCACCGGCGGTTTCCAGGCGTCCGGGAACTGGTCGGCCCGTTTCCGGCCGACCGCGACGCTCAAGCTCAAGGGCCTGGTCCGGGGCAGTTGCTGGCTGGTCACCGACTCCCACGCGCCCCAGCGCCTCACCCAGGGCAACGTCGCGGTGTTCAACCGCGCCGAATCGTTCGTCCTCTGCAGCGACCCGGCTCTTCCGCCGGTCGAGGAACCCGACGCCCGGCTCGGTGCGCTGGCCGACGCCGGCCCCGGCTCCACCGTCGTCATCGGCGGGCACATCGACCTCGACCGCAGCGGTGACGAGCTGCTGCTCGCGGTGTTACCGCAGCTCACCGTGCTGACCGACGCCGACCAGGTGTTACGCCTGCTCGAACAGCTGCTCGAGGAGCGCTCGGCCGGCCGGCTGGGCGCCGGTTTCGCCTCCGACCAGTACGCGCAGCTGCTGCTCGTGGCCGTGCTGCGCGCGGTGCTCACGCGGGGCGCGGCCACTCGCCCGGGGTGGCTCACGCTGCTCGCCGACCCCGAGCTGCGTCCCGCGCTGACGCTCATGCACGCCGAGCCGGCCCGGTCCTGGAGCCTGGACGAGCTGGCCCGGGCGTCGGCGATGTCCCGGACGCGGTTCGCGACCCGCTTCCGGGCGGCCTCCGGCCGGCCGCCGGTGGCCTACCTGACGCGCTGGCGCATCCGGCTGGCCGAGCGCGCACTGCGCGAGACCGACACGACGGTCGCGGCGCTGGCCGCCGAGCTCGGGTACGCCTCGGAGAGCTCGTTCAGCCACGCGTTCGCCCGCACGGTCGGGGTCTCCCCCGGCCGCTACCGGCGCAGCCCGGCCTCGTAGCGTTCCCAGCCGCCGGCCCGGGTCGCTTTGCGCCGGTACATGGCCTGGTCACCGGCCCGGATGAGCTCCCGGACACCCGCCGTTCCCCCCGGCTCGGCGACCGCGACGCCGACGCTCACCCCGACCGTGACCGTGCGCCCCTCGACCTCGATCGGCTCGCGGACGGCCGCGACGACCCGGTCCGCGGTCGTCGACACGAGCTCCGGGTCGTCGACGCCGGAGAGCAGGATCGCGAACTCGTCGCCGCCGAGCCGGGCCACCGTGTCGGTCTCGCGCACGCACCGCTGCAGCCGCCCGGCGATGGCGCGCAGCAGCTCGTCGCCGGCCGGGTGCCCGTGGACGTCGTTGACCTGCTTGAAGCCGTCGAGGTCGAGGAGCAGCAGCGCGACCTGCCCGGCGGTGCGCCGCTCCCCGAGCGCCTGCTCGAGCCGCGACTCCAGCAGCGCGCGGTTCGCGAGCGTCGTCAGCGGGTCGTGGTAGGCCCGGAACGTCAACTCGGCGTTGAGGTCGACCCGGCGCAGCGCCTCGGCCACCCGGGAGCCCCACGCGACGAGGCTGGTGGTGGGCGGTTTCACGCGCCCGGAGACGCCGAGCAGCCCGAGGTGTCGTCCGGCCGCGGTGATCGGGACGACGAGCAGGCCGCCGGGCACCGGGGGCAGGCCGGACGCCGCGCGGAGCCGGGCGTGGTCGGCGGGGCCGAGGTAGTCGACGTGCGGCCCGCCGACCCGCGCGACGAGATCGGGCGGCGCGGTGACGCGGCCGCCGGTCTCGACGATGCGCAGCGGGCCCGCGGCGTCGTGCAGCGCCAGCAGCACCCGGGCGTCACCCCCGGTGAGGTCCGTCGCGGTGGCCGTCGCGACCTCGTACACGGTCCGGCGGTCGGTAGCCGCCGAGAGGCGCTCGGCCCCGGCGAGCTGGGCCCGCTCCCGGGCGATCAGCCGGCCGTTCTGCTCCCCGATGCCGCGCAGGAACCAGGCCATCGGCGGCACGAGCAGACCGAACAGCACCACGGCGACGTACTCGGTCGGCGTGATCGGGCGCTGCTCGACCATCCCGACGACCAGCCGGGTGGCCGGGACGATCTGCACGAGGGCGAGACGGCACCAGAACTGGCGCCTCGTGCCGTAGTAGCTGCGGAACAGCAGGGCCCCGAAGTACCCGCCGTTCTCCGCGACCGACTCCACCACCAGTCCGGGCGCCGCGAGCACCACCCATTCCAGCGGTTCGAGCCCGGCCGGGAAGCGGTCCCGGCTCCAGCCCACCAGCCAGTGCGCCATCAGCGCGACGAGCGCGATCGCGATGCCGACGCGCAGGCCCCGGCTGCCGTGCGGGGCGCCGAGGGTCGCCGCGGTGCCGACCGCGGCGGTGAACAGCGCGTAGAACAGGAAAATCGTCCTCAGCCGGGAGAGGACGCTGCCCTCCATCCGTACCGCCACCGCCGGGTCCCCCTGTCGCTCCCCGGAACATCGGCGCGCATCGCCCCCGCCTGAGCCGATCCGGGACCGGAGGCGGAGGCGGTACCGGTAAGCGGGCTCACCGACCCTCACCGTCACGTCGTGAGGACGATCCGGCCCTCGGCTCCCCCGGCGGCCTGGCGCTCCCACGCGTCGGTGACGTCGTCGAGCGGCACGGCCTCGTGCGCGACGGTCAGCGTCCCGGCCACGACCGCATCGGCCACCACCCGCACGGCCAGCGCCCGCTCGTCCGGCGTCAGCGCGTTGTTGGTGTACCCGAGGATCCGCAGCTGCCGGCTGCGGATCGTCGCCGAGTCGAACGGGGCGGTCTCGCCGGCCGAGCTGCCCAGGTTCACCAGCCGCCCGCCGGCCCGCAGCACCCGCAGCGCCGCGGCCGCCGGGACGCCGAACAACCCGTCCAGCACGAGGTCGGCGCCGCCGGGGCAGGCGTCGGCGAACGCCGAGGACAGCTCGTCGACGTCGTCGGACCCGAGGGTCACCACCTCGTCGGCGCCGGCCTCGCGGGCGCGCAGCCGCGCGGCCTCCGAGCGCGCCCCGGCGACCACCCACTCCGCGCCGGCGGCCCGGGCGAACCGGATCGCGGCCTGGCCCACCACGCCGCCCCCGCCGAGCACGACGACCCGCTCGCCCGCGACCAGCTCGCCCCGCCAGGTCAGGGCCGCGTAGGCCGCGACCGCGGACAGGCCGGCCGCCGCCACCGCGACCGGGTCCGCACCGGCGGGCAACTCCACCACATCGGACGCCGGGACGGTGACGACCGTGGCCATGCTGCCGTCGCCCGGCGCCATCCCGGCCGTCGTCGGGAACCAGACGCTCCGGCCCGCGTGCCGGCCCACCCCCTGGACGCCGGGCACGTAGGGCGTGGCCGGGGCGCCGAAGTACGACGTCCCGGAGGCGCAGAGCAGGTCGAGCGGCGTGATCGGCGCGGCGACGACGTCGACCAGGATCTCACCGGCGGCCGGCTCGGGCGCCGGGACCTCGGTGACCTCGGGCGGCTGCCCGCAGGTGGTGATCCGGGCGGCTCGAAACAGCATCGGGGGCTCCGCTCACTCGTCCGCAGCACGGACACCCGTACGCGCCCCGATGCTAGCGTCCGCCCCGATCGACGCGGTGAACGTGCACCGGCTCGGCCGAACAGCCCGGTCGTTCCGCACGGCGATGTGAGGATCGGGGTATGCCCATCGACTCGCACCTGCTCACGTTGTTCGTCGTGACGACGCTCGTCGCCATGATCACCCCGGGCCCCGACATGTTGTTCGTGCTCGGCTGCGGCATCAAGGGCGGCCCACGGGCCGGGTTGCTGGCCACCGCGGGGGTCGCCAGCAGCGAAGCCATCCATGTCGCGCTCGCCGCCGTCGGGCTCGCGGCCCTGTTCGCGGCGGTGCCGACGGCGTTCGCGGTGGTCCGCGTCATCGGCGGGCTCTACCTGATCTACCTCGGCGTGCAGCTGATCCGCCGCCGCAAGGGCGGGGTGACCGACGTCCCGGCCGCCGGGTCCGGGATGTCGGGGCGCCGCGCCTACCTCAACGGGCTGGTGACCAACCTGCTCAACCCGAAGATGGTGACGTTCACGCTGGCGTTCCTCCCGCAGTTCATCGACCCGGCGCTGGGGCGGGTGTGGCTCCAGTTCGTCGTGCTCGGCGTGCTGCTGATCGTGATCGAGTTCCTGATCGACGGGTCGGTCGGGGTGCTGGCCGGGCGGATCGGTGGATGGCTGCGCAAACGCCACGCGGCCCGGCGGCGCATCGACGTCGCCACCGGCGGGCTCTTCATCGGCCTGGGCTTCCGCCTCGCGGCCGACCGCTGACCGACGACGCCGGGGCCGGCTGCCTGCTCGCCGTTACCGTTGACCCGTGATCGGCAACCTCGAGACGTTCCAGGACGAGTTGGCCGCCAGCGGGTTTCCGCCGCTCGTCAACAAGTTGGCCGGGGCCGGCTTCCGCGGCCGGATCGCCACGCGTCAGCTCGGGCCGCTGCGGCTGGTCTCCCTGGACACCCCCGAGAGCTCCTGTACCGGGCGGGAGCGCGACGCCACCGACGGCGAGAACCTGGCGATCAAGGTGATGGCCCGGGGCCGGACGCGGATCGAACAGGGTCGGGGCGACGCCGAACTCGGGCCTGCCGACCTGGTGCTGCTCGATCCCACGCGGGGGCTCCGGTTCGAGAGCACCGCCGCGGCGCACGTCACGATCCTGGTCCCGCGCCGGGAGCTCCGGATCCGGCCCGCGCTCGTCGACCGGCTCGTCGGCGTCCGCATCGACGGCCGCCACGGTCCGGGCGCTCTCGTCTCCGTGCTGGCCCGGGAGTCGGCGCGATCGGCGGCCGAGTTCCGCGAGGCGGAGGCGCTGCGGTCGGCGGCCGCCGTCATCGAGCTGATCGCGGTCGCGCTGGAGGCCCGGCTGGGCGACGGACGACCGGCCCCGGACGAGCACCTGCGCAACCGGATCGCCGGCTACATCGAGGCCCGGCTGGCTGATCCCGAGCTGTCCCCGGCCGGTATCGCCGCGGCCCACCACATCTCGGTGCGCCGCCTGCACAAGCTGTTCGAGGACCAGCCGCTCACGGTCGCGGCCCTGATCCGTCGCCGCCGCCTGGAGCGCTGCCGGGCCGAGCTGACCGGCGGTGGACGAACGGTCACCGCCGTGGCCGCCCGGTGGGGATTCTCCGACGCCACCCATTTCAGCAAGCTCTTCAAGGCGACGTACGGCTACACCGCCCGCGCGCTGGTGACCAACAACCGTGCACGGACGACCAAGACGCGCACAGCCGGCCCGGAACAGGATGGTGGTCACCGAAGTCGGCACTAGTCAGGAGACGTCATGGCACGGGTCAACATCGTCCGCCCCGGTGAGGGTGAGATCCTCGGCAGCGGGGCGCAGCAGATCCGGATCCTGGAGAACGGCGAGCACACCGACCACCGGCTCGGGTTCGCCGAGGTCACCATTCCGCCGGGCACCCCGAGCCCGTTGCAGCACCGCCACGCCCAGCACGACGAGGGTTTCTACGTGCTGGCCGGAACGTTCCGCTTCACCGTCGGCGAGGACCATTACGACGCCGGGCCGGGCACGTGGGTCATCGTGCCCACCGGAGCGCCGCACACGTTCGCCAACGTCGGCGACGAGAACGCGGTCATGCTGAACACGTTCACGCCGGATCTGTACGTGCAGTACTTCCGCGACTTCAAGGCGATGATCGATTCCGGGCAGCCGATCAACGCCGAGACCATGACGCCGCTGTGGAAGAACTACGCCACCGAGATCGCGGACGACTATGCCTCGTGACGCGCCTTCCACCGGGTACACGGCACTGATGGGCCGCGTCCGGTGCTCGTCGGGGCCGGTCGCCAGGGTTCCGCTGACCTACTTCCATCGGGTCTCCGGAGATTCGGACCCGTCCTGACACCAGGTTCCCGCGAAACGACGCCCCGCTCGATCGCCGGCCCAACGCCACGAACGCACCCGGTGAAGACCCAGCTCATCGAAGGCGAACTGGAGCGTGTCAGCGACCGCTGAGGTCGCGACTCCCCGGACGGCGTGCGAGGCGCTGACCCAAGAGCCGATCGACGCGGATCGGAACGCGCCGCGGATGATCGAGTTGAGGCGGACCTGGCCGAGCAGCTCGTCGTCCTGGTCGATGATGACCAGCGACACGCTGCGGTCGGCGGACTCGTCGGCCAGGGCCGTCCGGATGGTGCCGGTCTGGGTACCGATCGTGAAGTAGTCGTCGTCGCGTTGGGGATTCCAGGGCGCCAAATACGCGCGATTGGCTGTCAACAGGCGCAATGAACTCCGTGTCGAACGCACGACGGTGCTCAGATGCTCGGGCCGCTGCCCTCGCCTTGAGCTCTTGCACGGTTTCGGAGCAATGTCCGACGCCGTCGTCGGATTGCTCGAGTCCCGGTGACAGCGACGATGAACAGGAGGCCGGTGGCCGTAGCGGCCACGATCTGTCCGGTTGGACTGTCGTAGACGAGGGCTGTTCCGCCGGCGCAAAGTGCGACGGGTAGAAGGATCGTGATCCCGCACCCGGTTGCTCCCACAGCGCCGTTGTAAGCCTCCTGGGGATCCTCGGTCACGATGGCCCGGCTTGCCGCGACCGCGTCCTTCACGGCTGCGGTGGCGTAGACCGCGCCGGAGGCCTGGGGATCCAGTGGCCGTTGGCTGCGGGTAGCTGCCCACTCGGCAGCTCTGCGTGCGGCTGCAACTTTGTGCGCGGCGTCGCGCTCGGCAGCTTGCTTCGCGGCTGCTTCGCGCTGGGCTTCCTTCTGCGCAGCGGCTCTCCGCTCAGCAACTCGACGCTCGGCGTCTCGGCGAGCGGTAGCCTCGCGCGCCGCTGCTCGGCGGGCAGCCGCCTCTCGCGCGGCGGCTTTTCCTTGCTCCAGAGCCGCGCGGTAGACGACGGTGGCCCGTGCGCTGGCCGGCGAGATGAGGCCGGTCTCCACGGCGAAGGTGAACGCTGCGATCTGGTGGTGATCGGCGTACTCGACGGCACGTTTGCTGTAGTGACTGCTGGTGAAGAAGTAGAGCTGGCCCTGCCGGAGGCCACGGGCACCGAACAGATTCTGTAAGGCGGGCGCTCCGATTCCCGCCACCTGTCGCTTCACCTGCCCGAACGCGTCCCGGGCGATGACATCCAAGCCCTTGTCCGGCCCATCCGCCGTGACCCGCGCATCGAGATGACCGAGCCATCGCATCCAGCGGGCCGCGTTGGCCTCCGCGGCACGCCAATCAGGGATGCTCTGCGCAGCCGGTGCTCCCGGTGGCCACTGCTCCATCCGCCCCCCAGCTCGTTGATGGACCGCCGCACCCGCGTCGGCTGGTCAGAAGCGCACGACTCTAGCGGCGATCCGCGGCTTGCTCGAACGCCCGGACGGTCAAGGTGCTGTTTCGGTTCGCCGGTCGTGGCGTCGGTCTTGTTCCATGCCAATGGACTGGTGTGCGGGCAAGCGAGTACCCGCAGGCCACGGCTCAGATCGCCGGCGGCTGCCATGTCCGCCCTGTTCCATGCCGCGGCCGCTCGCGTCGAGAGGTGTGACGGCAGCAGCACGAGCCGGTTCGCACCTTGCCACCACCTGCCTCGCCGACCGGCCTGCACGGGTAACCGAGCAAGAACCGTCAAACGGTTCGCTGCCCGGTCGGTACCGTCGAGTCGTGCCGTTGCGGACCCGTGAACTGCTCCGACTCCTTGCCGCCATCAACTCCCGGCTGAGCGGGGATGTCTCGCTGCCGGTCCTGGCGGTGTGGGCGCACCGGTCCCAGTTCGATCTGCACCGCCAGTTCCGGCGGCTGGTGGGCGAGACACCGAAGGCCTACACGACGCGGGTCCGGCTGGCCAGCGCTGCGGCCGAACTGGTGTCCACCGACCGTCGAGTGTCGGCGGTGGCGTTCGACCACGGGTTCGCCAGTCATGAGGTCTTCACCCGGACTTTCACCCGCCACTTCGGTCACAGCCCGCGGGAGTACCGCACCCGCGGGCTCCACGTCGCTGGCCGGCGCACAGCCGCCGTGCACGCCTCGACGGTGGGTTCGACGGCGCCCTGCATCAGCCTTTACCGCATCAGCACCGCTGAGAGGAAACCTGCTGTGCCGCTCGACATTTCCGTTCGCGACCTGTCCGCCTTCCACGCCCTCGTGATGCGCCGCCGGGTGACCCGCGACGAGATCGCGACCGCGCTCGCAGAGAGTCTGCCAACCGTGTTCGGGTACGCCCAGCGGCACGGGCTGACCATCACCGGTCCGCCGTTCGCCCGCTATCCGGAGGTGGGGATGGGGTCACTCGTCATCGAGGGAGGCATAACCGTTGCGGCGCCCCCGTCGGCGGCACTCGACGACGGGATCGAGGCGCTCGCTATCCCGGCGGGGCGGGCGGTGGTAGCCCTCCACCGGGGGCCTTACGACTGCCTGCCCGAGTCCTACCAAGAGATCGAGAGGTGGATGCGCGACCAGGGATTGTCCGCGGCGGCAGCGCCGTGGGAGACGTATCTGACCGATCCCGGAGAGCGCCCCGATCCGGCGACCTGGGAAACGGAAATCGTCCAACCCGTCCGGTGACGCCTACACGGCGCTGACCTGACAAGCCAGCAAGAATGTCGTCGTCGGAGCGTCTCGGTCCAGTGAGCGAATGCCCGACTGAGCGTCGGGGACGCGTTGACTCTCATGTCGCAGTCAGATCGGCAAATACTGCTCGGCTCGTTTCCAGACCGCGATGCTGGCCTCGCGGTCCTGACTGGAGACCGCTGAACGACGCCAGCCGCCGTCGCCGGTGGCGTGCGCGACCGAGCGGTCTGTCATGTCTTCGAGCCAGCGCAGGCTGGGCAGTCGGAGAGCGTCAGAACCGCTCACGGACAGGCTCGCGACGAGCAGTTTCACGACGAGGCGTACGGCGCTGTTCGGCCTGCTTCAACGCTAGGAATTCGCCGGTCGGCGCACCTCCGGCGCCAGGTCGGTCGCCCGTGCTTGAGGGTGTTCGTCACCGCACGACCGCGGCCGGAGTCTGGTCGACGACGTGGTCCTCGACCGTGATCGTGTCGATCTCCGGCCGCACGTCGAGCAGTCCGAACAGTTCGCGAGCGGCAGCCAGCTCGTCGCCGAGGCTGATGAGCACCGGCCCGCCGGTCAGCGCCCGGAGCCTGGCGTGACCGTCGATCAGTGACCGGAGTGTGGTGAGCTGGACCCGGCAGCGTTCGACGTCGGAGTCGAGCAGGCGCAGCGCGGCCTCGTTGCACCACGGTGCCGCGACGAGCGTGCGGCCGAGCGAAAATCGTGCAGCTCGCGGGAGATCCGGAGCCGCTCCTCGTCCACGCGGGCACGGGCCATCTCCTCCCGGGTCCGGCGCAGTTCGTGGAGTACGACGCGCTGCCGGGTCGGGACGTACAGGCCGAAGCCGCAGACGATCACCGTCGCGGCGAGCGAAATCAGGCTGATGACGGGGGTGCCGTCCGACTTCGCGATCAGTAGCACGACGTCGGCCGCGCTGAGCAGTGCTACGGCCCACGTCCCCCGCCGGCCCACGTCCCCCGCCGGCCCGCAGCCCCTTGCGGACCAGGGCCTCGAACCGCAGGTAGCACTCGGCGACCAAGCCATTGAGCACGTCGCAGAAGACCTGGACCGGCAGCATCACGTTCCCCTGCCCGCGCTGCGCGCGAGGGCCTGCCCGACGCTGAAGACGTTCAGGAGCAGAACCAGCAGCCACACACCCATGCCGGAGCGCTGACCCGTGACCCTGCTGTGGACGCCGCGCCGGTTTCTACAGGGATGGACGTATCGACCGACCACCGCGCCGATGTCCAAAGTCATCACCGCGAAGAGCCCAGTGTTCTGGGTCATCGTCTTCGCCGCGCGATCCTCCCCCGCGCTGGCCCTGCACGGGATCGCTCAGGTCGTCGCGACGCTGCTCGTCGTCGCCTTCGTCGTGGTCGGTCTCGTCCGCGCGTGCCAGCGGCGGGCCCTCACCGAGTAGCACCCTCGTCCGGTGGTGTCCGCGTGCCGGCGGCTTCGGCGTGGGTGTCGACGATGCCGATCAGGCCTTCGTCCTGACCGCCGGGTGGGTGGGCGGCCGTAGTGCCCGTGCGCGACCAGGAGCAGGATCTCCCCCACGCGGGCGGTGACGAGTTCGAGCTCCGGGGCGGGTGCCACCGGCGGCCGGACGTGGCCGAGCCGTCGCGGGGATAGCCGCCGAGGACGGCCGGGCCGGCAGGAAATAGTGCGAGTTGGCCAGCGCGATGCACAGCAGCATCGCTCCGAGAGCCAGGTCCGGCCCCACGGCGTAAGTCATGTCTTCAGGCGACCGGTGCGGGCGCCGGGCTCTCAGCGGGTTTCGTCGTCACAGCGTCGACCAAGGCCGATACGGTCCCCGCCACGCCCGGCTTCATGAAACCAGGCCACGGGTACCGAACACCGTCGCTGAATCCGGCATTTGGTCTCGGTTCCTCCTTGGTCACCATTACACGAACGGGGATGCCGGAAATCGACGGCATGCCGGGAATGGCGTCGACTGCGTCTGCACGGTCTCGTGCTGGTCCTGCACGACCTCGCCGCCGACCTGTCCGACTCCTACCCCGCCGAGCAGTCTCGGTCGTGACGTCCACTCGGAGGAGGGAATTCATGACCCAGGTCGTCCCCGTGCTCGAACAGGCCGCCCAGGACTTCGCCGACGCGACCGCCAAGCCGCCGTTCCTGTACGAGCTGACCATCGACGAAGGCCGTCGCACCGTCGACTCGGTGCAGGACGGTGACGTTCCCGCGCCGGCGGTCGACGTGACCGACCTGACCGTGCCGGGCGGCCCCAGCGGGCAGGTGTCGATCCGGATCTACCGGCCGGCCGGCAGCTCGGGACCGTTGCCGGTGGTGCTGTACACGCACGGCGCCGGCTGGGTGTTCGGCGACGCGCACACCCACGACCGGCTGGTCCGCGAGCTGACGGTCCGGGCCGGCGCGGCAACGGTCTTCCCGAACTATTCGTTGTCGCCGGAAGCGCGGTACCCGACGGCGATCGAGGAGATCTACGCGGCTCTGCGGTGGGTCGCCGAGTCCGGGTCCGGGCACGACCTCGACGGCACCCGCATCGCGGTCGCCGGCGACTCCGTCGGCGGCAACATGACCGCCGCGGTGACGCTGCTGGCCAAGGACCGCGGCGGACCGGCGATCGCCGCCCAACTGCTCTACTACCCGGTCACCGACGCCACCTTCGACACCGACTCCTACCACCAGTTCGCCGAAGGCTACTGGCTGCGCCGCCAGGCGATGCAGTGGTTCTGGGACCAGTACACGACCGATCCCGCCCAGCGCGCCGAGATCACCGCGTCCCCGTTGCGCGCCACGGCCGAGGAACTGTCCGGACTGCCTCCGGCACTCGTCGTCACCGGTGAGGCCGACGTCCTGCGTGACGAGGGCGAAGCGTACGCAGCCGCCTTGCGCGCCGCCGGCGTGCCGGTGACCGCCGTCCGCTACCAGGGTGCCATTCACGACTTCGTCATGGTCAACAGCATGCGCGACACCCAGGCGGCCCGAGCCGCCACCGAACAGGGCGGGCACTTCCTGCGTGCCGCCCTGCACGCCGAATGACGACCCCGCACGAGGAGCACCTGATGAGCACCACCTCCACCGTCGTCCTGGTACACGGCGCCTTCGCCGACGCCGCCAGCTTCTCCGCCGTCGTTCCCGGCCTGCTCGCCGAGGGGATCGACGTCGTCGTTCCTGCGGTGCCCAACCGCAGCCTGATCGGCGACTCCGCCTACATCGCCTCGATCGTCCGGCAGATCGAGGGCCCGGTGCTGCTCGTCGGGCACTCCTACGGCGGCGCGGTCATCACCGTGGCCGGCGCCGAGGACAACGTCGTCGGCCTGGTCTATCTGGCCGGCTACGCCCTGGAGGAGGGCGAGAGCCTCGCCGAACTGCAGGGCCGCTTCCCCGACTCCGACCTGGCCACCGCGCTCGTCTACCGGCCCTACCCGATCGAGGGCGCCGAGGACGGCACGGACGTCTACGTCGACGTCGAGAAGTTCCCGGCCGTGTTCGCCGAGGGTGTCGACCCCCAGCTGGCGAAGGTGCTGGCCGTCTCGCAGCGTCCACTCGCCGGTGCCGCGTTCGCGGAGAAGGCGCCGGTCGCGGCGTGGAAGACCAAGCCCTCCTGGGGTCTGGTGTCGGTTGCGGACCACACGATCAACCCCGATGTCGAGCGCTTCGGCTACTCGCGTGCCGGGATGACGGTCAGCGAGGTCGAGTCCTCGCACCTGGTGATGCTCGCCCACCCGAAGGCCGTCGTCGAGCTGATCCGCGACGCGGTCCGGGCCACCGCGCAGTGACCACCGGGGCGGCCCCGGCGTCGGCTGCGGCCGCCCCGACGCCCGCCTCGGGACCCGCCGCGGGTCCCTGGGCACCGCTGCGGCGGCCGGTGTTCCGCTGGGTGTGGATCGCCGCGTTCGTGGCCAACCTGGGCACCTGGATGCAGACGGTCGGCGGTCAGTGGCTGCTGGTCGAAGGGCACAGCTCCAGCCTGCTCATCTCGCTGGTGCAGAGTGCTTCCAGTCTTCCGGTGCTGCTGCTGGTCATCCCGGCGGGTGCCGTCGCCGACTTCTTCGACCGGCGGCGGCTGCTCCTGGCGGTCCAGGGGGTCCAGGCCGTCATCGCCGGGATCCTCGCGCTCCTGACGGCGGTCAGCCGGACGTCGCCCGACGTGTTGTTGCTGTTCACGTTCCTGCTCGGCTGCGGCGCAGCCGCTCAGTTGCCGGCCTACCAGTCGTTCATCTCCGACCTGCTGCCGCGCACCGAGCTCGGGGCCGGCGCCTCGCTGAGTTCGCTCGGCGTCAACCTCGCCCGTGCCGTCGGGCCGGCGATCGCCGGTCTGCTCGTCGCTCCGCTCGGGGTGGCATGGTTGTTCACGCTCAACGCGGTGAGTTTCCTGCTCTTCGCCGGGGCGCTGCTGACGACGAAGTCGCCCCAGTCGGCGGTCGCACCCGCGGCCCGAGCCGTCTCCTGGTCGAGCCTCGAAGCCGGCGGCCGGTACGTGCGTCACTCGCCTGCCGTGCGCCGCATCCTGCTCCGCCTGGTGTTGTTCGCCTGGCCGGTCAACGTGCTGTGGGCACTGCTGGCACCCCTTGCCGAACGCCGTCTGGGGCTGTCGGCCACCGGGTACGGGGTGCTGCTCGGCGCGGCGGGGGCCGGTGCGGTGGCCGGTGCGGTGCTCATGCCGCGCCTGCGCCGATGGCTGTCGGCGTCCCAGCTGCTCACGGCGTCCGGCGTCGTCTACGGAGCCGGTCTCGTCGGGCTGGCGTTCGTGCGCACGATGGGGGAGGCCATCGCCGTGCTGCTGCCGGTGGGGGTGGCCTGGATCGTGGTGATCGCCGGCTTGAACGCCTCCACCCAGGCGTTCCTGCCCGACTGGGTGCGAGCCCGGGCGCTGGCGATCTACCAGATGGTGTTGTTCGCGTCGTTCGCCGGCAGTGCGGCGGCGTGGGGCGCGGTCGCCAACGGCATCGGCCTCGAGCGCTCGTTCGGCCTGGCCGGCGTGTTGCTGCTGGTCACGACGCTGGCGGGGATCTGGCTGCCGCTGCGCCGCACCGACGTGGGCGACCGCACCGCCGTCACCACCGGGCTACTGCCGGACGTCACCTCGCTCGGCATCGCGATCCCCGACGATCCGGTGGAGGTCGTCGTCCGGTACCGGGTCGCGCCCGAGCGGCAGGATGCCTTCCTCGACGCCGTCGCCGACCTGCGTAACAGCCGGCTCCGTACCGGTAGCACCCAGTGGGCGCTGTTACGTGATGCCGTCGAGGCCGAGGTCCTGGTCGAGCGCTACCGCGTAGCCTCCTGGACGGACCATCGTGACCAGCACGACCGGCGGCTCACGCGGTTCGACGAGGACGTCCGGCAGCGCGTCAGAGCGCTCGCGGATTCCGTCGACGACGCGGAGCACCTGCTGTTCGTCGACGTACCGCACCACTCGCACTTCCGGAGGACACCGTGACCCGCACTGCCGCTGACGACCTGCTCGACGTTCTGGTCCAGGCCGGTGTCCGCCGGGTGTACGGGCTGGTGGGTGACTCGCTGAACGCGTTCAGCGACGCCGTGCGCCGCAGCGGGGGTTCCGCCAAGGGCGGTATCGACTGGGTGCACGTGCACAACGAGGAGGCGGCCGCGTTCGCCGCGTCGGCCGAGGCCCAGCTGACCGGTCGGTTGGCGGTCTGCGCGGGTAGCTGCGGCCCGGGTAACACGCACCTGATCCAGGGTGTGATGGACGCGCACCGCTCGGGTGCTCCGGTGCTCGCGCTGGCGTCGCACATCCCGAGCAGGCAGATCGGCACCGGCTACTTCCAGGAGACCAAGCCGGAGTCGCTGTTCGCGCAGGCCAGCCATTTCTGCGAGACGGTCGCGCACCCGACGCAGGTGGAGCGACTGACCCGCGGCGCGATCCAGGCCGCCGTCGGCAAGCAGGGCGCCGCCGTGCTGGTGCTGCCCGGCGACGTGCTCGCCGACGACTCGGCCGACAAGCCACACCACAGCGTCGTCGTCACCGACCGTCCCCGGCCGGCACCGACCGACGCGGAGGTCCGTGAGCTCGCGGACCGGATCGCCGAGGCGGCGAAGATCGCGATCTTCGCCGGGATCGGCTGCGCCGACGCCCGCCCGGAGCTGCTCGCGCTCGCCGAGAGGCTCAACGCGCCGATCGGGCACTCCCTGCGCGGTAAGGACGTCGTGCAGTACGACAACCCCTTCGACGTCGGGATGACCGGGTTGCTCGGCTACGGCGCGTGCTGGTCGACGCTGCATGATGCCGACCTGGTGCTGTTCCTGGGAACCGACTTCCCCTACGACGATTTCCTGCCGACGCGCAACAACGTGCAGGTCGACATCGACCCGGCGCGGCTGGGCCGCCGTGCCCCGATCGTCCAGGGCATCGCCGCCGACCTGGCCTTGACGCTGCGTGCGCTGCTCCCGCTGGTGCCCGCACGCACCGACCGGTCGTTCCTCGACCACGCCCTGCACGAGCACCACCGGATGGTGTCGCACAGCGTCGACACCTACAGCACGCACGTGGCCCGCCGCGCGCCGATCCACCCGGAGCACCTGGCCACCGTCGTCGACGAGGTCGCTGCCGACGACGCGGTGTTCACCGCGGACACCGGGATGTGCTGCACCTGGGCCGCCCGGTACCTCACCCCGAACGGCCGGCGGCGGCTGCTGGGCTCGTTCGTGCACGGGTCGATGGCCAACGCCCTCCCGATGGCGATCGGGGCGCAGGTGGCCTCGCCCGGCCGGCAGGTCGTCTCGCTGTCCGGCGACGGCGGTCTCGGGATGCTGATGGGCGAGCTGCTCACCGTGAAGACCCACGGACTGCCGGTCAAGGTCGTGGTGTTCAACAATTCCAGCCTCGGCATGGTGCGCTTGGAGATGCTGGTGGCCGGCGACCCGCCCTTCGAGACCGACCACGACCCGGTCGACTTCGCCGCCATCGCCGCCGGCGCGGGCTTCCTGACCCGGCGGGTCACCGAGCCGGGAGACGTGCGTGGCGCGGTGGAGGAGATCTTCGCCCACGACGGCCCGGCGCTGCTCGACGTCGTCACCACGCCCGATGCGCTCGAGGTGCCCTCGCACCTCACCGTCGAGCAGGCCCGCGGGTTCGCCCTGGGGTTGGGCAAGGTGGTGCTCGGCGGCGGCGTCGGCAAGGTCGCCGAACTGGCCCGGCTCAACCTGCGCAACATTCCCCGTCCCTGAGCTCCCGGAGAGAGTCGTGTCCGCCGCACCGTTCCACTCGGTCATCGATGTGTTCTGCTTCGTTCCGGACCTCGAGGCCGCCACTGCCTGGTACACCGCCCGGCTGGGCGGGCCACCCGTTCTGAAGGCGCCCCAGCTGGCGCGGTTCGACCTGGGCGGCTCCCGGCTCACCGTGCACTCGATCGACGAATTCAACGACGCCGGCCCCGGCGGATGCGTCGCCTACTGGGACGTGGTGGACGTCGACGCGGTCACCGCCGACTGGGTCCGGCACGGCGCGGTGGCCCACCGCGGGCCGAAGACGATCATGACCGGCGAACGGCTCTGCCAGCTGCTCGACCCGTTCGGCAACCTCATCGGGATCCGGCAGGCCGCCGGTCCGCTGCCGTCCTGAGGCGCCCCGTGGTGCTCGCGTTCGACAGTGCCGACGTCGCCGCGGCCGACCGGGCTCGTACCGTGATCGCCGGGCTCGGTGGGGAAGGGATCCGGCTCCGGGTCACGCTGCTGTGCGCGGAAGCGTCGCTGCGGGCGCGCTGGTGGTGCCTTCCGCTGTCACCGGCCGCCGGCGTGTATCGCTACGAGGGCTCGGCGCTGCGGATGACCCGGCGAGCCGCGGACGTGGCCGCCCAGCCGACCGACCGTCTCACGTTCGCGGTCCCCGGCTCGCCGGGCTCCACACTGTGGCAGGACGGCCGCCTCCGGCCGCTGCACGCCGACGACCTGGTCCTCATCGACGACGCGACGCCGTTCGACTACCGCGGTGGCGAAGGCTCGCTCTGCGCGGTGCACGTGTCACGCGTCGCACTGGGCGTCTCGGCCGAGCAGACCCACGCCGCCGCGTCCCACCTTCGGGACAGCCCGCTGCACGACCTGGCTCGGGACCACGTGCGCGCGCTCGGCCGGATCGCCGCCGCCGCGGGAGGTCGCTCGCTAGGCGACGTCGGCCGCGCCACGGCCCTGCTGTTCAGCGCTCTGCTGCTCAGCTGTGACGTGTTCTGACCGGTGATTTCCTTTCATCGGACCGGGGTACCGTCAACAACGTTCGGCGGCACCGGCGCCCCGCGAAACCGCTCGAGAGGGGAGCCGACGACCGTGACCGTGCTCCTCGACACCGATCTCCTGCCGGAATCCGAGCGCCTGGACGCCCTGCACGCCGCGTTCGAGGACCGGAGTCCCCGGCGGAGCATCGTGGTGGACGCCGATCAGGCGCGCTACCGGATCGAGCGGTTCGACCTCGGGTCGGACGTCCAGCTGCTCCACACCGGTGGCAACGCGCTGCGGATCGTGCGCACCGGCCGCCAGGTTCGGTCGGACGCCTCCGAGCACGTGGCGATCGGGCTGCGTCGTCGCGGCGCCGGGATGGTGTCCACCGCGGGCACCGATGTCGAACTCCCGGTCGGGCACCTCAACTGCACGGACATGACCCGCCCCTACGAGCTGGTGCACGGCGCCGCCAATGTTCACGACGTCCTCATTCTCGGTAACGCGCAAGCGGGCGTGTCCGTCGACGTGGTCCGCGCCGCGGCGCCGGTGCTGCGGCGCAGCCCGGTCTACGACCTGGTGCGCGGGCACCTGGACAACTTGTACCGGGCGGCGACCGGTCTGGGCGGCGACCACCGGCAGCTGACGGGGCAGGCCACCGCCGCGCTGGTGTGCGCGCTGCTGACCACGGCGGCGGAGTCCCGCGACCAGGACGACGCGATGGACGCCGCGCTCGCGGCCCGCCTCACCCTGTACCTCGAGATGCACCTGGCCGATCGCGACCTCACGGTGGAGAAGGTCGCCGCGGCGCACGCCATCTCGGTGCGGCACCTCTACAACGTGTGGGCACGCGCCGGGCACGAGAGCACACCGGCGCAGTGGATCCTCGAGCGGCGCCTGCGGCGGGCCCGGAATCTGCTCACCGAGAAGAAGTCGCGACACCACAGCATCGCGGCGGTCGCGCGTCTCAGCGGCTTCGCCGACAGCAGCCACTTCAGCCGCCGGTTCCGCCAGACGTTCGGCGTGTCACCCACTGAGTGGCGCGCGACGCGATGACCGTGCGCGAAGGAAACCAGGAGGTCGGCGTTCGCATGAATCACACCGGTCACCCGAAGTCGTGTCCGCCGTACCCGCATCCTCAAGCGACCTCGCAGCGCCGCTGCCCGGGTCAGGTGGGAGCGCGACCCCACGCCCTCAACCGGCTAGCGAACCTCCGGACAGCGGAGCAACCTCGGCTCTCCCGACCCTGGGTAACTACGCGTCGCGGAAGCTGTCGGTCGCGATGATCAGGGCGTCGAGGATCCCGGGCTCGTCGAAGGAATGGCCGGCGTCGTCCACCAGGACGAACGTCGCCTCGGGCAGGGCACGGTGCAGGTCCCAGGCCGTGATCGCCGGCGTGCACAGGTCGTAGCGGCCCTGGACGATCACCGTGGGGATGCCGGCCAGCCGGCCGGCGTCGGCGATCAGCTGTCCCTCGGTGAACCAGCCGCCGTGGGTGAAGTAGTGGTTCTCGATCCGCGCGAACGCGGTCGCGTACGCCGGCTCGCGGTACTTGTCGACCAGGCCCGGGCGGGGACGCAGCGTCAGGTTGCTCGCCTCCCACGTCGACCACGCCACCGCGGCCGGGCCGTGCACCGCCGGGTCCGGGTCGAACAGCAGCCGCCGGTAGGCCTCGACGAACTTGCCGGGAACGCGGTCGGCCTCCGGCACCGCGGTGGCGTAGCGCTCCCACAGATCCGGCACCAGGTTGGCCGCCGGGCCCTCGTAGAACCAGTCGATCTCGCTCTTCCGGAGCGTGAAGATGCCCCGCAGGACCAACTCGCTCACCCGCGACGGATGCGTCTCGGCGTAGGCCAGCGCCAGCGTCGAGCCCCACGACCCACCGAACACCTGCCAGCGCTCGATCCCGAGGTGCTCACGCAACCGCTCGATGTCCTCGACCAGGTGCCACGTGGTGTTGGCCCCCAGGTCCGCCTCCGGCGCGCTCACATGCGGCAGGCTCCGCCCGCAGCCCCGCTGGTCGAACAGGACGATCCGGTAACTCGCCGGATCGAACAGACGCCGGTGATCGGGAGAACACCCCGCGCCGGGGCCGCCGTGCAGGAACACCACCGGCTTGCCGTCGGGAGCTCCGGACTCCTCCCAGTACACCGACTGGCCGTCGCCGACCTCGAGCATGCCGGTCCGCCGGGGTTCGATCGGTGGGTAGAGGTTACGCATGTCGTCCACCGTACGGAGCATCACGCGCACGCGGTCGCCAGGGTCGACGCCTCGACCGGGTCCGGAAGCGGCGGGAAGCCGACGGTCCGTGTCCTACGATCCGGTCGTGCGGGAGAGCGCGGCCGGGGTGAGGCGTGGCGCGCTCGGTCTCGTGGCCGACCGGACCTTCGGCGCCCTGTTCTGGGGCAAGTTGCTCTCGTCGGCCGGGGTGTGGATGCAGGGCGTCACCGCCGCCGTCGTCGTCTACCAGGGCACCGGGTCGGCCACCGCGGTCAGCCTGGTCAGCATCGCGCAGGCCGCGCCGCAGCTGGTGCTCGGGCCGTGGGCGGGGTCGCTGGCCGACCGGGGTGACCGGTCACGCCAGATCCTGGCCGGGCGGGTGTTGTGCGGGCTGGGGTCGGGGCTGCTCGCAGTGTTCTTCGCGGTCGCCGAGCCGGGGCCGCACGCGCTCGTGGCGGTGGTCTTCACCTGCTCGTTCCTGGTGGGGACGGGGTTCGTTGTCGGCGGTCCGGCGATGCAGTCGGTGATCCCGGACCTGGTCCGGCCGGACGAGCTGCGAACCGCGATGACGCTCAACACCACGCCGATGACGACGGCGCGCATCGTCGGCCCGGCGCTGGGTGCACTCGTGCTGGGCTGGGCGGGCCCGGCGGCGGCGTTCGCGGTCAGCGCCGCGCCGCACGTCGTCTTCCTGGGGCTGTTGCTGTGGGTGGCGCGGTTGCCGGCCCGCGCGGACGTCGGCGAGGGCGCGCCGACGTCGATGCGGGCGGGTCTGCGGTACCTGCGGACACATCCGCGGCTGCTGGTGATGCTCGGCGGTACCGCGCTGGTGGGCGTCGGCACCGAGCCGTCGTTGACGCTGGCGCCGGCGCTGTCGGTCGCCGTGCACGGCGACGTCACGCTGGCGGGCGCGCTCACGCTGGCGTTCGGGGTCGGCGCGCTGCTCGCGCTGGTCGGCAGTTCGGTGGCGGCGCGGCGGGTCAGCGTGCTGCAGTCGGCCTGGCTCGGGCTGGCGCTGCTGATCGGCGGACTGGGCGTCTCGACCGCGGTCGCGGCCCCGGCCTGGGCGTTCGGGTGCTTCGCGCTCGCCGGGGCCGGGTTCTCCTGGGGCATGGCGGGGTTCAGCTCGCTGCTGCAGGCCGAGAGCGACCCCGCGTTCCGGGGGCGGGTGATGGCGTGGTGGCTCATCGCGTTCCTCGGGTGCCGTCCGCTCTCGTCGGCGGCGACCGGCGTGCTCACCGACCTCACCTCGGTGCGGGTGACGTTCCCGGTGACCGGCGTGGTGCTCGCGCTGGCCGCGCTGCTGCTCGCCGCCGCGCTGCGGGTCCCGGGGGTGTCCCGGGTGAACGCGGAGTAGGGCGCCGCTCGTCGCCGTGCACCGACGCGATACAGTACAGACGTACTGTTCAGCGGAGGCGGGTCAGCGGGTGACTGCCAGTTACGCGCCTTTAGTCTGGCAATGAAGGACAGCGAACCTGGAGCGGAGTTGCCTGGTGACTGACTCGACGATCATCTACACCCACACGGACGAGGCGCCGGCCCTGGCCACGTACTCGTTCCTGCCGGTCATCCAGGCGTACGCCGCCCAGGCCGGGGTCGGCGTCGAGCTGCGTGACATCTCGCTGGCCGGGCGCATCCTCGCGCTCTTCCCGGAGCACCTCACCGAGGAGCAGCGCATCCCCGATGCGCTCTCCGAGCTCGGCGAGCTGGCGAAGACGCCCGGGGCCAACATCATCAAGCTGCCGAACATCTCGGCCTCGATCCCCCAGCTCAAGGCGGCCGTGGTCGAGCTGCAGGGCCTCGGCTACGCGTTGCCGGACTACCCCGACGAGCCCAAGACCGACGAGCAGCGCGACGTGCGTGCCCGCTACGACAAGGTCAAGGGCTCGGCGGTCAACCCGGTGCTGCGCGAGGGCAACTCCGACCGCCGCGCCCCGGCGTCGGTGAAGAACTACGCCAAGGCCCACCCGCACCGGATGGGCAAGTGGTCGGCCGACTCGAAGACGAACGTCGCCACGATGGGTGTCGACGACTTCCGGTCGACCGAGAAGTCGGTCGTCATCGAGGCCGACGACGCGCTGCGCATCGAGCTGGTCGGCGACGACGGCACCACCACGGTCCTGCGCGAGTCGGTGCCGGTGCAGGCCGGTGAGGTCGTCGACGCGTCGGTGATGCGGGTGGCGGCGCTGCGTGAGTTCCTCACCGCGCAGGTGGCCCGGGCCAAGGCCGAGGGCGTGCTGTTCTCGGTGCACCTCAAGGCCACGATGATGAAGGTCTCCGACCCGATCGTGTTCGGGCACGTCGTCCGCGCGTTCTTCCCGGAGACGTTCGCCGAGCACGGTGCGGCGCTGGCCGCAGCGGGCCTGAGCCCGAACGACGGTCTGGGCGGCATCTTCAAGGGCCTGGAGGCCCTGGAGAACGGGGCCGAGATCAAGGCGTCCTTCGACGCCGAGCTGGCCGCGGGCCCGGAGCTGGCGATGGTCGACTCCGACAAGGGCATCACGAACCTGCACGTCCCGTCGGACGTCATCGTCGACGCGTCGATGCCGGCGATGATCCGCACGTCCGGCCACATGTGGGGGCCCGACGGGCAGGAGCAGGACACGCTCGCCGTGCTGCCCGACTCCAGCTACGCCGGCGTCTACCAGGTCGTGATCGACGACTGCCGGGTGAACGGCGCGTACGACCCGTCGACGATGGGCTCGGTGCCCAACGTCGGCCTGATGGCCCAGAAGGCCGAGGAGTACGGCTCGCACGACAAGACGTTCGAGATCGCCTCCACCGGAACCGTGCGGCTGGTCGGGGCGAACGGGGTCGTCCTCGAGCAGGCCGTGTCGGCCGGCGACATCTTCCGGGCCTGCCAGACCAAGGACGCCCCGATCCGCGACTGGGTGAAGCTCGCCGTCACCCGTGCCCGCGCCACCGGCGACCCGGCCGTCTTCTGGCTCGACGCCGCCCGCGCCCACGACGCGAACCTGATCGCCAAGATCGAGCAGTACCTGCCCGAGCACGACACCGACGGGCTGCGGATCGAGATCCTGCCGCCGGTCGAGGCGACCGCGCTCTCGGTCGAGCGCATCCGCCGGGGCGAGAACACGATCTCGGTCACCGGCAACGTGCTGCGTGACTACCTGACCGACCTGTTCCCGATCCTGGAGCTCGGCACCAGCGCGAAGATGCTCTCGGTGGTGCCGCTGATGGCCGGCGGCGGGCTGTTCGAGACCGGCGCCGGCGGCTCGGCGCCCAAGCACGTGCAGCAGCTGGTCAAGGAGGACTACCTGCGCTGGGATTCGCTCGGTGAGTTCTTCGCGCTCGCAGCGAGCTTCGAGCACCTCGCGCAGACCACCGGCAACGCCCGCGCGCAGGTGCTCGCCGACACGCTGGACCGGGCGACCGCGACGTTCCTCGAAGAGGACAAGTCGCCGACCCGCCGGGTCGGGGGCATCGACAACCGCGGTTCGCACTTCTACCTGTCGCTCTACTGGGCGCAGGAGCTGGCGAAGCAGACCGAGGACGCCGCGCTCGCGGCGGCGTTCGGGCCGTTCGCCGAGGCGCTGACGAAGTCCGAGCAGACGATCGTCGACGAGCTGCTCGCCGTGCAGGGCAAGCCGGCCGACATCGGCGGTTACTACCAGCCCGACGCCGCCAAGGCCGCGAAGGTCATGCGCCCGTCGGCGACCTGGAACACCGTGCTCGCGTCGCTGAGCTGACGTGGGTGCCCGCGGGCGGTCCGGCTCCGCGCCGGGCCGCCCGCGGTGTCTCCGTCAGCGGTGTCTCCGTCAGCGGTGTTTCCGTCAGCGGGGACGACGCCAGGTGGTGAGTACCTGGTCGATTCGCGTCCGGATCCGGTCGCGGGCCTCGCGGCGGGGGACGCCGCGCATGAGCAGGGCGTCGTAGTCGGTGTCCAGGTGGCGCACGGAGGCCACCACGGCGAGCGTGACGGCCTGTTCGTCGAAGAGCCGGGCGGCGGCCGAGCGGCCCACCCGGCCGCTGCTGCGCTCGCCCGCGTGGGCGGCGATGGCCCGGGCGCGGTCGGGCGGGCAACCGGGGAAGAGGGCGGCGACCCGGGCCGCGAACTCGGCCTGGTAGCTGAGGTCGGCGGCGGCGCGGCGCACCTCGTCGCGCTCGCGGCGGCGTTCGCGCACGTCCTCGTCGGCCAGGCACTGCTCCTCGGCGCGCGCGAGCGCGGCCTCCTCGACCAGGATCCCCCGGCGCTCGAAGCGCTTGCGCCGCCGGTTGAGGCGCACGACGACCGCCGACAGCCCGCTCTCCTTCTTCGCCCGCCGCGACAGGGCCGCGTCGCCGGCCGGCAGGAACACCAGGTGCCCGAGGTCGGCGCAGTCGAGACACAGCCGGTCGTCGTCCTCCAGGACCTGGAACCCCGCGGTGGTCTCGCCGCAGGACGCACAGGCCCAGGGCTCGTCGACGGCGTGCGCGAGCAGGTCGGGGGCGGCCTGCTGCCGCTCGGCCAGGCGGGCACGGCGGGCCGGGGTGAGCGCCGGGGAGAGCCAGTGCACGCGGAACGCGCGCTCGACCGCGTCGTCGCCGCGGAGGGTGAAGCGGAGCTCGCGCCGGTCCCGGCTGGCCGCGACGTAGGCCGCGTCCCCCGGTTCGAGCCCGGCCCGACCGGCCCAGGAGGCCAGCAGGCTCACCGCGTCGACCAGCCTCGCCTGCTCGACGGCGGTGGCGCTCTCCAGCGCGTCGAGCCGGCCCTGGCGCCAGGTGTCGACCTCGCGGGCCCGCACCCACCCCAGCCCGGTCAGCACGTCGATCGCCGACACGACCTTCCGCGCCGCCAACGCCTTCTCCGCCACCTCGACGACCCGCCGCTCCAGCTTCGACATCCGGCCATTCTCCACTGGTGATTCCGGCCACTGCGGCGGTGGTCGCGGAGGCGATATATCTCCAAGAATGCGCCTGGTCGATCTGCTGGACCTCAAGGACGTCGGCGACGGCCGCTATGTCGCCGCCCCGCTCGACCGCTCCTCGGGTGGGCGGGTGTTCGGCGGGCAACTGCTCGCCCAGGCTCTCGCCGCGGCCGGGCGGACGGTTCCCGACGAACGTCCGCCGCACAGTCTGCACGGGCACTTCCTGCACCCGGGAGACCCCGACGAACCCCTCGAGTACGCGGTCGAGACCCTCCGGGAAGGACGGTCGCAGACCGTCCGCCAGGTGCTCGGCACGCAGGGCACGAACGAGGTCATCGCGCTGACCGCGGCATTCGCCGGGGGTGGTTCACCCTCCGGTCCGGTGCTCGAGCACCAGAACACCCCGTCGCCGTTCACCGCGTTCGACACCGTCGAACCCCTCCCGGACACCCTGGAACGCACCGACGGGCGGCTCGACGACTGGTTCGCCCGCCGGATCCGGCCGAAGCCGGTCGAGCTGCGCTTCGTCGACCACCCGGCCCGCGACCTGGTGTTCCGTGGCGAGAAACCACCCCGCGTGCAGCGGATCCTGATGCGGATCAAGGACCGGCTGCCCGACAGCCCGGTGACGCACGCCTGCGGGCTCACCTACTTCTCGGACCTGTTCCTGCTCTCCAGTGCCCTCTACCCGCACCAGGCCTCGGTCAGCGACCACGCCATGCTGGTCGCCAGCCTCGACCACACGATCTGGTTCCACGGGCCGGTCCGCGCCGACGAGTGGCTGCTCTACGTGCTGGAGTCCGACTGGGCCGGCCAGGGCCGAGGGCTCTGCCAGGGCAAACTGTTCGACGCCGCCGGGCGCCTCGTGGCCACCGTGATGCAGGAGGGCCTGATCAAGCCCGTCCGGAAGACCTGAGCCTCCCCTCCCGCGAGGCCCGGTAGGACGCGGCCCGCAACGAGGCCAGCGGCTCGGGCAGCCGCAGCCCCGGCAGCGGCCGCCGGACCGGGTCGAACCCGAGGTCGGCGTCGCCGTGGCCGGTCCCGGCGAGTTCGAGCCGCGCGAACCGCCGCCACCGCCCGGCCGGGGCCGCCACCGCCAGGTGGAACGCCGGCCGGGCGGCGCGCGCCGCGGCCGGGAACGCGGCCAGCAGCACCAGGCCCGCCGGGGCGCGGTACGGCAGCACGCTGGTGTACGTGGCGGCCCGCGGGTCGTAGCGGGGCCAGAGCACGTGGCGGGCCACCGGCGCCCGGCCGGTGGTGGAGAGCAGCAGGTCAGCGGCGTCGCCGTCGGGATCGACCCGGACCGCGAGGCCCAGGACGTCCGGGAACGGGCGCGGCAGGCCGGCGGCCCGGGAGAGGCGCACGAGGGCGTCGTCGTGGCCGGGCCGGTCGATCCAGGGCACGCCGATCGGCTCGGCCAGGCCGTCGCGCCGCACGACGGCCCGGACGACGGTTCCGCGTGGGTGCAGGGCCGGGCGGGCCCGGAGCCGGGCGGCGAGCCCGAACACCGCGGCGACGCCACGCGTGGCCGGACCCGGC
Organism: Cryptosporangium arvum DSM 44712; assembly: GCF_000585375.1. Classification (NCBI taxonomy): domain Bacteria; kingdom Bacillati; phylum Actinomycetota; class Actinomycetes; order Cryptosporangiales; family Cryptosporangiaceae; genus Cryptosporangium; species Cryptosporangium arvum. The sequence goes on from NZ_KK073874.1 coordinate 5,124,620, forward strand.
CCGCGTGCGGGTGCTTCGGACAAGCGGGAGCGGATCGGAGCGGTGAGGTACCACATGGCGGGTCGGGTACCCCGTCACCGGGCGCGATCCACACGGGTTCGAGGGGATGACCGGGCATATCACGGGCATAGAACTCGCCATGGAATCCGCAGATCTGGCCTACGCCGTCATCGGCGTGGGCGCGTTACTCGCCGGCGTGCTCCCGCGCCTGCTCGAGGGACGCCCGTTCTCCCTTCCCATCGCGTTCCTCGGCCTCGGCATGCTGGTCTTCGGGCTGCCGCTGGGCCTGCCCTCGCCCGACCCCCGGGAACACGAGTCGATCACGACCCACCTGACCGAGGTAGGCGTCATCGTGGCGCTGATCGGCGCCGGGCTGAAGCTCGACCGGCCGCTGGGGCTGCGGCGCTGGTCGATGACGTGGCGGCTGCTGCTGATCGCGATGCCGGTGACGATCGCGCTGACCGCGCTGCTGGGCTGGTGGTGGGCCGGGCTGGTGCCGGCGTCGGCGCTGCTGCTCGGCGCCGCGCTCGCGCCGACCGACCCGGTACTCGCCGCCGACGTGCAGGTCGGCGAACCGACCGACGAGGAGGACTCCGAGGACGAGGTGCGGTTCGGGCTCACCTCGGAGGCCGGGCTCAACGACGGGCTGGCGTTCCCGTTCGTGTACGGCGCGATCGCGCTGGCCGGGACCGGCTTCACGGCGGCGACGTTCGGCGAGTGGCTCGCGGTCGACGTGCTCTGGCGGATCGTGGTCGGCGCGGTCATCGGCCTGGCCGCCGGGTGGCTGCTCGGCAAGCTGTTCTTCCGGTCCCCGTCGGAGACGTTGCGCCTGGCCGACCACGCCGAGGGATTCCTGGCCCTGGCGATCACGTTCCTGGCCTACGGCGTCGCGGAGCTCGCGCACGGCTACGGGTTCCTCGCGGTGTTCGTCTGCGCGGTCTCGATCCGCGCCTCCGAGCGCAACAACGGTTACCACCAGGTGCTGCACGACTTCGCCGAGCAGATCGAGCGGCTGCTCACCGTCCTGCTGCTCCTGCTGTTCGGGGGCGCGATCATCGACGGCCTGCTGACGTCGCTGACCTGGCCGGCCGCGCTGGCCGGTCTCGCGCTGGTGTTCGTGCTGCGGCCGGCCGCGGCCTGGCTGTCGCTGCGCGGCTCCACCGCGGGGCCGCGGGAGCGGGCGGTCATCGCGTTCTTCGGCATCCGCGGCATCGGCTCGCTGTACTACCTGGCCTACGCGGCCGGGCACGCGACGTTCCCGGACGCGGATCTGCTGTGGGCGACGGTCGGCTTCGTGGTCCTGGTGTCGGTCGTGGTGCACGGCATCGCCGCGACCCCCGTCATGCAGTACCTGGACCGGGTACGGGAGGAATCACCGTCAGCGACCCCGAATCGTCCGCAAAACGTCCAAAACTAAGATCTCCTAAAGGAGTGTCCACAAACGTCAGTGACTGTGCGTGAATAGTTTCCGTTTACACCGACGTACCAAACGGAGGCTTATCGCATGGGAAGCATCGGGGGTAAGCGTCGCGTCCGCGCCGCACTCGCGTGCGCCGGGCTCGCGGCGCTGGCCGTGACCGCCGCACCGGCGGCCGCGAACGCGGCCACGTCCTTACCGGACGCGGGCGGAGTCAAGCCGGGACACGGCCACCCGCACTTCACGCTGCCCGAGGGCGCGCCGAAGCCGACGGTGCCGGCCCGGATCCAGTCCGCCTACAAGGTCGTCAAGGGCACCCAGACCTATACCTGCGCCGCCGACGGGACGTGGGGCACCGCGTCCACGCCGGAGGCGCAGCTGGTGCAGTACGACGGCCGGGGCCGGATCCACCACTACGCCGGTCCGCGCTGGACCGCGCGCGACGGGTCCACGATCCTCGGCAAGAACGACACCACGGCCGCGGTTCCGCAGCCCGGCACGATCGCCTGGCTGCGGCTGGACGTCGTCGCGCACGAGAACACCAAGCCGGGCGAGCTCGACAAGGTGACGTGGATCAGCCGGGTCAACACGACCGGTGGCGCGGTGCCGACCGGTGCCTGCACCGCGGGCGAGACGAAGGCGGTGCCCTACGGCGCCGACTACGTCTTCTGGGTGCCGAAGAAGTAACGCCTCACGCTGCCCCGCCCCGCCAGTGGAGGATCTCGAGCGCGGCCGCCACCGCGATCGTGTTCTCCGCCAGCGGGCGGGGCAGCATCGTGTCCGCCCTCGCCAACCGGCGCAGCACGGTGTTGCGGTGAGTGAACATCCGCTCGGCCGCCCGGGCGGCGTGGCACTGTTCTTTCAGGTAGGTGAGCACGGTCTCGCGCAGATCAGCGTCGGCGGAGGCGAGCGCACCGAGCGTGTCGGCGACGAACTCGTCCGCGGTCGCCGGGTCGGTCGTGAGCGCCGCGACCAGCTGGACGTCCTCGAACCGGGCGATCCGCCGCGGCGACGTCAGCCGGGCCAGCATGCGTTGCGCGGTCAGCGCGTCCAGGTGACTGCGCCGGAACCCTTCGACGTCACGCGCGGGGCGTCCCACCGCGACCCGCACGTCGTCACCGAGCTCCCGGCGCAACGCCTCCGCCGGGGGCGCGTCGGCCGCCGGCAGCCAGAGCCACAGGCTCGCCGCGCTGGCCAGCACGGTCAGCCGCCGCGACACCCCGCACGCGCGGCGCACCGCCTCGGCCGCGTCCTCGAGCTCGCTCGTCGGCGTCCCGAGGCCGCTCCAGACGATCGCCGCCAGATGCGGCCCCGACAGCGAGTACCCCAGCTGCGCCTCGGCCCGCGACCGGCCGATCGGGGCGCCCTCGAGCAGCAGCGTCACGGTCGCCCGGCGCTCGGCGTGCGCGCCCCGGGTCAGCTCGTCGCGTTCGGACTGCACCCGCTCGGTGATGCCGGCCAGCGTGTCGTCGAGGAACGTCGCGATCGAGCGGGACGAGACGTCGAGCAGCTCGCGCAGCTCCACCGGGTCGTCGGTCAGCCGGAAGCAGATGTCCATCCAGTGCCGCCAGGCGACGTTCTGCGCGGTGCGGAACGAGTCGAGCGCCCGCTCGTCGAGGCCCCGCCGGACCAGGTCACGGGCGCCCTCGAGGGCTTCGGCGCTGACGTTGGGCGGCACCCGCTCGCCGGGCCGCTGAATGTTCGCGGTGGCCCAGTGCAGCACGTTCGCGAGGTTGTTGCGCCGGGTGCGCTCGGCCAGCACCGGGTCGTCGGCGATGACGCGCATCCGCTCACCGGAGAGCGCCGCGGCGTCCATCTCGTCGATCCACTCCCCCGGCGGCTGCACCGCGATCTCCGCGCCGCGCCGGAGGAGTTCCCGGACCCGCGGGTTCACGTCTGCGGGAACATCCGTCTGCCCCACCAGTTCGCCAGCCGGGGGTAGGTGCCGGGCGCGAGCCGGACCAGCGCGTCGATGGCCTTGGCGTCGTTGCCGACCAGGATCCGGGGACGCTTGGCCGCGACCCCGTCGAGGATGATCGTCGCCGCCTTCGCCGGGTCCATGCGCAGCAGCTTGTCGGTGTAGGTGCGGGTGCGCGCCTCCTGCTCGCGCGTGACCGTCTCGCCCCGCGCCCGGGCGGCCGCGAGCGCGGCCAGCGCGATGTTCGTCTTGACGCCACCGGGGTGCACGACCGTCACGTCCACCGGATGTCCGTCGCGCAGCATCTCCGAGCGCAGCGTCTCGGTGAACCCGCGGACCGCGAACTTCGACGTGCAGTACGCGGCGAGCCCGGCCTGTGCCAGGTACCCGTTCAGACTGCTGATCGTGACGACGTGCCCCGCGCCGGACGCGATCAGGTGCGGGAGGAACTCCGTGGTGCCGTGGATGACGCCCCACAGGTTGACGCCGAGCACCCGCTCGAACGAGCCGTAGTCGCCGTCCAGGATGCTCGGTGCGCCGTCGGCGATGCCCGCGTTGTTGTAGAGCTGGTGCACGGTTCCGAAGTGCCCGGCGACGCTCCGCGCGTACGCGGCGACGGCGGCCCGGTCGCTGACGTCGAGGAGCTCGGCGTGGGCGTTCGTCCGTTCCGCGGTCTCGGCGAGCCCGACGGGGTCGATGTCGCTGATCGCCAGCCGGGCCCCGCGCCCGGCCAGTGCGACCGCCAGCGCCCGCCCGATGCCCGACCCGGCGCCGGTGACCACCGCGACCGTGTCCCTCATCGGCCGACCCCCGCCCGGTCGCGCGCCTCGAACCGCAGGTCGGGGTCGACCACCGGGCCGTTACGCAGCACCTTCACGTCGGCCTGGTAGTTCATCGACATGACCCACGGGGCCTTCTCGCCCTGACGGGGAAGCTGGTCGAGCGCCCGCTGGACGTACCCGGCGCCGAAGTCCAGCAGCGGGCGGGTCGGGGCGTCCGGGTCCGGGCGCACCGGGACGCAGACGTCGTAGCCGTGCTCGCGCATGTGGTTGAGCAGGCGGCAGAAGTGCTCGCAGAGCAGGCCGACCTTGAGCGTCCAGGACGCGTTCGTGTAGCCGATCGCGAACGCGAAGTTCGGGACGCCGGAGAGCATCATGCCCTTGAACGCGACGTGGTCGGGCAGGTGCACCGCTTCCCCGTCGACGCGCAGCGCCGCGCCACCGAACGGTTGCAGGTTCAGGCCGGTCGCGGTGACGATGATGTCGGCCTCGAGTTCCCGGCCGGCCGCGAGCCGGATGCCGGTCGGGGTGAACGTCTCGATCCGGTCGGTGACCACCGCGGCCCGGTCCTTCCGGATGGCGCGGAACAGGTCGCCGTCGGGCACCGCGCAGAGCCGCTGGTCCCACGGGCCGTACGGCGGGTTGAAGTGCTCGTCGACCGGATAGCCGGGCGGGAGCGCCTTGACGTTCACCGCGCGGATGATCTTGCGCGCGATCGTCGGGAAGCGCTGCGCGAACTTCCAGACCCCGGCCTGCTTGGCGATGTTGAGGCGGCGGGAGAGCGCGTAGGCCCGCCGCTCCGGCAGCAGCGTGCGCAGGCGGTTGGCGATCGCGTCCACGGACGGCACCGGCATGACGTAGCTGGGGGTGCGCTGCAGCATCGTGACGTGGGCCGCGGTGGTGGCCAGCGCGGGCACGAGCGTCACCGCGGTCGCTCCGCTGCCGATCACCACGACCCGTTTGCCGGCGTAGTCGAGGTCCTCGGGCCAGTGCTGCGGGTGGACGATCGGGCCGGTGAACGCGTCCCGGCCCGCGAAGTGCGGGGTGTAGCCCTCGTCGTAGCGGTAGTAGCCGCTCGCGCAGAAGATCCAGTTCGCGGAGATCCGGATCCGCTCGCCGTCGTGCTCCACCTCGGCGACCCAGCGGGCGTCGGCACTGGACCAGTCCGCGCTCAACACCCGGTGGTGGAAGCGGACGTCCCGGTCGAGGTCGTGCTCCCGGGCGGTCTCGCGGAGGTAGGCGAGGATCTTGTCGGCCCCGGCGATCGACTGCCGGTCGCGCCACGGCTTGAACTCGTAGCCGAAGGTGTGCAGGTCGGAGTCGGAGCGGATGCCGGGGTAGCGGAACAGGTCCCAGGTGCCGCCGGTGGCGCCGCGGGCCTCGAGGATGGTGAACGTCGCGGCCGGGACGTGGGTGCGTAGGTAGTAGGCCGCGCCGATGCCGGAGATACCGGCGCCGACGATGAGCACGTCGACGTGTTCCATGACAGGACTCCCTCGGTAGCCGCGCCGCTTCCCGGTGATCATCACCCGTGGAACCGTCTGGTACCAGGTGCGGGCGGCACCGATTTGAGGTCGGGATGGTGCGTTCGGCTTCAGCGGGGGTTTTGGGGGTGAGGCGGGCGGCTGGTTTTGGTCGATGCTGATCGGGCGGTGGTGGTCTTGGTCAGGCCGGTCAGGCCGGTCAGGCCGGTCCGCTGGATCGGCGGGGTCGGGCGCGTGGGCCGGATCGGGCGCGTGGGCCAGGTTGGGCGCGTGGGGCCAGATCGGGCACGTGGGCCAGATCGGGCGGGTCGGGCAGTTGCGACGTGCGGTCGGGTGCCGTTGTGTATGGGTCTGCCGGGGTCTTCGCGGGAGGCCCGGATGTTGTCGCCGGGCAGGGTCGTGCTGTCTACCAGTGCAGTCGCACGTCACTGCTCGCCATCGCACGGAGCCGCCCGCCATCGCCGTCCGCCATCGCCGCCCGCGTCCGGCCGGGGGTTCTCGCCGATCCACCGCGCCACCCGCCGTCCCACGGGGCCAGTGGTCATCCCACGGAGCCGGCCGTCGTCCCACGGAGCCGGCCGTCGTCCCACAGAATCGGCCGTCATCCCCCAGAACCGGCTTCATCTTTCGGAGCCGGCTGTCATCTCCACCCGGGGCTGCCGCCCACCCCATGTGACCGCCCGCCGTCCCATCGAGTCCATGCCATCCCGCGGCCCACCCCTTCCGCCATCTCACCGAGTCCCACGCCATCCCGCGGCCAACCGCCATCCCACGGAATCTCCAGGCGTCCCGCGGAATCTCCAGGCGTCCCGCGGAATCTCCAGGCGTCCCGCGGAATCCCAAGGCGTCCCGCACGGAATCCCAAGCCATCCCGCGGAATCCCAAGGCGTCCCGCGGAATCCCAAGGCGTCCCGCGGCCAATGCCGCCCCGTGCCGTCCCACAGTCCACCCGCCATCCCACCCGGTCACCCGCCATCCCGTGCAGTCCCACGCCATCCCACGACCCACGCCCCGTCCCACGGGGTCCCACGCCATCCCGCGGAGCCCCACGCCGTCCAGTCGAGCTGCCCGACTGCGCAACGGGCCCACGGGCACGCGTTCGGGGCCGTCAGCGGCGTGATTGGTGATGAGGTGACGGCGTGATGCGGCAGCGGCGCCACGCGGCAGCAGCTCAGCGCGACAGCAGCTCGCCAGCGGCTCAGCTCGGCAGCGACAAGCAGCGGCAGCAGCGGCAGCACCGGCAGTGGCAGCTCGGGTTGGGTTAGGGGTTCAGGAGGGACCGGCGCTCGTTGGTGGCCGCGGAGCGGAGGGCCTCCAGGCGGGCGGACTCGGCGGCGGCGAACCCGTCGGCGAACTCGTCGAAGGCGCGCCCTCGCCACCAGGAGAGCAGCCGGTCGTAGGCCGACAGGGCAGCCGGCCCGGTGGCCGCGCGCGCCGCGCGCAGACCGGCCTCGAACTCCCAGGCGTCGACCGCACTTCCGGGAACCCGGAGCGCGTACCCGTCCAGCTCGGTGACGAGACCGGCCCCGAGTGCCCCGCGCAGCCGGGAGGCCAGCGTGTACAGGGCCGGCCGGACGTCCGCCGGGCCGCCCTCGTCGCCCCAGACGCTCCGGGCGAGCGCGTCGAACTCCACGACGCGCCCCCGTGCGAGGATCAGCCGGGCGAGCATCGCGCGCTGGCGCCGCGGCAGCGCGCGCGGCGGGGACCCCTCCCGCACGACCTCGATGGGCCCCAGCACCCGGCAACGCGACACCCTCCATCGTAAACACGGTGAGCAGGTATAACGGCGGGAACAGGTTCTGATTGTGGATAATCCATTGTGGCCCGCCGGCCGTCTCCGCCGGCTCTCCCCCGCGGAGCTCGACGACGACCAGCGCGCCGTCTACCGCGCGGTCACCGGAGGCCGTCGCGCCGCCGGCCCGCAGGCGTTCGCGCTCGTCGACGACCAGGGCCGCCTGACCGGGCCGTTCAACGCGATGCTGCTCAGCCCGCCGGTGGGGGCCGCGCTGCAGTCGCTCGGCGAGGCCGTGCGGTACGAGACCACGCTCAGCGACCGCGCCCGCGAACTCGCGATCCTGGTCGTCGCCGCTCACTGGGGCAGCACATTCGAGCGGGAAGCGCACGAGGCGGTCGGCCGCCGCGCCGGACTCACCGACGACGAGCTCGGCGCCGTCCGCACCGGCACCGAACCGCACTCTTTGAGCACCGACGAACTCGCCGCACTCCGCACCACCCGCGCGCTCCTGACCGGAGGGGGCCTGGAGGACGCCCACTACGACGCCGCCGTCGCGGCCCTCGGCGAGCGCGGCCTGTTCGAGCTGACGACGCTCGTCGGCTACTACGGCACGCTGGCGCTGCAACTTCGGGTGTTCGCCGGCGAGGGCTGACTACGGTGGAGCCCGTGAGCGAACAGATCCCCACCCGCACCCTCTGGTCCGACGGCCCGGGCGTCGGCGCGATCGGCCTCGGCTGCATGGGCATGACCTGGGCCTACGGCACCGACGCGAATTCCGACGACCCCAGCGCCGTGATCGGCCACGCGATCGATCTCGGCGTCACGCTCATCGACACCTCGGACGTCTACGGCCCGTTCACCAACGAGGAACTCGTCGGGAAGGCCCTGACCCGGCGGCGGGACGAGGTCACGCTGGCCACCAAGGGCGGCCTGGTCGCGCACTTCGCCGACGGCCGGCCCGACTCGTCGCGGATGCCGAGCCCGAACGGCTCGCCCGAGCACCTGCGCCAGGCGATCGACGGGTCGCTGCGCCGCCTCGGCGTCGAGACCATCGACCTGTACTACCTGCACCGCCCCGACCCGGACGTGCCGATCGAGGACAGCATCGGCGTCCTGGCCGAGGCGGTGTCGGCGGGCAAGATCCGGGCGATCGGCGTCTCGGAGTTCAGCGTCGAGCAGCTCGACCGGGCGGCCGCGGTGCACCCGATCGGCGCGGTGCAGTCGGAGCTGTCGCTCTGGACCCGCGACCACCTCGGCACCACACTGCCGTGGTGCGAGCGCAACGGCGCCGGGTTCGTCCCGTTCTCGCCCCTCGGTCGCGGGTTCCTCACCGGCACGCTGCGCGAGGCCGCGTTCTCCGCGAACGACTTCCGCGCGCGCAACCCCCGCTTCCAGCCGGAGAACCTGAAAGCGAACCTGGCGATCGTGGAGACCGTGGAGGCGATCGCGGCGAAGTACGAGGCGACCGCCGCCCAGGTGGCGCTGGCCTGGGTGCTCGCGCAGGGCGCGCACGTCGTGCCGATCCCCGGCACGCGGCGGCTGGCGCGCCTGGCTGAGAACGCGGGCGCGGCGTCGCTGCAGCTCACCGCCGAGGACGTCGCCGCACTGGACGCACTGCCGGCCCCGGCTGGGGCGCGCTACTGAGGTTCCCGGTGATACTGGTTCGCGCCCGTTTTCGGGCGAACGTACCGGTATTCATGGCCCGAATGGTGCCAAATTAGCGCTATCGCGCACAACGTCGGCACGTCGGGGTCACTGACGTGCAAATAAGTGGTCGTATCCGATTTGTCAGAAAAACAGATCGGAGACGACGATGACGAGCAACACCGTGCGCGTCGGGCTGGCGCTCGTCAGCGCGGCCCTGGCCACCGGTTCCACCCTGTCGCTGGCTTCCCCCGCGCTGGCAGCGCCCCCGGCCCTGGGCAAGCCGGCCCTGAACCCCGGCACGACCCTCCTGTCCACCGGCGAGGGCGACGACGATTCCGCCACCTCCGACCAACGCGGCGAACGCCGGGGCGGCGAGCGCAGCTACGGAGAGCGCGGAAGTAGCGACGGCGGGGCCAGCGAGCGCGGAGGTAGCGAGCAGCGCGGAAGCGAGCGCGGCGACGGTCAGCGCAGCGGTGGCCAGCGGGGCAGCGGCGAGGAGCGCGGTGGCCGCCAGGACGGGGGTGGCCGCGAGGCGCAGTCGCGCGGCGGTGAGCGCGGCGGTGAGCGTGGCGGTGACGACGATGGCCGGGGTAGCCAGTGGGGCGGCAACGGACGCGGCGACGGCCAGGCCGACCGCGGCGCTCAGCGTGGAGCCGAGGACCGACCCGGCCGAGGCGAGCAGGGCGACGATGGCCGCGGGGACGGCAACCGCCAGGGTGCGGGTGATCGACAGCCCGGAAACCAGCAGGGCGACGACGACCAGGACGGGAACGGCGGCCAGCGCGACCGTGGAGGCAGGCAAGGCGGTCGCGACGGACGTGAGGGCCAGAACGGCCGCCAAGGCCAGGATGGTCGTGACGGGCGCGATGGACGCCAGGGTCAGGACGGTCGCGACGGGCACCAAGGTCAGGATGGTCGCGAGGGCCGCGACGGACGCCAGGGCCGCGACGGACGCGACGATCGGAACGGACACGACGGCCGCGATGAACGTGGCGGGCGTGACGACCGGAACGGACGTGACCGGCGTGACGACCGGGACGGGCGTGATGCGCGGGACGGCCATGATGCGCGGGACGGCCATGATGCGCGGGACGAGCGGTACCGCGACAGTCGCGAGTGGCGTTACCGCGAACATCGGCGCGGCGAGCGGATCAGCGTCGACTGGTACGAAGGACGCCGCTGGCGCGGGGGCGACTACCGCGTCTGGCGGGGTCCGTCCGACTGGCGGCGCGGCGCCAGCTACCACCGCGGCGGAGGTTGGGACGTGTCCGGTGGATGGGGCTGGGCCTCCCAGGCCCGCTTCGGCGACCGGGTCGACTCGTTCCACCGCGGCTACCTGAACTGCCAGCAGGCCGGCTTCGAGGGTGTCCTGCGTGGTCTCTGGGACGACTTCAGCTGCGACTACACCCGCTTCGGCTGGGCCGGCTGGGGCTACTTCGGTTTCGGCGCCGGCGACTGGCGCTACGGCGGCACCTGGGTCCTCCGGGTGGACGACTTCGACATCTACTGATCCGGCTGGTCCCGTTCGGGCGCACCACCCCCGAACGGGACCACCCCGAGGCCCGACGAACGTGAGTGCGGGACCGGGTCGCGGTCACACTCTCCGGCGATCACCGAGGTCGGGTGGCTCCAGCTCCGCACGCACCCGGCGGACGGCGTCAACGCGAACGCCTCGATCGCGGCACCCCACTGGCCGGCCGCGGGGCCCAGCGTCGAGAGGCGCAGCTCCGGTGCCTCCCGCCACACCAGCAGCTCGGTCAACGTCCGTTCCACCGGTCCGAGCAGGGCGTCCCCGGCTTGCGCCATGCCGCCGCCCAGCACCACGAGCGCCGGATCGAGCAGCATCGTCAACGTGCTGACGCCGAACCCCAGCGCACGCACCGCCTCGCCCCACACCCGGTCGGCGATCGGATCGACGCCCAGCAACCCGACGACGTCCGCCGCGCCGGCCACGTCCCCGGTCCCCCGCGCCGCCCGGTACCGCCGCGGTACCGCGGCCCCCGCCGCGTACGCCTCCAGACACCCCCGCTTCCCGCACGGACACGGTTCCCCGTCCGGATACACCGGCATGTGGCCGGCCTCCCCGGCCGCGCTGCCCGCGCCGCTCACCAGCGTCCCCGCTGTCACCACTGCGGCCGCGATTCCGGTTCCCAGCTGCAGCAGCACGAAGTCGTCCGCGCCGCGCGCCGCGCCCAGGTGTCGTTCGGCCCGGCCGGCCGCGCGCACGTCGTGGCCGACCGAGACCGGCAACCCGAGCGGTCCGGCCAGCGCCGTGCGCAGGTCGAAGTCACGCCAGCCGAGGTTGGACGCGTAGGCGACGGTGCCGGTGGCGGCGTCGACGAGACCGGGGGTCACCACTCCGGCCGCGAGCACGTCCAGCCCGTCGGCGAGCGCCGCACCCCGCAGCGTCGAGATCAGCGACCGGACCACCGCGACGGTGTCCGCGCCACCCTCGCTCGGCCCCGTGCGGTGATGACGCCGCACGCCCCGCTCGTCCACCACGGACGCCTTCACGGTCGTCCCCCCGATGTCCACCGCGACCACCGCACCGGTCACGAGGAACCCACAGAGCCCACGGAGCCCACAGAGCCCACCGCGGCGATCACCGCGCGCACCTCGTCCGCCGACGTCCGGTCCCGGCCCCCCACCGGCCGCATCGCCCGCAGATGCACCTCGGGCACGCCCGAATACGCCACGAGCGACCCCACGTTCGGCGACCGCACCGACCCTCCGGCCAGCACCCCGATCCGATCCCCGCCGTACCCCACCAGCGCGCGCAGCTGGTCGCGCCCCGACTCCGCCGACCCCGGCCCACCCCCGGTCAGCACCCGCGACACCCCCAGCGACGCGAGCGTGTCCAGCGCCCCGAACTGATCGGTGATCTCGTCGAACGCCCGGCTGAACGTCACCGGCGCGTCCCCGCACGCCTCCACCAGCGTCGCCAGCACCCCGGCGTCGACCTGCTTCGTCGCGGTCAGGCCGCTGAGCACGAAGCCGACCCGCGGCCGCCCGGCGAACAGCCGGATGTCGGTGAGCATCACCCGCACCTCGTCGGGCGAATACACGAAGTCCCCGCCGCGCGGCCGGATCAGCAGTTGCACGCCCACCCGCGACGTCGTCTCGAGGACGGCGGTCACCATCCCGTACGACGGGGTGATGCCGCCTTCGAGCAGGTCGGCGCAGAGCTCGATGCGATCGGCCCCGCATTCCTCCGCGACCCGCGCCCCGGCGACGTCGTCGACGCAGATCTCGACGAGCGTCATCGCAACGCCGACAGGTCCGCGCCGAGCCGGATCCGCCCGACCGGCCGGCCGCCGCCCAGCACCGGCACCTCGGCCAGGTCACCGGCCCCGGAGACGTCCACGCCCAGGAACGCCAGCGCCGCGACCGCCAGCATCGTGGTGGCCCGCGGCGACCCGTCGACCACCTTCATCGCGACCGCGCGGCCGTCGTCGGCCGCCGCCACCAGCACCCCTTCGGCGCCGCCCTTGGCCAGCACTCCGGGCACCCGCTCCATCAGCAGCGTGTTCACCTGTCCGGTGCCGCCGACGAAGAACGGCTCGGCACGCATCGCGTCCGCGACCGTGCGTTCCGGCGAGCCGGCCGGGGCGGTCACCAGACGCGCCGCCGCCCGGGCCAGGCCCAGCGTCGTCGTGCCGAACAGCGGCGCGCCGCACCCGTCGGTGGTCACGTGCGTCACCGGCGCGCCGGTCGCGTCCTCGATCACGGTGCGCACGCGCTGCTGCAGCGGGTGGTCCGGCCGCAGGTACCCGGCGACGTCCCAGCCCTGTCCGACGCACGCGGCCAGCATCGCCGCGTGCTTCCCGGAGCAGTTCATGCGGACCGGCGACGCCGCCCCGCCGCCGGCGATCAGCGCGTTGCGCGTCGGGACGTCCTCCGGCCAGTCCGGCGGACAGCCCAGCGCGTCCTCGGAGAGACCGGCGCCCAGCAGGATCGAGCGCGTGAGCACCACGTGGGCGTCCTCGCCGGTGTGCGAACCGGCCGAGATCGCCGTCCCGGCGTCGTCGAGCGACAAACCGACGGACCGGCAGGCGACGGCCTGCCACGGCTTCACCGACGAGCGCGGCAGGATCGGCGCGGACGGGTCACCGGCCGCGAACGCGACCGAACCGTCGGCGGCCAGCGCGACGAGCGTTCCGAGGTGGCGCGACTCGGCGAAGCCGTCCCGCTCCACAACTGCCAACTCAGCGATCACGGTGTCTTCTCCACAACGGGCGCGGCGGTCCGCCGCCGGGTGAACGTCTGCAGCCGGTACGCCGCCCCGGAGAGCAGCAGGTTGCAGACCAGGTAAACGAGGGTGACGACGAGGTAGGTCTGGACGAGCAGGTGGTTGTACGCGGCGAGCACCTGCGCCCGGTAGAGCAGTTCGGTGAACGCCACGATGTAGCCCAGCGAGGTGTCCTTGAGCAGCGACACCAGCTGCGACACCAGCGACGGCGCCACCGCGCGCAGCGCCTGCGGCAACACGACCAGCCGCATCGACTGGCCCCGGGTCATCCCGAGGCTGAGCGCGGCCTCGTTCTGCCCGCGCGGCATGCTCAGGATGCCGGCCCGGAAGATCTCCGCGAACGCGGCCGCGTTGGCCACGGTCAGCGGCAACACGAGCTTCCACAGCAGCGGGAGGTTCAGGCCGTAGGCCGGCAGCGCGAACAGCGTCACGTAGATCAGCAGCAGCACCGGTAGCGTGCGCGCGATCTCGATGTAGGCGGTGGCGACCCACCGGATCGGCCGCACCGGCGAGAGCCGGCCCAGCGCCAGCACCAGCCCGAACGCCGCACCGAGCACCGCGACCAGCGCCGCGGCCTGCAGCGTCCCGCGCAACCCGACCAGCAGGTAGCTCCAGATCGGCCAGGCCGCGAACGGCGACCACCGGTCGGCGTCCAGCTGCCCGTGCGAGGCGAAGACCCGCAGGCCCAGAACGACAACGACGACGAGCACCACCACGGTGACGATCGACGCGATGCGGATGCGCCGACGCCCCCGTGGCCCCGGCTCGTCGAACAGCACGGACGCGCCGCTCATCGCCGCCCTCCGCTCTTCGCGCGAGCGCTCATCGGACGATCGCCACCTTCCGCTCGACGAAGCCCGTGGACAACCCGATCACCAGCGCCAGCGCCATGTAGGCCAGGCCGGCACCGACGAAGATCGGGATCGGCTGGGCGTGCACGAGGTTCACCTTGTTCGCGGACGCGGTCAGCTCGACGACGCCCACCGCGGCGGCCAGCGACGTGTTCATCACCAGCGCGATCATCACGTTGCCGACCGGCTGGACCACCGCGCGCAGCGCCTGCGGCAGGATCACCAGGCGCAGCGACTGGAAGAACGTCAGCCCGATCGCCCGCGCCGCTTCGGCCTGGCCCATCGCGACCGTGTTGATGCCGCTGCGCACCGCCTCGGCCACGTACGCGGCCTCGTAGATGACCAGCACGACCACCGCCGTCGTCGTCAACGGCATCAGCAGTCCGACGTCGGGCAGCGCGAACACGAACAGCACGAGCAGGGCCAGCGCCGGAACGTTCAGGAAGAACTGCACGTACCCGAAGGCCAGGCCGCGCAGGATCGGCACCGGGCTGACCCGCGCGGCGGTGACCAGCACGCCGAGGATCAACGCTCCGATGCCGGCGACCACGGTCATCCACACCGTGGTCCAGAGCCCGTCCAGCAGCGCGGGCAGGTTGTCGAGCAGGACGTTCACTCAGAAGCCTCCGGTTGGACCGGGGGCGGTGGCCCGCCCCCGGTCAGCGACTCAGGACCCGGGAACCGAGCCGATCGCCGGCGGCTCCGGAGCCTCCGACTTCACGACCGTGCCGAGCGAGTTCTTCCAGATCTCGGCCCACAGGCCCGACTTCTGGATCGTCGTCAGCCAGGTGTTGACGAACTGCTTCATCTGCGCGTCGCCGTGCTTGAGGCCGATGCCGTAGGGCTCGGAGGTGAACGGGTTGCCCACGACCGTGATCGCCGGGTTCGACTTCGCGTCGCTGGCCAGCAGCGTGATGTCCTGCACGTACGCGTCGCCGCGGCCCTGGGTGAGGGCCTGGACGGCCTGCGGGTCGGTGCCGAACTGGACGACCTTGGCGGTCGGGACCCGCTTCGGCACCTCGGTGACGGCCGGGGTGTTCGCGCCGACGATGACGGTCTTGCCGGCCAGGTCCTCGATGCTCTTGATGTCGTTGTTGCCGGTCTTCACCGCGACCGCGAGGCCGGAGGAGAAGTACGGTCCGGCGAAGTCGACCTGCTTGGCCCGCTCCTCGGTGATCGTGTACGTGTTGAACACGACGTCCACGGTGCCGTTGGCGAGCAGCGCCTCGCGGGTCTCGGTGGCCGGCGGCACGATCTGCACCGACGGCTTGCCGATGATGTAGGTGGCGAGCGCCTTGGCCAGGTCGGCGTCGAAGCCGGTGACGTTGTCGGGGTTCGACGGGTCCTGCTGGGAGAGCAGCGGCGCGTCGAGGGCCTCGGCGACGACGAGCTTGCCGCGCTTCTTGATCTTCTCCATCGTCGAGCCGGGGAGGATCAGCGCGTCGGCCGCGACCGGAGCGCCGGAGGTCGACGCCGCGGAACTCGCCGCGGGCGGAACCGCCGACGAGTCGGAGTCCGAACCGCCGCCGCAGGCGGCGAGGGCTAGCGTCACGGCGGCGACGGCCGCCGTGAGCAGCGTGCTTTTGGCCTTCGCCATGGCACTTGCCTTTCCTAGTGGGAGAGAACCTTCGAGAGGAACGAGCGGGCCCGCTCGCTGCGGGCGCCCGTGAAGAACGTGTCCGGGTGGTCGGACTCGACGATCTGTCCCTCGTCCATGAAGACGACGCGGTTGGCCGCGCGCCGCGCGAAGCCCATCTCGTGGGTGACGACGACCATCGTCATGCCCTCCGCGGCCAGCCCCACCATCACGTCGAGCACCTCGCTGACCATCTCGGGGTCGAGCGCGGAGGTGGGCTCGTCGAACAACATCACCTTCGGACGCATGGCGAGCGAGCGGGCGATCGCCGCGCGCTGCTGCTGACCGCCGGAGAGCTGCGCCGGGTACTTGCCGGCCTGCTCCGCGATTCCGACGCGTTCGAGCAGTTCCAGTGCGTCGGCCCTGGCCTGCTTCTTGTCCGTCTTGCCCACGTGGATGGGGCCGAGCGCGACGTTGTCGAGGATCGTCCGGTGGCCGAACAGGTTGAACGACTGGAAGACCATGCCGACCTCGGCACGCAGCCGCGCCAGCTCCCGGCCCTCGCCGGGCAGCGTGCGCCCGTCGATGCGGATCTCGCCGGACGACACCGACTCCAGCCGGTTGAGGCAACGGCACAGCGTGGACTTGCCCGACCCGGACGGCCCGACGACGACCACCACCTCGCCGGCGGCGACGTCGAGGTCGATGTCGCGGAGTACGTGGTGGTCGCCGAAGTACTTGTTCACCCCTCGGACCTCGATCATCACCCCTCCTAGCTGCGGTTCTGACGACAGAGGCGAGACTAAGTCCAATTATCGAAACAAGTCAACGGCCGATCGAAGATTTAACAGCAACCTGGTACAACCAAAGGGTGCAGCCCGAACCGATCGCCCCGGACTCACCGGGGGCCGTCCTCCGCCTCGTGCGTTCGGGTCAGGCCGCGTCCCGCTCCGACATCGCGCGCCTGACCCACGTATCGGCCTCCACCGCGGCCACCCGCGTCGAAGCCCTGATCGAGCTCGGGTTCCTGCACGAGACCGGGGCCGGACGCTCCCGGGGCGGGCGGCGTCCGCGGGTGCTCGAGCTGCGGACGAACGCCGGGGTGGTCGCCGCCGCCGACCTGGGCGCCCACCACGCGACGCTCGCGCTGTTCGACCTCGGCGGCACGCTGCTGGCCGAGCACGAGCTCCCGATGGACATCGCCGACGGTCCGGAGCGGGTGCTGGACTGGCTGGTGGAGCGGGTCGGCGCACTGGCCGAGGGACAGGCCCCGCTGCGCGGCCTCACCGTGGGCGTGCCCGGCCCGGTGGACTTCCGGGCCGGCCGGGTCGTGTCGCCCTCGCGCATGCCCGGCTGGAACGGCGCCGACGTCCCGGCGCTGGCCCGGGCGTTCACCGACGTGCCGGTGCTGGTGGAGAACGACGCCAACCTGATGGCGCTGGGCGAGTTCTCGGCCGCGCCCAGCGAGCACCTGGTGTTCCTGAAGGCCGGCTCGGGCATCGGCTGCGGCGTGATCGCGTCCGGCCAGCTGCACCGGGGCGCACGCGGCGCGGCCGGGGACATCAGCCACGCGCCGGTCTCCGACCAGCAGGACGTGCCGTGCTCGTGCGGACGCACCGGCTGCCTGGACGCGGTGGCCAGCGGCGCCGCCCTGGCCCGGCGGCTGGCCGAGGCGGGCTTCGACGTACGCGCCACCACCGACGTGGTCCGGATCGCGCGCGACGCCGAGCCGGTGTCGGCACGCATGTTCCGCGACGCCGGGCGCGCGACCGCCGACGTGCTGGCCACGATCGTCAACTTCTTCAACCCCGACACGCTCGTGCTCGGCGGTCAGCTGAGCCAGGCCGAACCGTACGTCGCGAATATCCGGTCGACGCTGTACGAGCGGTGCCTGCCGATGGCCGTGGAGAAACTCGTGATCGAGCCGAGCCGGGCCGGGCGCCTGGCCGGCGTGATCGGCGGTGGCCACCTGATGCTCGAGCACCTCTTCGACCCGGCCCGGGTCAACACGCTCTTCGCCTAGGAGAATGGGCGAGTGCAACCCTTATTGACGATCGCGCCCTTCACCTCCGAGGACGCCGCGGACGCGGTCACCGTGGCCCGGCTCACCGAGCTGATCAACGAGGTCTACGCGGCGGGCGAAAGTGGCCTCTGGATCCCCGGGCAGAGCCGCACGACCGTGGGTGAGGTCGCGAACCTCGCCCGCGCCGGCGAGCTGTGGGTGGCCCGGCTCGACGACGAGCTGGTCGGCTCGATCCGCCTCTGCCGCCTCGACGACACGACGAGCGAGTTCGGCATGCTCGTCGCGTCGACGAAACACCGCGGGCTCGGCATCGGCCGCGAACTGGTGCGCTTCGCCGAGGCCAACGCCCGCAGCGCCGGCGACACCACGATGCAGCTCGAGGTGCTCACACCGCAGGACTGGACCCATCCGGTGAAGCAGTTCCTCGTCGACTGGTACACCCGCCTCGGCTACGTCAACGTCCGCACCGAGGACTTCGCCCCCGCGTATCCCCACCTCTCACCCTTCCTGGCCACCCCCTGCGACTTCCGCATCTTCCACAAGACGCTCTAGACCTAGACTCGGCGTTCGGACGAAGGAGGGTCAGTGACGAGCGTGGCCAGCGAGCAGAGCACCCCGGCGCGCGGGCGGCAGCGGGTGATCGACTCGGCGCTCGCGCAATTCGCCGAATTCGGCGTCGAGGGCACGTCGCTGCAGATGATCGCCGACGCGATGGGCGTCACGAAGGCCGCGGTGTACTACCACTTCAAGACCAAGGACGAGATCGTCCTGGCCGTCGTCGCTCCGGCGCTCGGGCAGCTGCGCGAGATCCTCGACCACGCCGACGCGCAGCGCACGCACTCCACCCGTACCCGCACCTTCCTCACCGGGTTCGTGCACCTGGTCGTGGGGCACCGCGAACTGCTCACCCTGCTCTACGACGACGTCGCGGTGCTGCGCACACTCCGCCGGCACCTGCCCGACTTCGCCGACTACGAACGCCGGATCCCCGTCGCGGTGGTCGGGGCCGACGCCGATCCCGGCCAGCGGGTAGCGGCGGCGGTGGCGCTCACCGGCATCGTGGCCGCGGCCGGCAGCCCCGAGTTCGCCGCGCTGGGCGACGCCGAGCTCGAGGGCCACCTCCTGGGCGCCGGCCTCCGCCTGATCACGCCCCGCCGCCGTCCCCGGCCGTGACCGGCGGGGACGCCCAGCGCAGCGGGGTGACCAGCAGGTCGATGAACCGGTCGACGACCCGGTAGGCCTCGGAGACCTCGCCGCCGCGGATGATCGCCTCACGCAGCGCGGCATCGACCACGGCCCAGAGCATGAGCGCGGTGTCCTCGGCCGCCGCCGGTCCGAGCGCGTCGAGGTCATAGGCCAGGATCATCCGGGTGTCACGTTCGGTGGCGGCGATCAGCGCCGCCGCCCGCGCGTCGGCCGTGGTGCGCAGCGCGACGTGCACCCGGTAGTGCCAGGGCCGGAGCTCGAACGCCCGGATGATCGTGTGCAGGCGGATCCGGAGCCGTTCCTCCGGCCGGAGGTGCCCGGCCACCTCGCGCGCGGGCGCCAGCTCCGGCGCCGACACCGCCCATTCGAGCACGGCCGACGCGTACAGGTACTCCTTCGACGGGAAGTACCGGTAGACGGTGCCGAGCGCGACGTCGGCCGCCTGGGCCACCGAGCGCATCTGGATGTGCTCGTACTCGCCCGAATCGAGCGCCCGCAGCGCGGCGGAGAGGATGCGCTGGCGCCGCGCGATCTGCGTCGCGGTGAGTTTGGGCCGCGCGTACCGCACCACCGCGCTGGCGTTCACGATCGCGTCGTCGACCATCGCCCCTCCCGCGCGGAATGAACTGGATTCTAGACCTATCGCCGCCGGTCCGATTGACAGCTATTAGAACCCGGTTCCACTATGGAACCCCGACGACCCCGGGTGGATCGATGATCGAGTGCCGCTGTGCCGTCCTGCGTGACGTCGACGCCCCGTACACGGTGGAGACCGTCACCCTCGCCGCGCCCGGACCCGGTGAGGTCCTGGTGCGGATCGTCGGTGCCGGGATGTGCCACACCGACCAGATCGCCCGCGCCGGCGTGCTCGGGCCGACGTTCCTCCCCGCGATCCTCGGACACGAGGGCTCCGGCGTCGTCGCGGAGATCGGGCCGGGTGTCACGACGCTCGCGCCCGGCGACCACGTCGTGCTCTCGTTCGACTCCTGCGGTTCCTGCGCCGAGTGCCACGCGGGCACCCCGGTGCACTGCGGCGCGTTCGAACGGCACAACCTCGCCGGCGGCACCGGCGTCGCCACCGACGCGGCGGGGGCGCCGCTGACCAGCCGCTGGTTCGGTCAGTCGTCGTTCGGCGAGTACGCGATCGCGTCCGAGCGCAACGCGGTGAAGGTCGACGCGGACGTGCCGCTGGAGCTCCTCGGCCCGCTCGGCTGCGGGATCCAGACCGGCGCCGGCGTCGTCCTCAACACGCTGCGACTGGCGCCGGGCCGGTCGATCGCGGTGTTCGGCACCGGCGCGGTGGGGATGGCGGCGGTGCTCGCCGCGAAACTGTCGGGGGCGAGCGAGATCATCGCGGTCGACATCCGGCGCAGCCGACGGGAGTTCGCGGTGGAGATGGGCGCGACGCGGGCGGTGGACGGCACCGCCGACGACGTGTCCGCGCAGGTGGGCAAGGTCGACGTCAGCTTCGACACGACCGGGAACCCGGTCGCGATGAGCACCGCGATCGACGTGCTGCGCCGCCCCGGCCGGTGCGTGCTCGTCGGCGCCGGCTTCGAGCCGCTGACGGTCTTCCCGCCCACGCTCGCCGGCAAGACGATCACGTACGTCTACGAGGGCGACGCGGTGCCGCACGTCTTCATCCCGCAGCTGATCCGGCTGTGGAAACAGGGTGTCTTCCCGTTCGACCGGCTGATCACCGAGTACCCACTGGATCGGATCAACTCGGCCGAATCGGACGTCTCCCGAGGTACCGTCGTGAAACCGGTTCTAGTCATGCGTTAGGTCAGGAGCCCGGTCGCGCAGCTGTCACGAACCCCGACCCATCCCGAGCCGCCGCCAGTCAGGAGCCCGGTCGCGCAGCCGTCACCTCTGACGAACCCCAACCCACCTCGAGCCGCCGCCAGTCAGGAGCCCGGTCGCGCAGCCGTCACCTCTGACGAACCCCAACCCACCTCGAGCCGCCGCCAGTCAGGAGCCGACAGTGTCCGTCACCTCCGACTATCCGCGAACCCTCACCATCGACGGCAGGCGCTGCTCGCCGCCGCGGACGCCGTCGACGCCGCGTCCGCGGACCTGGCCGCGATCCTCGTCGCCGAACAGGGCAAACCACTGCGTGACGCCCGCGCCGAAACGTTCGCCGTCTCCCTGTGGCTGCGGTACTACGCGGGCCTGGAGCTCGCGCCCGAGATCGTGCGCGACGACGAGAAGGGCTACGCGGAGGTCCACCGCAAGCCGATCGGGGTGGTCGCGGCCATCACCCCGTGGAACTTCCCGCTGACCCTCGCCATGTGGAAGATCGCGCCGGCGCTGCGGGCGGGCAACACCGTCGTGATCAAGCCGTCGCCGTACACGCCGCTGGCCACGCTGGCGCTCGGCGAGGTGCTGCGCACCGTGCTGCCCCCGGGTGTGCTCAACGTCGTGACCGGCCCCGATCCGCTCGGCGCGTCGCTCACCACCCATCCGCTGGTGCGCAAGATCAGCTTCACCGGGTCGACCGCGACCGGCAAGAAGGTCGCCGCGGCCGCCGCGGACGACCTGAAGCGCGTCACGCTGGAGCTCGGCGGCAACGACCCGGCCGTCGTCCTGCCCGGCGCGAACGTCGCCGACATCGCCGGGCCGCTGTTCTGGAGCGGCTTCCTCAACAACGGCCAGACCTGCCTGGCCGTGAAGCGCGTCTACGTGCACGAATCCCAGCACGACGAACTGGTCGACGCGCTCGCCGCGATCGCCGAGGGCGTGAAGGTCGACCAGGGCCTGGTCGAGGGCGTGCAACTCGGCCCGATCAACAACAAGCCGCAGTACGAGCGGGTGAGCGGCCTGGTGGAGGACGCGATCGCCCAGGGCGCACGCGTGGCCGCCGGCGGCTCGCGGTACGACCGGGACGGCTATTTCTTCCGTCCGACGATCCTGGCCGGGCTCTCCGACGGCGTCCGGATCGTGGACGAGGAACAGTTCGGCCCGGTGCTCCCCGTCCTGACCTACCGCGACGTCGACGACGCGGTGGCCAGAGCCAACAACACCACGTACGGCCTCACCGCGTCGGTGTGGTCCCACGATCCGGCCCACGCGGCCGAGGTCGCCGCCGAGATCGACGCCGGTCAGGTGACCGTGAACGCACACGGGAGCGCGATCACCCCGGATCTGCCGTTCGGGGGGCACAAACACAGCGGGATCGGCGTGGAGAACGGGCCGTGGGGGTTGTTGGGCTTCACCGAGATCCAGGTGATCGCCGGGCCGCCACGCGGCCGCTGACGTCGGTGGTGTGCGCGCGGCGCGAACGGGGCCGCGCGCACCCGCGGAGTCGTGGGGTAGAACCTGGTTCTGTTGTGGGAACGAGCGCGTCGGTGGCTCGGCGTACTATGTCCCGGTGCCGACCGGGGTAGCGCTTCGTGACGTTCGGGCGCAGTTGTTCGACGCCGCGGAGCGGGTCTTGCTGCGGTCCGGGCCGAGTGCGTTGACCAGTCGCGCGGTCACCGATGAGGCCGGTGTGGCCAAGGGGGTCCTGCACCGGCATTTCGCGGACTTCGATGCGTTCCTGGCCGACTTCGTGCTCGATCGGGTCGAGCGGATGGACTCGCAGACCGAGTCGCTGCGGAGTGCCGCCGGGACCGGGACCGTGGTCGGCAACGTCGCGGCCGCGGTGACCGCGTTGTTCGGGTCGGTGGCGGTGGCGATCGTGCCGCTGGTGATTTTCCGCGACGAGCTTCGCGCTCGCCTCCGCGACGCGTGGCCGGCCGGCGTTCCGGTGCTCACCGAGGGCGCGATCATGGTCGCGTCCTATCTCGCCGCGGAGCAGGAACTCGGCCGCCTGGGTTCCGACGCGCCCGTGGACGGGCTCGCTCCGACCCTCATCGGCGCCGGCCACCTCCTCTTCGCCGACCGCACCGGCGCCCCACCCACCCCCGACGCCGTGCACTCCATGGTCACCACCGTGCTCGGGGCCCACCTCCGCCCCTGACCGACCTTCCGGCCGCCTGACTTCCCGCCCGCCCCGCCCCCACGCGGCTGGACCGTGCGCGGATCACTCCCGGGCGGACCAGTTTCGCGCGACCGACCCCGCTCACCCCGGTCGAGGGCCCACTCCGCCTCCGGACCGACCTGGTGGGCCCCGGCGGTGAGCGGATCCGCCCGCCGGCCGGATGCCGATCGCCTAAGTGCCAGCATTGACTTAGATGAGTCGAGGCCGGCGCGATCGGGGCCGCGCACGCGTTCGACATCCTGGGGGACCCGGTGCGCCGGCGCATTGTGGAGTTGCTCGCCGACGGGGAGCGGAGTTCGGGCGCGATCACCGAGGCGATCCGGGCCGAGTTCGGGCTGTCCCCCGCGACCGACTCGCACCATCGGCGCGTTCTGCGTGAGGGCCGGTTCGCGTCGGTCCGGCCCCGGCGGTGGCGAACCGGATCAGGTGGCGTCCGCGGTCGCGGCCATCACCGCGTTCCACGTCGCCGGAGACGATGACGCGCACTCAGGTGCGCGCGAGGCCATCAGACGAGTTTCCACAGGCGGACCGTGCCGTCGGTGCTCGCCGTCACCACGTGGGTGCCGTTCGCGGTGAACGCGGCCGCGCTCACCGGCGCGCTCGCGGGCAGGCGCACCTCCGCCCCCGTCCGCTTGCCGGTCGACGCGTCCCACCAGCGCACGACGTTCCCGGCGCAGGTGATCAAGGCGTCGGAGTCCCGGCTGAAGCCCAGCGCGATGCTCAGATCGGTGGGGCCGGGGTCGATCGCCGGGCCCACCGGCCGGCCGGACTGGGCGTCCCACAGCTGCACCGCGTTCTTGAAGCCGCCGGAGACGAGACGGCTGCCGTCGGGGCTGAAGGCCAGGCTGGTCGTGACCGCGCCGCCGCGGTTGGACTGGAACACCACCTGCTGGTGGCTGCCGGCGTTCCACAGGCGCACCCCGTCGTCGGCGGCGGTGGCGATACGGGTTCCGGTGGGGGCGAATGCGATCGCGGCGATCGGGGACGTGTGGCCGCGCAGCGGCGGGTCGGAGGGCTCGACGGTGATCGCGTTCCAGATCCGGACGACGCCGTCCGCGCCGCCGGCGGCCATCGTCGCGCCGTCCTGGTCGAAGGCGACCGCGATGGTCTTCTCCGGTCCGACGGGGACGGTGGCGCCGGCTTCCCGGCCGGTGCCGGGATCCCACTGGTGCAGGACGCCGTCCTGGCCGCCGGTGAGGAGCACGCCGCCGCTGGGGCCGGCGAGCGTGGGGTCGTCGTCGACGACGAAGGCCGCCGCCCAGACCGCGGTGTCCGTGCCTCCCAGGGGGCCGACCTGGCGTTCGGTGGCCGGATCCCAGACCGACACGTCGCCGCCGGTGGTGATCCAGGCGACGTGGGTGGCGTCGCCGTCGATCGCGACGCGTTCGGCGATCGACCGGCCGGCGGTGAACTCGCCGAGGAGGGTGGCGCTGTGTTCGGCCGTCGCGGTCTTCTGCGCGGTCGCCGTGGTGGCGGTGTGGGAGGCGTCCGCGGAGCGGTCGGCGTTGAGCACGAGGGTCGCCGCGGTGGCGGTCGCGACCACGACGACAGCGGCCGCACCGGCCAGCATCGCGCGTCGCCGACCGGCCGGGACCCGGGGCTCCGGCCGCGGCGACTCGTCCCGGTCCCCGGTCCGCACCCAGTCCGGATCCCCACCCGTACCCCCGCCGGAGACCACCGGCAGCGGCGGCAACGGTTCGTCGCCGAGCAGCACCGTCCGGGACGACGGCGGCACCGGCGTGTCGCTCCGGCCCCGGCCGGGCTCCCGCGGCGGGACCCGGGACTCGTTCAGTTCGCGCCACGGGCCGCGCTGGTACAGCAGCGCGCCGTCGATGCGCAGCGGAACCCCGGAGCGGGTGATCCAGTCGCCGCCGAGGTCCTCTTCGGCCGCGTTCACGAGCTCGACGGCGAGGCCCCGCGCCGAATCCGGCCGTGCCGCCGGGTCCTTCTCCAGTAGACGCTCCACCAGCGCGGCCAGCGCCGGCGGCGCACCCTCCAGCGGCTCCGGCGGCATCGACAGGTGGTGGTGCAGCAACCCGGGTAACGACAGCCCCACCGGGAACGGCGACTTCCCGGACAGCAGCTCGTAGAACGTCACGCCGAGCGCGTACAGGTCGGTGGCCGGCCCGATCCGTCCGCCCGAGATCTGCTCGGGGGCGATGTACCGCGGGGTCCCGACGATGTCCGCGCTGGCCGACGCGTCGGAGCCGGCGAAGAGCTTCGAGATGCCGAAGTCGCCGACCTTCAGCAGCCCCCCGGTCGTGAACAGCAGGTTCGCGGGCTTGATGTCCCGGTGCACGACGCCCTGGTGGTGCGCCACCGACAGCGCCTCGGCGACCGCGAGCATCCACGCCGACGCGACGCCCGGCGCGACCGGCTGCCCCATCCGCTCGGTGAGCGTGCCGCCGCCGAGGTGCTCGAGCACCAGCAGCAGTACCGCGTCCCCTTCGGCGTACTCGTTGACACGCACGATGTGCGGGTGGTCGAGCGCGGTCATCACCCGCGCCTCGTTGAGGAACCGGCGGGACGCGTCGAGGTCACGCTCGGCGACGACGAGCGCCTTCACCGCGTGGGCCGAACCGAGACGCCGGTGCCGGGCGTGGAACACCAGCCCGTGCGCACCTCGTCCGAGCACGTCGCCGATCTCGTACTGCGGGAGGGCGACGACCAGCTGGGCCCGATCGATGATCACGTCGACTGATCCCGCCTCACGGTCCGCCTTCCCCGGCCACGCCCGCCACGGTGCGCGCGCGGCTCGATTCTGCCCCGTGCGCACCACCGTGCGCACCCACCCCCCGAAAGGGGGTCAGGTGGCGCATCGAAAGCGAATCGTAAGCTCGGCCGGTCAAAGTCTGAGCTGTCAGGACGAACGACACCGACTCGCTGCGGAGCACCCGATGCGCAAGCTGATCAACTCGACCTACATCACCCTCGACGGCGTCATCGAGAACCCGATGTGGACCATGCCGTACTTCGACGAGGAGGCCGGAGCGCTGGCCGGGGCCCAGACCGAGGCCGCCGACGCGATGCTGATGGGCCGCGCGACCTACGACGGGATGTTCCCGGCCTGGTCGAGCCGGGACGAGAACGACCCGACGACCGGCGCCGCGTACTTCAACTCGGTGAAGAAGTACGTCGCGTCCCGGACGCTGACGAACCCGGAGTGGCGCAACACCGAGGTGCTGGCGGGTGACCTGGTCGAGGCCGTCACCGCGCTGAAGGCGCAGGAGGGTGGCGACATCATCCAGTACGGGTTCGGCTCGGTGACCGCGGAGCTGCTCCGGGCCGGTCTCGTCGACGAGGTCCGGCTCTGGATCCACCCGGTCGTCGTCGGGGGTGCCTCGATCTCCGCTCCGCTGCCCGACTTCACCGCGACGTTCGACCTCGTCGACACGAAAGTGTTCAAGAGCGGCGTCATCGTGGCCTCGTACGCCCCGAAGGTCTGAAGGTCGAGTGGAGGGTGAGGCCGGGAGCCCGTACTCAGAGCAGAGCTCGGGCTTCCGCTGGGGTCAGCGCCGCACCCTCGGTGAGCAGAACCGTCAGGCGGGGCTCACCGAGCACGTCGGTGAGCCGGTCGGTCACCCGGTCCAGCTCGTCCTGTTCGGCCGGGGCGGGCGGCGACTCCGCGGCCACCCGGGCGGCCGCCGCCGCACCCAGCAGGCGCGCGGCGACCGGCGCGTCGCCCCGCGCCGCGGCGGCGGAGGCCAACCCCTCGAGGGCGGGCACCCCGTTGCGGGGTGAGCCCATCGGGCCCGACAGGTCGAACGCCTCCCGGTGCAGCGCGATCGCCCCGTCGAGGTCGCCGAGCTGCTCGGTCGCGAACCCGAGCTCGATCAGCGCCATCGGCAGGAACAGCGCGGTCGCCGCCTCGGCCCTGCCCCGTTCGACGAGCTGGGTCAGGTGCTCGACGGCCAGGTCGAGCTTGCCGCCGCGGCGTGCGCCGAACCCGAGGCTGATCTGCGCGAACGCGATCGAGGCCGACGAGCCCTGGGCGAGCGCCATCCGGTAGGCCCGCTCCCCCAGCTCCTGGGCTCCGGCGTAGTCCCGGGTCTGCACGCCGAGCCAGGCCAGCCACGACAGCCGGCCGCCGACCTCGGCGGTCAGCGCGAGCTCCTCGGCCCGGCGCAGGCCCTCGCGGTGCAGCGCCGCCGCGCCCTCGAGGTCGCCGCGCACCTCGGCCAGCCCGGCCAGCCACTCGGACGCCCGCAACCAGCCCCAGCCGTCGCCCAGCTCGGTGAAGATCGCCGCGCCCCGGGTCGCGACCCGCTCCAGCTCGGCCCAGTCTTCGGTGGCATGGGCGAGCATCGCGCGGGTGCTCAGCACCGCGGCCCCGGTCCACGGGTCGTCGGTGTCCGGCAGCAGCGACGCGGTCAGCTCCAGTTCGCTGCGCTCGATCAGCGCGTGCGCGACGAACCAGGCCGCGCGGGGGTCCTCGCAGTCGGCGACGCACGCGCGGACGTCGTCGGCGGCGACGGCGGCACCCTGCAGCAGCGCGAACCCGAGCCGCCACGGCGACGCCCGGCGCTCCTCGGCGGGCGAGCCCGGAAGGGCGAGCGCCGTGCGCGCCTCGGTGAACCGGCCGCGCAGGTACCAGTACCAGGTCAGCGCGCAGGCCAGCGGCAACCCGCCACCGGCCCCGAGGGCGGCGTGCAGGTTCGCGTCCTCGGCGTCCAGCCGGTCCAGCCACTCCCGCTGGCGCGGCCCCCGCAGCAGCGGGTCGGCCCGGGACGCCAGCGCGAGGTAATGGGCCGCGTGCCGGGCGCGGACGTCGGCGGCGTCCTCCAGCCGGGCCAGCGCGAACTCCGCGACCGACTCCAGCAGCCGGTAGCGGTCCCCGTCGAACACCACCAGCGACCGGTCGACGAGCGTCGCGAGCGTGTCGAGCGACGTGCCGCACACCTCGGACGCGGCCGGCTCCGTGCACCCGTCGCGGAACACCGCGAGCCGCGCCAGCGCCTGCTGGTCGTCGGGCGCGAGCAGGTCCCAGCTCCAGGCGATCACCGCGGTCAGCGTCCGCTGCCGGGCCGGAACGTCCCGTGTCGACGCGGTGAGCAGCGCGAACCGGTCGTCCAGGCGGGCCACGACACCGTCGAGGCCGAGCGCGCGGACCCGGGTCGCGGCGAGCTCCAGCGCGAGCGGCAGCCCGTCGAGCCGTCGGCACAGGTGGGCGACGAGCGGCGCGGTGCGTTCGTCGAGCCGGAACGTGCGCTGCTGGGCGGCCGCCCGGGCGGTGAACAGCCGGGCGGCGGCCGAGCGGCGGACCGCGTCGACGTCGTGGTCGTCGTCGGCCAGCGGCAGCGGCGGGACCTCCCAGAGGACCTCGCCGGTCAGGCCGAGCGGTTCGCGGCTGGTGGCGAGCACGGTGATCCCGGGGGCCTCGCGGAGCAGGCGCGCGACCAGCCCGGCCGCGTCCTCGACGACGTGTTCGCAGTTGTCGAGGACGATCAGCAGTTCGCGACCGCCCAGGGCGGTGAGCAGGCGGTCCGCCGGCGGGACGACCGAGCCGGTGGGCTCGGCGAGGTCCAGCGCGGCGAGCACGCGGTCGGCGACGCCGGGGTCGCCGGCCGGCAGCGGCGCCAGCTCGACCAGGCAGGCCGACGCGTGGCCGCGGGCCACCTCGGTCGCGAGCCGGGTCTTGCCGACCCCACCCGGCCCGATCAGCGTGAGCAGGCGGTGGGACGGCAGCAGCTCACGCAACTCGACCAGGGCCTCGCCGCGACCGACCAGTTCGTCCAGCCGGGCCGGCACGCTGTTGCGCACCCGCGCGGCGGGCGGCACCGGGCCGAGCGCCGCGTCCTGGGCGAGCAGCCGGCCGTGCAGCGCGACCAACTCCGGCCCGGGGTCGAGGCCGAGCTCCGAGGCGAGGTGTTCGCGCAGGTCGGCGTAGCTGTCCAGCGCCTCGGCCTGCCGCCCGGCGGCGTACAGCGCCCGCAGGTGGAGCCCGCGCAGGCCCTCGCGCAGCGGGTGCTGGGCGACGAGCGCGGACAACTCGGCGGCGACCGCGTCGTGCTCACCGCGCTCGAGCCGGGCGGCGGCCAGCCGTTCCCGGGCGACGAGACGCTGCTCGGTCAGGCGCAGCACCTCGGCGCGGACGAACTCGTGGTCGGCGACGTCGGCGTAGGCCTCGCCGCGCCACAGGCCGAGCGCCGCGGTCGGGTCGGTGCCGAGCAGCGCGGCGAACCGGTCCGCGTCGACCGCGTCGGTGCGCAGCACGTACCCCGGCGCCACCGACTCCACCAGGTCACGGCCGCCGCGCTCGGCGTCGCCCAGGGCTTTGCGCAGCTGGGAGACGCGCACCTGCAGCGCGCCGGACGCGTTCGCGGGGGCGTTCTCGCCCCAGAGGTCGTCGATCAGCCGGTCGGCGGAGACGACGTGGTTGCGGTGGGTGAGCAGGTCGGCCAGCAGGAGCCGCACCTTCGCCCCCGGGATCACCACCGGGTCACCGGCCTCCGTGGTGACCGTCACCGGCCCGAGCACACCGAACCGCACCGCACGTCCTCCGAAAGCGAACCGTAAGAGCTCACCGTCACCGTACGGGCATGGAGATCTACCACGCCGACCACGGTGCCGGGCCGCCGCTGGTGCTGATCCCGGGGGCGCTGTCGGGGATCGGCTCCTCGTTCGGCGCGATCCTGCCCCGGCTGGCGGCGACGCGCCGGGTGATCGCGGTGGAGCTGCAGGGGCACGGGCACACGCCGGACACCGACCGCCCGCTGACCGTGGCCCACTGCGCCGACGACGTGGTCGAGCTCCTCGACCGGCTCGGGCTGCCGGACGCGGACGTGCTGGGCTGGAGCTTCGGCGCCGCGGTCGCCCTGCACCTGGGGCTCGACCACCCGGCCCGGGTGCGCCGGCTGATCCTGGCCAGCCTCAGCGTCGACCGGAGCGGCCTCCACCCGGGTGTCCTCGGCGGAGCGCTCGCCCCCGAGCACCTGCACGGCTCGGAGCTGCACGAGGAGTACCTGCGCACGGCCCCGGACCCGGGCGGGTTCGCCGGCCTGGTCGCCAAGGTCGCCGCACTCGACGCGGACCCACCGCGGTGGCCGGCCGCCCGGATCCGCGCGCTGCGCAGCCCGGCGATGCTCGTGCTCGGCGACGCGGACATCGTCCGGCCCGAGCACACGGTCGCGATGTTCCGGCTGCTCGGTGGCGGGGTTCCCGGCGACGTCAGCGCGCTGCCCTGCTGCCGTCTCGCGATCCTGCCGGGCACGACGCACACCGGTGTGCTCGCGGCCGTCGACTGGCTGGCCCCGATGGTCGAGGAGTTTCTCAGCGAGGCCGGTTAGCCGTGCGCCGGCGGCTCGACCTGTTCGCCCGTTACGGCTTCACCCCTTGACGACGCCGTAACCGCGACACGACGAAGAGCACCACGGCCAGCACGCAGGCCACGATCACCGCGTTCTGGAACGTGCCGACGACCGGCTCGACCCGGGGCCAGTTCTCGCCGAGCACGTACC
This sequence comes from Cryptosporangium arvum DSM 44712, assembly GCF_000585375.1. Lineage (NCBI taxonomy): Bacteria > Bacillati > Actinomycetota > Actinomycetes > Cryptosporangiales > Cryptosporangiaceae > Cryptosporangium > Cryptosporangium arvum. The sequence continues at coordinate 5,154,944 of NZ_KK073874.1, forward strand.
CGGCGAGCACGAACGTCGTGTTCCAGAGCAGGCTGCCCAGCGTCGTGTAGAGCAGGAACACCGGCAGCGGCATCCGCTCGACCCCGGCCGGCACCGAGATCAGGCTCCGGAAGATCGGGATCATCCGTCCGAAGAAGACCGCTTTCCGGCCGTGGCGCGCGAACCACGCCTCGGTGCGGTCCAGGTCCCTCACCTGCACCAGCGGCATCCGGGCGACGATCGTGCGCAGCCGGTCGCGGCCGAGCGCGGCGCCGATCCCGTAGAGCGCCAGCGCCCCGACGACCGAGCCCAGCGTCGTCCAGGCGATCGCGGCGGCGAGGTTCACGTCGCCCCGGCTCGCGGCGAACCCCGCGAGCGGCAGGATGATCTCGCTCGGGATCGGCGGGAACAGGTTCTCGAGCGCGACCGCCAGCCCGGCGCCCGGCCCGCCGAGCCGCTCGACCAGGTCGGTGGCGAACTCGGTGATTCCAGTCAGCATCATGCGAACGACGCTAGAAATCGGCCCCGTGCGCCACCATGCGGACGCCCGCCGACCCGCCTGCGGAAAACCGCAGCCCTATCCGGCGAACAGCGCCAGCAGGCTGTGCGGGGTGTCGGCCCCGAAGATGAGCTCGAAGTCACGCGCGGCCTCGACGCTCTCGGCCCGGCTGCGCGGGAAGAGCGCCTGCTCGTACTGGGTGAGCGCGGCCTCGGCATCGTCCGGGTGCGCGGCGAGCGCCCAGCCGAGCTCGGCGCCGTCGAGCATCGCGAGGTTGGCGCCTTCACCGTTGGGCGGCTGCAGGTGGGCGGCGTCGCCGAGCAGCGTAACGCCCGGCGTCCGGTCCCACCGGTGCCCGATCGGCAGGGTGTGCAGGGGGCGCAGCACGGCCGGGGTGTCGCCGTCGGTGATCAGCGCGGTGAGCTCCGGCGCCCAGCCGGCGAACTCGTCGGCCACGTCGTGCGCGTCGAACCAGTCCAGCGGCCGGGTCAGCATCACGTAGGTGTGCAGGACTCCCCCGGCCTCCCGGTGGGCCTGGATCCCCTTGCCCGGCACCAGCGCGTACATCGAGCCCGCGCCGACCGCCTTCGCGGTGGCCGGGTGCCGGTCGTCGGCGTCGAACAGGTAGGTCTCGTGGACCGACGTCCCGGTGTGGACCGGCTTCTCCGCGGACACCAGCGGACGCACCCGCGACCACGCGCCGTCCGCGCCGACCAGGACGTCGGTCGTCGCGCTCGACCCGTCGGCGAACGTCAGCTCGTGCCGGCCGTCGCCGAGGGACCGGGCCGCGGTGAGCTTGTGGCCCCCAGCGGATCGTGCCTGCGGGCAGCGCGTCGATCAAGATCCGGCGCAGGTCGCCGCGGAGGATCTCCGGGCGCGACCCGGAACCCGGGTGGTCGAGCAGCACGTTCCCGTCGGGGTCGAGCACCCGCTGGGCCTCGGCGCCCTGGTGGACGTGGGCCCGGAACCGGTCTAAGAGCCCGGCGGCGCGCAGCGCCAGCTGCCCGTTGTGCGGGTGGATGTCGAGCTGACCGCCCTGGGTGCGGACGCCGGCCGAGGCGTCGGCCTCGTAGACCGTGGCCGGGATGCCGTGGACGTGCAGCACGCGGGCGAGCATCAGCCCGCCGAGACCGGCGCCGACGATGGTGATCATGACAAGCCCTCGCATATCTCTGGATCAATGTTCCAGAACCAGAGTGGATCGTTGATCCAGACATGTCAAGATGGGACCATGCCGATTTCAGACCGGCGGCGTGACGACGCGCTCTCCCGGGAGCTCATCGTCACGACGGCCATCGAGATGCTCGACGCCACCGGCGAGCGCGGCCTCACCGTGCGCGGTCTCGCCGCGAAGCTCCGGACCGGCCTGGGCGCGCTGTACTGGCACGTGCGGAACAAGGACGACGTGCTCGTGGCCGCCACCGACGCCGTCCTCGCCGAGGCGCTGACCGCCGACACCGCCGACCTGGCTCCGGACGACGCGATCCGGGCGGTCGCGCTCGGCGTGTTCGACGCGTTCGACGCCCATCCGTGGATCGGCGTGCAGCTCTCGCGCCTGTCGTCGCAGCCCACGACCGTCCAGATCTTCGAACGCCTCGGCCGGCACCTGCAGACGCTCGGCGTCCCCGCCGACACCCAGTTCGACGCGGCCGCGGCGCTGCTGAACTACGTGCTGGGCGTGGCCGGGCAGAACGCCGCGCTGGCCGCGTCGGTGGAGCCCGGCGCCGTCCGGTCCGACGTCCTCGCGAGCATGTCGTCGGTGTGGGCCGGCCTGGACCCCACCGACTACGCGTTCACCCGGGGGGTCGCGGCCCAGCTGCGCGAGCACGACGACCGCGACCAGTTCCTGGCCGGGGTGAACTGGCTGCTCGCCGGGATCGGCTCAGGCGCCGGTCGTCAGCAGTAGCACCGCGAGCGCGGCCAGGCACACCAGCAGCGCGACGCTCAGCCCCACGCCGAACCGGCGCAGGCGCTCGATCGTCGCGGCGTTCGCCGTCGCCTGCTCGCGGAGCCGGTCGATCGTGCCGGTGGCCTCGTCGACCCGGTGCCGGATCGCGTCGGTGCCGGCCTCGGTGGTGCGCACCAGCTCGCCGACCTGCCGGGTCAGCCGCTGCCGGTCGATCCGGTCGTCGCCGAGCAGTTCGTCGAGCGTGCGCAGCCGGACGTCGAGCGCCGCGATCGTCTCGCGCAGCTCCGAGCCGAACGGCGCGAGCGTCGGCTCGACCGCGCGCTTGGTGATGTCGGTGACCGCATCGGCCAGCAACGTCACGGTCTCCTGGTGGACGTCCCTCGTGGTGGTCAACGGTCCCCTCCTAGTTGCGGGTTTCGGCCCAGCGCGTCGATACGCCGCAGCCAGTTCGACGCCCGGTCGCGTCCTTCGGTGGCGGCCACCTTGTCGTCCGGGCCCGGTTCCCGTTCGGCCGCCGCGACCTCGGCGGCGGTGCCCTCCGCGAGCCGGGCCAGCTCGGCGTGCAGGTGCGCGACCAGGTGCTCGACCGCGCCGCTGACCGCGCGCACGCCGGCGTCGCGGCTGCGGGTCCAGGCCTCGGCCACGGTGCGCCGGTTGGCGTCCGCGTCGGAGCGGCGGCGGCGCGGGTCGAGCAGCACGATCAGCCGCTGCCAGCCACCGCGCCACTCGACGGTCGCGGCGACGTGGTCGACCTCGGCGACGCCGAACGGCTCCACGTCCCAGGTCAGTTCCGGCGGCGTCACGGTGCGGCCCGGGAGCCGGGCCGCGAGCTCGAACGACAACACCGCGCAGTCCGACGCCAGCAGCTCGCGGACCGTCCGGTTGAGCACGTCGATCTCGGCGCCGAGCCGGTCGCGGGCCGCGGCGAACGCGCGCTTGCCGGTCAGGCCGTGCACGACGTGCTCGATCCGTGCCGTGCCGCGGTCGAGCGCCTCGGCCACCCGGGACCGCAGCCACGGTTCGCCCCACTGCGGGTCCTGGCGGAACGCGTCGCGCACGGCGCTCAGCTCGGCGGCGTCGGCCCGGAACGACTCCAGCCGGGCCCGGCGGATCTCCTCGCCGTCGGCGACGCGGTCGATCCGTCGGACGTGCCGGCCGTGCACGTCGGTGACGACCTGGGCGGCGCGGTCGAGCCAGGACGCGAGCAGCGTGCGCCGCGAGTCCAGGACGTAACGGCCCAGGTCGTCGGCGAGCGCCCGGAAGTCGTCGTTGAGTTCGCTGACGACCTCGGTGAAGTAGGTGCGTGGCGGCGTCGCGCCGAGCACGTTCTCGACGGTCTCCCGGACGCGGTCCTGGTCGCGCTCAACGACCCCGCGCCGCGTGATCACGAAGAAGAAGCGGGACGGGTCGAGCTGCTGCTGGAGGTAGGTGAGGTTCGCCTGGTCCTCGGCGCTGGCCGGGCGGGCCCCGTCGAAGCAGTAGACGACCGCGCCGTGCCGCTGGTCACGCACGGCCCGGTGCGCGGTGACGCGATGGTGCGGGACGGGCGCGTCGGTACCGGGCGTGTCGACGATCGTCACGTGCTCGAGCAGCGGGTGCGGCACCCCGACGCGCAGGGTGTCGACGCGCAGCGCGAGCGCCGGGTCGCGGGTCAGGTCGGCGAACGCGCGTTCCCGGTCGAGCGAGCCGGGCCACTGGTCGGGCACCGACACGAACCGTCGCACCAGGACCTCGGCCGGCACCGACAGGTCGGTGATCCGTGGCCGGTCGGGGCTCGGCGCCAGGTAGGCGTAGAGCTGCGGGTCGCCGGTGAGGTCGAGCATCTTCCACAGCCGCCAGAACGCGGCTTCCGGGTCGCTCTCGGACTGACCGGCCGCGAGCGGGCGGAACGCGCAGTCCCTGGCGGCGACCGACCGGTCGCGCAGCCACCGCCCCAGCGCCCGGATGTTCTCCAGGTGAACACGCAACTGGTGCGGTTCGGCACCCGGCGACAGCAGCCGCAACTCGACCTCGGGCAACCATTCGACGGTCAGCGAGTCCCGGGCCGCGTACTCGACCCGGTTCACGGTCGACGTCGTCGGGCGCGGCGCGGCCGGCAGCAGCGCGGCCCCGGTACGGACGCCGAGCAACGCGTTGATCAGCGACGACTTGCCCGACGAGGACTGGCCGAGCACCGCGACCTCGAGCCGGTCGTCGCGGACCTCGTCGCGGACGGTCTCCAGCGCGGCCCGGTCGGCGTCGGTCACGCCGAGCGCCGGATCGGCGAGCACGTTCTCCAGCAGCGCGATCAGGTCGTCGCGCAGCCGCGCGTAGGCCTGCCCGAACGCCGGGTGGGGGGCCTGGTCCCGCGGCAGCCGGACACCACGCACGGCCTCGCCGTTGTAGCGGTCGAGCGTCGCGCGGACGTCGTGGTCGAGCAGCGTCCGGAGCGTCTCGGCCGGGCGCGCCGCCGATGCGAGCCGGGCGATCGCCGCGAGCCGGTCGTCGAGTTCGATCACCGACGGGCCGTCGCGCTCGATGCCGACCAGGTCCGCGAGCAGGTGCAACGAGCCCAGCCAGTCGGGGTGGCGGGCCATCAGGGCCATCGTGCGGCGCCGGGCGAAGTCGCCGCAGAGCGACTCCCGGCTGCGGATCGCGGCCGCGCCGAGGCCCGACGTCCAGCGGTCGGGCGCGGTGCGGGTACGCAGCAGCGCGACGCAGCGCAGGAACATCGCCCGCTCGGGGCCCGGCCGGGCCAGCCGGCGGACGGCCAGCGGGATCGCCGGGCCGATGTCCAGGCCGGGCACGGCGAGTTCGTCGAACGTGGACGCCGCCCCGGCGATCTCGGCCTCCCGCCGGTTCTCGATCAGCAGCAGCGGCAGGGAGCGCAGCGTCTCCAGGGCCTGCGCGTCCAGTTCGGTGATCCCCCGCCGCGGCACCACGTACAGCACGCCGACGTCGGGCCGCCTGGCCTCGTCGGCGGCGGCGCCGGTCAGGTCGTCGGCGGTGTCCAGGCCCGGGCAGTCGACGATCCGCAGGCTCCAGTCGAGCAGGACGCGGGCGGGCACGACCGCGCGGACCCGGCTCAGCTCGGGGAACCGGTCCAGGTCCGGGGTGTCGAGCGGCGCGCGGACCCACTCGGTGGGCTCCGCGCTGCTGCCCCCGACGCCGAGCCAGAGCTCGGGGTTGACGCCGTACACGTACTCGACCGGCACCGGCGTGGCCCGGCCGGGCCGCTCGGCGAGGCCGGGCAGGGCCGCCATCCCGTCGGCGAGCAGGGCCGAGACCAGCGCGGTCTTGCCGGCGTCGACCGGGCCCCAGACGACGAGCGTGAACTCCGGGACCGTGCCGAGCCGGATGCGGTGACCGGTCCGGTCGGCGGCGTCGTAGGCGGCCCGGACGGCGGCCGGGAGAACAGCGATCGCACCGGCGTCGGAATCCGGTGCGGAGTCGGGGGGCGAGGGGTCGAGGGTGGAGGGACGGCTCACGAGTGAGAAGTCTAGGGACTTTCGCCCGGTATATGGCGAATTTGTCGCCGGGTCGTGTTGCGCTCGGTGACTAGGGTGACGAGCGTCGCGGCGATCGGGAGGGGCTCACGCGCGTGGTTCTGGAGGCGCCGACGCGCATCGAGGCGGCTCCCGGGCCGGTGTGGTGGCGCGAGATCCTGATCATCGTCGCGTTCCTCGTGCCGTACGACCTGATCCGGATGGCGGCCAGCGACGACCGGGCACCGGCGATCGCCCACGCCCGGGAGGTGCTCACCTGGGAGCGCTACCTCGGCCTGGACGTGGAGGCGGGGCTCAACGCCGCCGTGGCCGGCGAACGCTGGGCCGAGGTCGCGACGTCGTTCTGGTACGCGGGGCTGCACTACCTCGTCACGCCGCTGGTGCTGGTGGCGTTGTTCCGGTGGCGGCCGGAGCTGTACCGGCGGGCGCGGCTGGCGCTGATGGCCGCGACCGCGACCGCGCTGATCGGGTACCTCACGTTCCCGACCGCGCCACCGCGGATGCTGCCGGGCTACGTGGACACGCTCATCGCGACCGCCGACGTCGGCTGGTGGCCGCAGCACGACTCGGCGGGGTTGAACCAGCTCGCCGCGATGCCGTCGATGCACGTCGGGTGGTCGCTGTGGTGCGCGCTGGCGCTGGCCGCGCTCGCCCGCCACCGCTGGCAGCGCCTGGTCGCGTTCGCGTACCCGGTGGTGACCACGGTCGTCGTGGTCGCGACCGCGAACCACTGGCTGCTGGACGCGGTGGCCGGTGCCGCGCTGGTCGCGGCGTCCTGGGCCGCCCTCGCCGGCCGGCCTCCCACCTAATCAGATACTGATAACATCCGGATACTGCCATCATCCGGAAGGTCGGCCGCATGCGACTCACGCGGGCTCAGCAGCAGGACCGCACCCGGGCCGCGGTGCTCGCCGCGGCGTACGCGGAGTTCGCCGAGGAGGGGTACTCCGCGGTCACCGTCGACCGGATCGCCGACCGGGCCGGGCTCACCCGCGGCGCGGTCTACTCGAACTTCTCCGGAAAGAGCGCGGTCTACCTGGCCGTGCTGCTCGACCTGGTCGAGCGGGAGCCGTCCACGCCGGCGCAGGCCCCGACGCACCTCGAGGACGCGATCGAGGCGTTCGCCCGCGCCTGGCTCGACCGCCTGCCGCTCGCCGGCGACACCCCGGCGAGCGCCCAGCTCCGGCTGCGCTCGCTCGACGGTGTCGTCGACCGCCGGCCCGCGCTCGCCGGCATCACGCACCTGGAGACGCTGCTCCTCGGCCGCGCGCTGGAGGCCTGCCCCCCGGCGGCCCCGGGCGGGCGGCGCGTGCGGCTCGCCGAGGTGCTGCGCACCGTGCTCGACGGCGCCGGTCACCTCGCCGCGACCGCGCCCGGCGTCGGCGACCCGTTCGACGTCGTCCGCGCCTGCGAGCACCTGGCCGACCTCCCGCTCACCGACACCTGGGAACCGGCGCACCTCCCGTTCGTGACGCCGGCGCAGCCGGTCGACGAACCGTGGGAGGCGCCCACGCCCGGGCCCGACCTGATCACCGGCGACCCGGTCGACCTCGGCGCCGACGGCGTGCTCGTGCTCCTCGGTGCCGATCGGCTCGGCGCGGCCGAGGAGGCGGTGCGCGCGACCGGCGACCGCGTCACGATCGTCGTCGCGTCCGACGCCGCGCTGGTGCGGCTGCGGATCCGCGACCTGGCGGGGTGCCTCCGGCGCGCGGTCGATCCCACCACCTGGCCCGGCTTCGCCCTTCTTCTCGACGACGGGCGCGTCGCCGCGGCACTCGGCGTACCACCGGAACCGGGCACCGAGCACGCGATCCGCGTCGCCGGTGGCCGGGTCGTCGCCAGGGCCGCGCACCGCGGCGCCGGTCACGCGGCGGCGAGCCGGTGAACGAGGTGCTGCACACGCTGCGGTGCATCGGCGCGTCGGGGGTCGACGGGATCGCCGACGCGGCCGGGGTGTCGGCCGGTGAGGCCGAGTCGGCGCTCATCGACCTGGCGGTGGACGGCCTGGTGACGTTCGAGCGGGGCGCGTTCGGCGGGTGGCGGGTCACCGCACCCGGCACCGCCGCCGACGACCGCGCGGTGGCCGCCGAGCTCCGCGCGCTCGATGTGCGTGACGTCGTCGCCGCGGCGTACCGGGAGTTCCTGGAACTCAACCCGGAGCTGCTCGACCTGTGCACCGCGTGGCAGCTGCGCACCGCCGAGGCGGAACCGGTCGCCGCGGGGTTCGCCGATCTGCACGGCCGGTGCACGGAGGCGCTCGCGCCGCTCGCACCGCTGCTCCCGCGCTTCGAGCGGCACCGCGGCGGGCTCGCGCGGGCGTTGGCCAGGGCCCGGGCCGGGGAGAGCGGGTATCTCGCCGACCGCCTCGACTCGTACCACACGCGGTGGTTCCGCCTCCACGAGGATTTCCTGGTCACGCTCGGAATGCCGCGCCACTGATGCGCTGGATCCGATCGCTTCCGGCGGACGACGACCCCACGGTCGTCGGCGCGAAGGCGCACGGCCTGTCGGTACTCCACCGCCTGGGCCTTCCCGTCCCGCCCGGCTTCGTCCTCACGACCGAGCTCCACCGGGTCGTCCGCGACACGGGTCACCTCCCCCACTCCCTGTCCGGCGAACTGGACGCGCTGGTCCCCGGCCTCACCGGCCCGGACCGGACGGTCCCGGTGCGGTCCGTCCCGGTGCGGTCCGTCCCGGTGCGGTCCGTCCCGGTGCGGTCCGTCCCGGTGCGGTCCGTCCCGGTGCGGTCCGTCTCGGTGCGGTCGGGAGCGGCGGTCTCGATGCCGGGCATGCTGGCGACCGTGCTCGACGTCCGGGGCCGCGACGCGCTGCGTGCCGCGATCGAGCGCGTGCTGGCGTCGTGGGACTCGCCGCGGGCCCGGACGTACCGGCGGCTGTACGACCTGCCCGACGAGCCCGGCCCGGCGGTCGTCGTCCAGGCCATGGTGTTCGGCGACCGCGACGAGCGCAGCGCGAGCGGCGTCGCCTTCAGCCGGGATCCGGTGACCGGCGAGCCGGTCCCCTCCGGCGAGGTGGCGTTCCGGGCGCCGGGGGTGGACGTGGTGTCCGGCACCGGCCGCACCCGCCCGCTCGCCGAGCTGGCCGCCGGGAACGCGGCCGTCTGGGACGAGCTCCGAGCGGCGCTGCGCCTCGTCGAGCGGCACTACCGGGACGTGTGCCAGGTGGAGTTCACGATCGAGTCGGGGCGGCTGTGGCTGCTCCAGGTGCGCCGCGGCGGCGTCGCGGCGGGCGCGGCCGCGCGGATCGCGGTCGGCCTGGTCGAGGACGGGATCATCACCCGCGCCGAGGCCGTGCGCCGCGTGGATCTCACCGGCCCGGCCACCGCCCGCCGGCTCGGCGCCGGGGTCCCGGTGCTCACCCGGGGCACGGGCGCCTCCCCCGGGCTGGCGTCCGGCCGGGTCGCGCTCACCGCCGCGGACGCGGTGCGGCGGGCCGCGCACGGGCCGGTGATCCTCGTCCGGCCGACGACGTCACCGGCCGACCTGCACGGGCTGGCGGCCGCGAGCGGAGTCGTCACGTTCCGCGGTGGCCCCACGAGCCACGCCGCGGTCGTCGCGCGCGGGATGGGTAAGCCGGCCGTCGTCGGCGCGACGGAAACTACGCTGCGTGAAGGCTTCGAGATCACCATTGATGGCGAAACCGGCATAGTCGCGCCCGGAATCCACTTCGGAGTCACGTCGAGCGACGATCCGGCCGTGGGACTCCTGCGACAGTGGAGCACCTATGGGTTAGCTGAGGATTAAATGAGTCGATCGTCGAACCGTGTGTCCCTTCGCGGCGTCTGGGTGAGCGGGGCCTGTATGCGCAGGTAGACCGGCGGAGGATGACTCAGTTGCGTAAGAGATTGACCATCGGCGCCCTCGTGGGCGTCGCCGCGGCAGCGATCACCGGCACGACGCTCGTCGGCGTGTCGTCCGCGGCGGACAAGTCGGCGAGCAGCTCGCCGGGCAAAATCGTCTGTCCCGACGTCAAGAGCCAGTTGCAGAACGTGCCGGCCCAGGCACAGGGCGAGGTCGACCGTAACCTCGCTCTCCTGCAGACCCAGATCGACGAGGCCAACAAACGCCTCGTCAGCTCGCAGGGCGAGGGCGGCAAGAACTTCGTCCAGAACGCGATCCTCGGCCCGCTGGCCGACAAGCGGGCGTCGACCGTCGACCGGATCGTCATCGCGATCGGACGGTCGGGACCGCGTCCGAACCTCGACGTCAAGACGCTGTCGACCTGCACGGTGCAGGGCGCCGGAGCGGCCACGACCGCACCGGCCGCGACGACCGCACCGGCCGGAACCGCGGCACCCGCCCCGTCCGCCACGCACGGCCACGCCCAGCGCGGACCGGTCAAGGCCGACTTCGTCGACATCCGGAAAGTGCGTCCGACCCGCGGCACCCTCGCGCGCACCACGCGTCAGGGGTCCAAGGGCTCGTTCACCTCGCGCTGCGGCAACAACGAGCGCGGGCACTTCAACTCCGACAACGTGATCGTCGCGCCCGGCGTCGGCAACGGCGCGCACCACCTGCACGACTACGTCGGCAACACGACGACGTCGTTCCGGTCCACCGACGACAGCCTCGCCCGCGGCGGGACGACCTGCCAGGACCGCGGCGACAAGTCGAGCTACTACTGGCCGGTCGTGCGTGACATCACCAAGACCAAGAACCAGAAGCGCGTGGCGGGCGAGCTCGCGGAAGACCTCAACGTCGGCAAGACGCTGCGGCCGCGGGTCTCGATCCAGTACTCGGGCAACCCGTTCCAGAAGGTCGTCCCGATGCCGCGGTTCCTGCGGGTGCTCACCGGCGACGCGAAGGCGTTCACCAACGGCGGCGCGAACCAGCACGCGAAGTTCTCCTGCCAGGGCTTCACGAACCGGATCTCGACCGACAAGTACACGCTCTGCCCGGGTGGCCGGGGCTTCCAGCGGATCGCGGAGTTCCCGAGCTGCTGGGACGGCAAGAGCACCGACAGCGCGAACCACCGCTCGCACATCACGTTCCCGGACGCCCGCGGACGCTGCGCCCAGGGCACGGTCGCGGTGCCGAAGCTGACGATCACGCTCACGTACAACGTGCCGACGGGTCCGTCGTTCGCGATCGACGGGTTCCCCGAGCAGCTGCACAAGCCGATCAACGAGCACAACGACTTCATCAACGTCATGTCGACGTCGTCGATGAAGAAGGTCGTGAACTGCATCAACAGCGGACGCCGCTGCTGATGCACCGGTGCGGCGCGGGCCTCGGCCCGCGCCGCACCGCGGGGGTGGCTCAGCGGCCGCCGGTGAACATGCGCGCCGGAACGTCCACGGAGTGCCCGGAGGGATAGCGGATCGACGCCCCGTCTCCGGACCAGGTGATCGTGGCCCCGTCGACCCCCTCGGCGGTGCCCGCGTCGAACCGGACGTGGTGCCCGTAGTCGCCGCCGGGGTCGCTGCCGAGCACGATCTCGTAGTGGTCGGCGGCCGTGTCGCGGTCGCCGGAGAGCCGGAGCGCGCTGATCGGCGCGTGCACGTGACGCACCACCGCGACGTGCTGCCGGCCGTCGCCGTACGTGGCGTCGGCCCGGAAGACCTTCACGACGTCGGTCTGCGGCCACCAGGCCGCGACCGCGACGATCGCCACGGCGGCCGACGCGACGACACCGGCCGCCACCCGGCCGGACGCGGGCCGCTGGGGCACCGAGGCCGGTGCCGGTGGGACCGGCGGGGACGCGAGATCGCTCATGCGCACGAGTGTGGCAGCCCGGCGCTAATCGTCGGGAGTGGACGTGGGGACGAAACCGTAGACCGCGATGTCGTGCCGGTCGGCGCCGACCGGGAGCGCGGCACGCAGCGTCCCCTCGTGGGTGAAGCCCAGCCGCTCGGCGACCGCACGGCTGCGCCGGTTCCGCACGGCGGCGCGGATCTCCAGCCGGGCCACCCGGTACGCGGCCACGACGTGGTCGCGCAGCACCTCGCCGCATGCGGTGACGAGCCCGTGGCCCTCGGCGCCGGCGTCGATCCAGTAGCCCAGTTCGGCGGTGCGGTGATACGGGTCGATGCGTGCGCTGATCGTGCCGACCAGCTCGCCGCGGTAGCGGATCGAGGTGGGGACGCACCGCCCGTCCACCCAGTCCAGCAGCTGGAGCCGGTCGAAGGCGACGAGCGCGGCGAGGGTCTGCTCGCCCTGGGCCCACGGTTCCCAGGCGCGTAACCGGTCGATGTTCGCGACCGCCAGCCGGTGCATGCTCTCCGCGGTCCAGCGTTCCCGTAACACCAGGTCGACATCTTCTCGAACCGGTAACACGAATCGACTCGTCACGAATCGGAACCTAACCGGCGGGGCGCGGGTGCGGGCGGGCGGGGTCAGCCACCGCGCTGCAGCTGGCCGATGACCACGCCCGCTCCGACGCTCACCGCGGCGAGCAGCGCGATCACGGCTGCCAGGATCACCCAGGTGCGCCGGCTGAACCCCTCGTCGGGGCGTTCCCAGGCCGCGATCCGGCGCTGCACCTCCTCCTCGGTCAGCTCCTCGGAGGGCCCGGACGGGAACGGCGGAGGCGCGTCCGGAGCCGCGTGCCGCCCGGCCCGTTCCCGCCCGTCACCGGCCCGGTCCGCGCTACCCCGCGAACCGCCCGGCGCGGAGCCGGACCAGGAGCCGCCGGCGCCCCGGCTCCACGCGTCGTCCGGCCCGGCGGCGGGCCACGCACCGCCCGGCGAGGGCTCGGCGAATCGCCGGTCGGCGGGCGCGGGCTCGGCGGGCCGCCGGCCGGTTTCGTCGCTCGGCCGCCGGCCGGTTCGGTCGCCGGGCCACCGCCCGGGTTCGTCCCCGGGGCGCCGGTCGGGTTCGTCCCCAGGGCGCCGGCCGGCCGGCGCGGGCCCGGCGGGTGGCCCGCCGGAGGGCGCGCCGCGGTCGCCGGGCCGTGCGTCGGGGGCGTCCGGGTGCAGGGCGCCGGCTCCGCCGCGGAGACGGCGGCGGGGCGCCGGCGCGGTCGGGGTCCGGATCGCCCCGGCGCGGTCGGACATCGCGCGCAGCACGTCCTCCTCGACCCGCAACGGCGGTTCCGCCCGGGTCAACCAGTCCGCCCCGAGTTCGGCCGCCGCCGCGGCCGCCAGCAACAACGCGAAATCCTTGGCCGACGCGGTGCGCTCGGCCGGATCACGCGTCAGGGCCTGCCCCAGCACCGCCGCGAACCGGTCGGACAACCCGCCCGGCAGATCGGGACCGCCGTAGATCTGCTGGTGCAGCATCTCCCGCACCGGCAGATCGGTCGGGAACGGCGGCCGCCCGGTGAGCATGTGATAGGTCACCCCACCGAGCGCGTACACGTCGGTGGCCGGGCGTACCGGCTGCCCCAGGATCTGCTCGGGGGCCGCGTACCCCGGCGTTCCCACGAGCGACCCGCTCGTCACCACGCTGCCCTCGAAGATCTTCGCGAGCCCGAAGTCCGTCACCTTGGCCGCGCCGTCGGCGGCGAACAGCACGTTGTCGGGCTTCACGTCGCGGTGCACGATGCCCCGCAGGTGCGCGGCGTGCAGCGCGTCGGCGACCGACAACGCGATCGCGCACGCGCTCTCGGGCGTCAAGCCGGCGCGGAGCCGCGTGGTCAGCGTTCCGCCCGGGCAGTGCTCCATCACCAGCAGGCACAGCCCGGCGTCGTCGGCGTAGTCGTGCACGTGGACGACGTGCGGATGGTCGAACGCGGCCATCACCTGCGCCTCGGACAGGAACCGCCGCTCCAGCCCGGCGTCGGGCATCGCGAGCACCTTGATCGCGACCGGCCGCCCCAGCGACCGGTGCCTGCCCTCGAGCACCGTGCCGAAGCCTCCGCTGCCGACTTCCCGTCCCACCTCGTAGGACGGTAAGGCGGCGACGATCTTGGCGCGGTCGAACAGCACCCGCTAGACCTAGCACACTCAGGTGTGCGGCGCTCAGCGGGACGGCCGGACCGCCCGGCCGGTTCGTGCGCGAACCCTGAGGTACGATTCGCGGCACTCACCTCTCGTGAAGGAACGAAGCCCATGTTCACGGCGCCCCTCAGCGGTCGCCGCCGGTCCTGACGGCGACCCGATGGTCGCGGCTTCCGCATGCCGCGTGAACCCCGTCCGCCTTCACCCGTGAGGTCCTCCCTACCGTGGGAATCAACGTTCAGAGTTTCGCGGTCACCAATCTCCGGCGCCGCCCGGTGGCCCTCGAGGTCGCCGGGTTCGTCGTCGGGCTGGAACCGACCGACCCCAGCCCGTTCCTCAACTACGCGACGCCCTGGCCGGGCACCCGGCCGACGCCCGGTGACGTCGCCGCGCTGATCACCGCGTTCACCGAGCGCGGGCTCCGGCCCCGGCTGGAGTTCGCCCCCGACGCCGCCCCCGACGTCGAGCCGGCGCTGCGCCGGGCGGGGTTCACGACCGAGGCCGAGCACCAGTACCTGGCGTGCACACCGGACACGCTCGCACTGCCGCCCGGCCACCCCGGCGAGACACCCGGCCACCACGTGGAGACGCCACGCACCGACGAGGAGTTCGCGGCGATCGACGCCACGCTCTCCGAGGCGTTCGGCGGCGCCTTCGCCTCCTCCCCCGCGGGGGCCGCGCGCCTGCGACGCCAGCAGGAGCGGGGCGGCTTCGTGCGGTTCGTCCGGGCACCCGACGGCACCTGCGCGGGTGCCGCCGGGTGCTCGGCCCCGGCCGAGGGCACCGCCGAACTCGCGGGCGTTGGCACCCGGCCGGAGTACCGCGGCCGCGGCATCGCGGCGTCGGTCACCGCGGCGCTGACCGAGGCCGCGTTCGGCGCCGGCGCCGATTCGGTATGGCTCGAGTACGGCGGCGAGGGCTCCCGGCGCGTCTACGAGCGCGTCGGGTACCGCGTCGCCGGCCGGCGTCTCTACCTGTCGCTCGTCTAGTGCGGCCCGCCGGAGCGGCGCGCCGCTCCGGCGGGCCCGGTCAGGACGACGCCGCGCGCACCCGCCGCGCGCCGCGGTCGGATTCGGTGTAGAGCACCCCGGCCCGTGAGCCGCGCAGCTTCGCGTTGATGTGCTCGCCCACGGTGACCGGGCGGTACGCCGCCGGGTGGTCCTCGTCGACGCAGGTCGGGATCGTCTCGATCAGGGCGTCGACGTTGCCGTCGTGGAAGTACGCGGCCGAGCGCCGGCGCTGGATCGTGCCCCCGACGATCGGGGGCTTCACCCGGTGCAGCGTCGAGCGCCACCGGTCGTTGGTCCACTGCGCGGTCAGGTCACCGAGGTTCACCAGCAGCGCGCCGTCCGCGGGCCGGACGTCGTGCCAGGCCCCGTCGGCGCCGAGCACCTGCAGGCCCGCGACCTGGTCGGCCCAGAGCACGGTCACGATGCCGTAGTCGGTGTGCTCGCCCATCCCGGTGAGGTCCCCGTCGAGGTCGACGGTGCCCGGCGGCAGCGCGTAGTTGTTCAGGCGCATCACGTCGAGCGAGTGGTCGGTGAACGTCTCGAAGAAGCCGGACGGCAGTCCGAGCGCGTCGGCGAAGACGTGCGTCAGCACGTGCGCGACCCGGCCGGCCTCGGCGTAGTACGCCGAGACCCGCGTCCGGAACTCCGCGGACGGCCACACGTTCTCCGAGTAGTCCGACACCGGCAGGTCCAGCCCGGGGAACTCCGACGCGGCGGTGCCGACGTTGAACGCCTCGAAGAAGTCGTTCATCTTCGACGCCGACTCGACGCCGAGCGAGAGCGACAGCGATTCCGACCGCGGCGGCGTGTAGCCGCGATTCACGTCGGGCGGCAGCTGGTAGGCGCTCTTGGCCTCCGGGTCGAGCCCGAAGAACGAGTCCACCGCGGACCCCAGCCCCTCGATCACGCCCGACGGGACACCGTGCCCGAGCACCTGCACGAACCCGACGGTCGAGCAGGCCTCGTCCATCGCGCGCGCCACGGCGCTCCGGTCGGCGTCCGAATGGTCGTCGGGGTGGACGTACGGGCTGATGTCGATGGCGGGCACCTGGAACGCGCTCATGACTGAACTCCTCACCACAGTTCGGGCAGCACACCCAGCTGGTCGTAGACGTCGAGGCCGTCCCACATCGACCACAGCTCGACGATCCGCCGGTCGTCCACCCGGAAGATGTCGATGCCGTGCATCGTGACCACCCGCCCGGTCGCCGCGACCTTGCCGTACGGGCCGACGTGCGTGCCGGTCGTCGACCACTGCAGCACCACCCGGTCACCGTCGGCGAGCAGGCTCGACACCGACGTCGAGACGGCGGTGAACGCACCGAAGTAGCGGCTCGCGTCGTCCCGGACGGTCTGCACCGCCGACCCGTCGAACCCGGTCAGGTGCACGACGGCGTCGGCCGCGAACGCCTCGTCGATCGCCGTCAGGTCGCCGGATCCCCACAGCCGCCGGTGGTACGCGGCGATCAGGCCCTTCATCGACGCCGTCCTTCCTGGACGAACAGCAGGCGGGCGGTCTCGGCGCCGTAGCCGCGTACCCCCCGCCACCGGTGCGGCACGCCGCCGGGGTAGTAGAGCGTGTCGCCGGGGAGGAGCTCGTGCACGGAGTCGTCGAGCTCGACCAGGATCGAACCGGCCATCACGTGGATGAACTCCTCGCCCGGGTGCGTGTACCAGTCGCCCCATTCGTCCGGCGCCCCGACGAACAGCATCGGGTAGAGCGCGTGGGCGCCCGCGACGAGCGTCCGGCCGGTGCCCCCGGGGTTCTCCAGCGGCAGTCCGCCCCCGGCCCGCACCAGGCTCACCCCCACCCGGGGCTCGTCGGTCTCGGCCGCGGCCATCAGCGCCGGCTGGGTGGTGCCGAGCGCCTGCGCGATGCGGTGCAGCGACGACATGCTGGGACGCGACCGCCCCCGCTCGAGCTGGCTCAGGAACGAGTGCGAGAGATCGGCGGCGCGGGCCAGCTCGACGAGCGTCATCCCCCGCTCCTTGCGCAGCCGGCGCACCGACTCACCCAGCCGCGCGCCCGCTGCTTCGTCGACGCTCATCGCACCCCGATGTTCACCCGCGCGCCGGACGGCGGCTCGGGGAGCAACTTACCCGGGTTGAGCAGGCCCCTCGGGTCGGTGCGGGCCGCGGTGTCGATCACCAGGCCGACGTTGCGGTCGACGAACCACTGGTGCGGTGAGTGCACGTCGAGCCCGGCGGCTTCCATCCGGGGAATGCCGGCGAGAACCTCCTCCTCGGACCGGTACGGCGCGACGAGCATCGCGCCGGGGCCGTGCCCGAACAGCTCGAGGTGCAGGTGCACCGGGCCCGGGTAGCAGTCGCGCACCGCGTCGGGGTCGTCCCAGAGCGGCCGGCCGCCGATCTCCATGTGGAACAGCGGGGACCGCGGCCGGGCCCGCTGCAGGAACCAGACCGGGTGGTTGTACGACATCCCGGAGAGCCGGTCGGTCTCGGCGTAGTCGGCCAGCACCGCGACGACGTCGCCGCCGCCGGTGCGCACCAGCGCGGTGAGTGCGGCGACGGTCGAGGCCTCGGCGATCACGCGCAGGCTGTGACGCTCCGGGTCGAGCGCGACCGGCGTGGTCAGGGTGGGCACCAGCGCGGGCTCGTCGGCCGAGGCGAGGCGCGGTCGCACGGGCAGGTCGAGCAGTTGCCGATGGACGTCGGTCACGGCCCGGTAGGAGTCGAACGCCGCGTAGAGCGCCACCCACTCCCGGCGGTCGTCGGTGGCCAGCTCGGCCTCCACCACGATCCCGGTGACGCCGTAGGCGTGCACGTAGGGTTCGAGCGCGGCGCCCGAGACCGGGACGGTGCGGCCGCTGCCGTCCATCGGCACGACCGTCGCCGCGGTCACGAACCCGTCGGTCGTCGTGCCGTGCTCGATCGTGCCGGTACCGACGCTCCCGCCGCCGAGGAAGCCCCCGGCCGTGGAGTGTTTGGTGGAGGGGAACAGCCAGATGTCGCGCCCGGCGGCCCGGCCGACCCGATCGATCGTCGTGAGCCGGGCTCCCGCACCGACCGTGACCGTGCCCGCGTCGTTCACCCGGACGGTATCCAGGCCGCGCAGGTCGAGCAGGATGCCCCCGTCGAACGGCGTCGCCTGCCCGTAGTTGCCGGTACCGGCTCCCCGGGGTGTCACCGGCACCCCGGCCGCGAACGCCACCGCGAGGATCGCCGCGACGTCGTCACCGGTCCGCGGCCGCACCGCGACGTCGGCCACGTACCTTCCCGGTGGCACCTTCTCGCTCAGCACCGGCGACATCCGCGACCAGTCCGACGACAGCTTCACCAGCGCCGCCGGGTCGGTCTCCACCGCTCCGGCGCCGAGGCGCGCGATCTCCGCGGCCGCGGCCCGGGCGGCGGCGCGGACCTCGGCCCGCGAGCCGGCCGCGCTCACGCCCCGCGCCCCGCGGCGACGGCGGAGGCGTCACGGTCGACGCCCAAGAGGTCGCCGACCTCGTCCACGAGCGCGTGGAACTCGTCCGAGTGCAGCTGCGACGCCCGGCGCGGGCGGTCCAGCGGCACCGCGACGCGCGCCACCACCGTGCCCGGTCGTGGGCTCATCACGACGATCTGGTCGGCGAGCAGCACGGCTTCCGGGATCGAGTGGGTGACGAGCAGTGCGGTCGTCGGCCGCTGTTGCCAGATCGGCGGCAGCTCGACGTTCAGCCGGCGCCGGGTCAGCTCGTCCACCGCGCCGAAGGGTTCGTCGAGCAGCAGCAGGCGCGGCCGGGTCACCAGGCACCGCGCGATCGCCACGCGCTGACGCATCCCGCCCGAGAGCTGGGCCGGTCGCGCCGACTCGAACCCCTCGAGCCCGACCGTCCGGATCAGCTCGGCCACCCGCGCGGGGTCCGGTCGCCGCCCGGCCAGCTTCAGCGCGAGCGCCACGTTCGACGTCACGGTGCGCCACGGCAGCAGGTTCGCGTCCTGGAACGCCACCGCGACGTCACCGCGCGAGCGCAGCACGTCCGGCGGTTCACCGTCGACGAGCACCGACCCGCCGGTCTGCGTCTCCAGCCCGGCGATCATCCGCAGCAGCGTCGACTTGCCGCACCCGGACGGTCCCACCAGGGCGGTCAGGCTTCCCGGCGTCAGCGTCAGGTCGACGCCGTCCAGCGCCTGCACCCGCCCGAACGCCTTGCGCACCCCGTGAATCGTCACCGAGGGACCACTGTCCATCGCCGACACCTCCAGATGTTGATGACACCAACACTGACAGCTGGGCGATTGCCGGGGCCAGCTGTTTCTACGGATGTAACGACCTGCTGACCCACGCGCAATGCGACGGCGCGATGTTGCTCACACCAACATCGCGCCGGACCAGTCGAGAGGTCGCGCCATGAAGCGCCACGGCACATCCCGAATCCTGGCGGCTCTGCTCGCCCTCCTCGTCACGTTCACGGCCGCCTGCGGCGGGAACGACCAGGGCGGCGGCGACGGCGGCCCTACGACGATCCGCTTCGGCTTCAACTGGGTGCACGACGTCGAATGGGCCTCGTGGTACCTCGCCGAGAAGAACGGCTCGTTCGCGAAACACGGCGTCGACGTCACGCTCGTGCCGGGCGGCGAGAACACCCCGGCCGTCTCGCAGCTGATCGCGGCCGGGAAGGTCGACCTCGGCGTCGCCAGCGACGAGCTGCAGATCATCAACGCCAACAAGCAGGGCGGCGACTTCGTGCTCATCGGCGCGATGTACCAGCGGTCACCGTACGGCCTGACCTGGCTCACGACCTCGGGCATCGAGAAACCGGCGGATCTCGTCGGGAAGAAGATCGGTGGCCTGCAGGGTGAGCAGCCGCGGCTGGACGCGGTCTTCACGGCCAACGGCCTGACGCCCGACTACACGTTCGTGCCGGTGAGTTACGACCCGCAGCCGCTGGTGAAGGGCGACGTCGACGCGATCACGTCGTACTCGACGAACCAGACTATCTCGCTCGGCCTGCAGGGTGTGAAGACCACCGCGATCACGTTCTCGGACTTCGGCCTGCCGTCCTACGGCGACGTGTTGTTCGCGAGCCGGTCCTACCTCGACGACCACGGGGACGCGGTGGCCGGGTTCCTGGCCGCGCTGCGCGAGGGCATCGCCGCCAACGTGGCCGACCCGGCCGCCGGCGTCCGGACGCTCGTGGACACGTACGGCCAGGACACCAAGGTCGACGAGAAGTACGCGGCCGCCGCCAACCCGGCCTACATCGCGTTGCTGGACAGCCCGTACACCGAGCAGCACGGGCGGCTCGCGATCGACGAGAAGTTCCTGGCCGACAAGGTGTTCGCCGGCTACCGGCAGGCCGGCGAGAAGGACCTGCCCGACGTGAAGGAATTCGTCGACCTGTCCTACCTGGAGAAGTCGGCATGAGAATCGTGCGGGTCGAGCCGGTCCTCCTCGGTTACCCGAAGTCCGATCCCCCGATGCGGCGCAGCTTCGCGCTGGTCCGGATCACCGCCGCGAACGGCCTCACCGGCTGGGGCGAGGCCAGCACGAACTGGGGCCACAGCTACCCGACCGTGTTCGCGACCGCGGTGCGTGACGTGTGCGCAGGCATCCTGATCGGGCACGAGGCCCGGGACGTCCGGGGCCGGGTGGCCGATCTGCGGACCCATCTCGACGGTTACCTGGGCCGGGACGGCCTCACCGGACAGCTGGTGGGCGCGTGCGAGATGGCGCTCTGGGATCTGGCCGGCCAGGCGCTGGGCGCCCCGGTCTGCGAACTGCTGGGGGCGGTGCGGCGGCCGATCCGCCTCTACGGCACCGGAACGACGATGTTCGACGCGTCGCCGCACTGGCACGCCCGGTACTTCGACCAGGCGCTGGGCGCCGGGTTCCCGGGCGTCAAGGTGCGCCTCGGGCGGACACCGGACGAGGACGTGGCCGTCGTGGCGGCCGTCCGCGCCCACGTCGGCCCGGACGTCTCGATCGGGGTGGACTCGTACTGGTTCCACGACGCCCGCACCGCGCTGGCGCTGGCGTCGCGCCTGGTCGAGGAGGGCGTGGACTTCTTCGAGGAGCCGGTGCCGCAGCACCGGCACTCCGACCTGGTGTGGCTCACCGCGCGCAGTCCCATCCCGATCGCGGTCGGCGAGCGGGTGGGCTCGCCGGACGCGTTCGCGCGGCTGGCCGACGACCGGGCCGCGGACGTGTTCCAGCCCGACGCGTCGATCTGCGGTGGGCTGCTGGCCTGCCTGGACGTCGCGGCGATCGCCGCGCAGCACGGGATCCGGGTGGTGCCGCACGTCGGTGGTCCGACGGCCGTGGGGCTGGCCGCCAACCTGCACTGGGCGACGGCCGCCGGGGTCGAGGAGATGGAGTTCGACATCGACCCGTACCAGCCGCTCGTCGACGAGGTCAGCCCGGCGCTGGCGCTCACCGCGGTCCGGAACGGGTCGGCGGCCGTGCCCGACCGGCCCGGCCTCGGCATCGACGTCCCCGACGACCTTCCCGACCGCTTCCCCTACGTACCGGGCGACACCTACGCCGAGCTCTTCCCCGACCACGAACGCGGCCGCTCCGGGGCCCCGGCGTGAGGCGGGCGCGGATCGCGGCCGTCGGCGGGATCGCGCTCCTGGTCCTGGCCTGGGAACTCGCGGGACGGGCCGGGCTCGCGGACGGGTTCGTGCTGACGCCCGGCGCGGCGATCGCGCCCCTGGGCGAGGACCGCGCCCTCTACGCCCGCTCGGCGGCGGCCACGTTCGGCGCGGCCGCGTGGGGCCTGCTCTACGGCGGTGGCCTGGCGGTGCTCGCCGCGCTCGCCGCCGACCAGGTGGCGAGCCTGCGCGGCGCGGTCGACCGGCTCGCCGCGCTGGCGAACTCCGCCCCCTGGGTCGCGGTCGGCCCGATCGTGCTGCTGGTCGCGGGCGCCGAGGCCGGCCCGGTCGCGATCGCCGCGATCGCGGTCTTCTTCTACGTGTTCGTCGCGGCCGCCCGCGGGCTGGCCGCCTCGCCGCGCAGCAGCCACGAATGGTTCACGTCGCTCGGCGCCGGCCGGGTGCGGCGGCTGATCTCGCTGCAGGCGCCGCGGTCGCTGCCGTCGCTCGCCGAGGGGTTGAAGCTGGCCGCGCCGGCCGCGGTGGCCGGAGCGGTGTACGGCGAGTGGTACGGCGCCGAGCGCGGGCTCGGCGTCCTGCTGGTCAACGGCATGCGTAGCGCCCGCCCGGAGCCGATCTGGGCCGCGGCGCTGGTCTGCGCGACGGGTGGCCTGATCGCGTACGGGGTGCTCGCCGCGCTGCAGAACGCCGCCGGGAGACGCTTCGGAGCCACCCTCGCCGGCCACGAGACACCCCGGCGGAGAGGCTCCCTCGTCGCACTGGCCGAGATCGGCCTCTTCGCCGCGCTCGCGATCGGCGCCTGGGAGGCCTGGATCCGTCTCGGCGAGGTCTCCCCGCTCGTCGCCCCGGGCCCCGACCGGGTCCTGGACGATCTGCGGGCCGACCCCGGCGCGTACCTGAGCGCCGCCGGCCACACGCTCGGCACCGCCGGTCTCGGCCTCCTGATCGGCGCGACGACCGGGATCGCCCTCGCGGCGCTCTGCTGGTGGTCGGCGATCGTCGCGGGCATCACGGTGCCGGGCCTCGTGCTGATGGCCGCGACCCCGCTCGTCGCGTTGTTCCCGCTGTTCGCGCGGGTCTTCGGCTACTCCGGCGGAACGGTCGTCGTCATCACGTCGTTCATGGTGCTGCTGCCGGGATTCGTCTACACCCGCGCCGGCCTGACCGCCGCGCTCGACGGCCACCGCGACATGGCGCGGTCGTTCGGCGGATCGAGGCGTGCGGTGTTCACCGAGGTCGCGGTGCCCAGCGCGCTCCCCCACCTCGCGACCGGCCTGCGCATCGCGGCCGGCTCCGCGGTCGTCGCGGCGGTCGTGGCGGAGTCGCTGATCGGCACCGCCGGTCTCGGCGTCGACTTCACGTACGCCTACTCGCTGCTGCGGATGCCCCGGGCGTTCGGCGCGGCCGTGCTCATCGTCCTGGTGTCGCTCGTCGTGTTCGCCGCGTTCGGCCGCCTCGAGCGGCTGGTCCACGGCCGTTTCAGCGCAGCACCCTAGGCCGTGACCACCACAGCGAGAGGCCCACGCCGGTGAACACCAGCACCACGGCCACCAGCACGAACCACACCGTGATCTCGACGTCCACGCGCTGCAGGCCGATCTCGCTCGGCAGATCCTCGAGGACGTCGGCGAGCTGGTCGGCGTCCTGGGCCTTGAAGTAGCGGCCGCCGGTCAGGTCGGCGACCTGGGTCAGCGCGGCCTCGTCGATCTGCTGGATCCGCCGCCCGCCCCCGCGCGGGCCGCCGCCCCAGTTGCCACCGGTCAGGTCACCGGAGACCTGCTCGGGCGTGCACACCATCGGTGCGGGCTCGGTCGAGCCGAAGCCGATCGTGAACACGCGCACCCTTCGGGCGGCGGCCTGCTCGGCCGCGGTCACCGGGTCGACGCCCTGCGTGTTGGAGCCGTCGGTGAGCACGACGATCGAGTCGGGCTCGTAGTCGCCCAGCGGCGCCGGGGTCGCCCCTCCCGGCGGCGCGGCGCTGTCGCCGAGGTTGACGCCGCTGGCCGCGACGTCGGGGTTGATCTCGGCGATCGCGTCGATCGACGTGAGGATCGCCTGCCCGATCGCGGTGCCGCGGGCGGTGGTGAGCCCGTCGATGGCCGCGATCAGCGCGTCCTGATCGGTAGTGGGGGCCACCAGCAGACCGGCGATGCCGGAGAACGCGACGAGCCCGATCCGGGTGCCGTTGTCCTGCGAGCGGATGAACTCCCGCGCGGCGTCGCTGGCCACCGCCAGCCGGTTCGGCGCCACGTCGGTCGTGCACATCGACCCGGACACGTCGATCGCGAGCAGGATCGTGCTCTGGTCGGTGGGCACGGTCACCGACGCCTGCGGCCGGGTCAGCCCGGTGCCCAGCACCAGCAGCCCGGCCAGGAACAGGATCAGCGGGATCCGGCGCCGCCAGGCCGAGCGCCCCGGTAGCGCCGCCTTGATCAGCGCGACGCTGGAGACCTGGATCGCGGTGCGCTTGCGCCGCCGGTTGAACCACCACCGGGCGAGCAGCAGCAGCGGCACCGCCAGCAGCGCGAGCAGCGCCCACGGCCAGTGCAGCGACATCAGACGATCCTTCCGTGCCAGCGGGTCATCAGCAGGGCGCCGAGCAGCAGCAACACCAGCGCGGCCCCGGCCACCGGCGCGGTCAGCTCGAGCGGCTCCTTCTTGCTGGTCAGCCGGAGATCGATCGCGCCGGCCGCGTCGGACACCTCGTCGGTGTCCGCGGCCCGGTGGTACGAGCCGCCGGTCGTCTTCGCGATCGACGTCAGCTGCTGCTCGTCCAGCGCGGTAGCCAGCTGGTAGCCGTCGACCGCGACCGTGGTGCCCTGGGTGGTGCCCACGCCCACGGTCTGGATGCGCACGCCCGCGGTGGCCGCGAGGTCGGCCGCCGCCTGCACGTCCGCGCCGCCGGTCTCCTCGCCGTCGCTGAACAGCACGATCGTCGCCGAGGGCCAGTAGCCGAGGTCGGGCGGCGGCGCGCCCTCGGCCGGCAACGCGACCGGTTTCCCGGTGATCGTGCCGAGCGAGGCCAGGATCGCCTGGCCGAGCGAGGTACCACCGGTGCCGCCGACGCGCTTGATCGCGGCGAGCGCCGTGGTGCGGTCGTCGGTCGGCTCCTGCGTGGTGAGCGCCTGGTCACCGAAGACGACGACGCCGATGTCGACCGAGCTCGGCTGGGCCTCCACGAACGCCACCCCGGCCTCCTGCGCGGCCGCGAGCCGGCTCGGTTGCAGGTCGTCGGCCTTCATGCTGTTCGACGCGTCGAACACGAGCATCACGGTGCCCGCGACCCGGGGCACGACGACCGTCGCCTCCGGACGCGCCAGCCCCACCAGCAGCAGCGGGAGGGCGGCCAGCAGCAGGGCGTACGGCAGGTGGCGGCGGACCGCCGCGCGTTTCGAGGAACCGGTGAGGCCCGCGGCGGCCAGTGCGGCGGTACGCCGTCGCTGCAAGGTCACGTACCCCGCCACCGCCGCTCCGGTGACGAGCACGGCGGCGATCAGCACGATCGGATAGTGGAGGCTCACCGGCGGCTCCGCCGGACGAGCCCCACCAGGGCCGGCACGAACTCCTCGTCGGTGCCGATCCGGTGCGCGGTGACCCCGGCGCGCGCCAGGCCGCTGTCCACCGCGTCGTCCCGGGCCCGGGCCTGCTCGCCCAGCCGGCGCTGCAGCAGCGGGTCGCTGGTGTCGACGAGCAGCTGCTCACCGGTCTCCGCGTCCTGCACCAGGATCAGTCCCACGTCGGGCAGCGCGGACTCGACCGGGTCGGCGATGCGGACGGCCACGACCTCGTGCCGGTGCACCAGGCGGGTGAGCGACCGGTCCCAGCCGGGTTCGGCGATGAAGTCCGACAGCACGAACACCAGCGCGCGCCGCCGGGACGTCGTCGACGCGGCCAGGCGCAGCATGGCGTCCAGGTCGGTGGTGGTGCCGGAGCCGGCCGAATCGACCCGGGACAGCTCACGCGCGAGCCGTAAGACCTGGTTACGCCCGGACCGCGGCGGAATGATCTGGTGCGACCCGTTGTCGTAGAGGATCGCGCCGACCCGGTTGCCGCCCTTGACCATCAGCTGGGCCAGGCTCAGCGCCAGCTCGGTGGCGAGCGAGGCCTTCCCGGCGTCGGAGCGCCCCACCCGCATCGACGCCGACGTGTCGACGACGAGCCATGCGGTGAGCTCGCGGTCCTCGGTGTACTGGCGCACGAACGGCTCGTCGAGGCGCGCGGTGACGTTCCAGTCGATGTGCCGGACGTCGTCCTCGGGCGTGTAGGACCGCAGGTCGGAGAAGTCGATGCCGGTACCGCGCCACACGGTGCGGTAGGCACCCTGCAGACGCCCGTCGAGGCGTCGGCCGACCTTCCACTCCAGGCGGCGGAGCAGGCGTTCCGGGGCGGTGCGATCCGGCTGCGGAGCCACCGGGCTCAGCCGCCCCGGCCGGCCGGCTCCGGCACCTTCAGCGCGCCGAGGATGCCGGTCAGCACGACGTCGGCGGTGACGTCGTCGGAGAGCGCCTCGTACGAGAGCACGAGGCGGTGGCGCAGCACGTCGAGCGCGAGGTCGGTGACGTCCTCGGGCACGACGTAGTCGCGACCGCGCAGGAACGCGAGCGCCCGCGCGCCGAGTACGAGGCTTATCGACGCCCGGGGGCTGGCGCCGTAGGTGATGTAGCGCCCCAGGTCCCCCACACCGGCCCGGGCCGGGTCGCGGGTGGCGGCCGAGAGGCGCACCGCGTACTCGATCAACGCCGGATCGACGTAGACCTGGTCGGCCTCGCGCTGCATCGCGACCAGCCGCTCGGGGTCGATGATCGCCTGGATCGCCGCGCCCGCCGCGAGCGCGCGCTCGACGATCACGAACTCCTCGGTGTCGCTCGGGTAGCCGACCAGCACCTTCATCATGAACCGGTCGACCTGGGCCTCGGGCAGCGGATACGTGCCCTCGGACTCGATCGGGTTCTGCGTGGCCATCACCAGGAACGGCTCGGGGACGGTGAACGTCTCCCGGCCGATCGTCACCTGCTGCTCCTGCATGACCTCGAGCAGCGCGCTCTGCACCTTGGCCGGCGCGCGGTTGATCTCGTCGGCCAGCAGCAGGTTGGTGAAGACCGGGCCGAGCGAGACCTGGAACTCCCCGGTGGGCTGGTGGTAGACCCGGGTGCCGAGGATGTCGGCGGGAACCAGGTCGGGGGTGAACTGCACCCGGTGGAACTGGCCGCCGATCGCCTCGGCGAGCGACTTCACCGCGAGCGTCTTGGCCAGGCCGGGCACTCCCTCGACGAGGATGTGGCCCCGCGCGAGCAGCGCGACGAGTAACCGTTCGAGCAGCAGGTCCTGGCCGACGATCGTCTTCTTGACCTCGTAGAGGACCTGCTCGGTCGGGCTGCTCGCGGGCGAGCTCGCACCGCCCCCGTTCCAGTTCACCATGGTTCTCATCTCTAGAGTGGTGGCTGCCTGCCGTCGCCCTCGCCGGCCCCGAGCGCGGAACCGATCGGGACGGCGAACCCGACGCCGATGAACGTGCCGGCGTCGGTGGGGTTGGCCAGCGCGACGACGATGCCGATCACCTGGCCCTGGGAGTTGAGGAGCGGGCCGCCGGAGCTGCCCGGGTTGACCGCGGCGTCGAACTGGATCAGCCCGGCGAGCGGGGCGGCGCCGGAGCGGGCCACGGTGCGGTTCAGCCCGGACACGACGCCGGTGGTCGTGGTGTCGACGAGCCCGAGCGGGTTGCCGATGGCGACGACGTCGTCGCCGATCGCCGGGCCGCCGCCGAGCGTGGCCGGCACGACGACGTCCGGCAGCCGCTCCGGGACGAGCACGGCGATGTCGATCTCGGGGGCGGAGTCGGCGACGGTCGCCGGTGATCGGGTGCCGTCGGCGAACGTCACGGTGACCGCGGTGGCGCCCTCGACGACGTGGAACGCGGTGAGGATCGTGCCGTCGGCGTTCGCGACGACGCCGGTGCCGAGCGCGCTGCTCATGCCCTTGGTGCGGTCGCCGCGGCCGTTGGCCTGGATGAGCACCACCGACGGGGCGAGGGTGCGGAACACCTCGGCCGTGGTGAGCGACGGGCTCTGCGACGGCGACGGCGAGGGTCGGGCGGCCGCGGGGGCCTGGTCGCCGCCGCCGCGGAGCACGACGAACGCGGTGAGGGCCAGCGCCCAGGACACGACGGCGACGATGAGTAATCGACGTGGCCACTTCCGCCGCTTTTGCGGCTCATCCGGCACAGGTGTCACGGCTTCATCGCCCATGTGCCGCACCACTTGATCCTAGGCCGGGCCTCGGCATGTGTGAGCCTTTCCCTGCGTAGGAATCAGCTGTGCGGACGGTTATCTCCCACCATATTTCACGGAGCGGCGAGCCGGGCCGATCGCTGCGTTCCCCACACGCCCAGCGGCCGGAGAGCCTCGTTCAGTGACCGACCGTGATCGGTCAGCGAGTACTCCACCCGCGGCGGCACCTCGCGGTAGACCTCCCGGTGGACCAGCCCGTCCTCTTCCATCTCACGCAGGTGCTGGACCAGCATCTTCTCGCTGACGCCCGGCAGCCCGCGCTTGAGCTCCCCGAACCGGCGGGTGCCGTTGTCGAGCTCCCAGAGGATCAGCGACTTCCACTTGCCCGAGACGACGTCCATCGCCGCGTCGATGCCGCAGATGTAGGGCCCCCGCCGGGCATTCGTAGCCATGACCTCGATCCTTACCTTCCAGTGAGTAGTGCACTAAATAGTAGGTACTTGTCGCCCGGGAGGTACCGGCAAAGGATCGAATCCATGAGCACGACATTCCTGGGACTGGGAGCGATGGGCCGCGCACTCGCGGCGACGACGACGGCCGCGGGCGAGCCGGTGACGGTCTGGAACCGCAGCGCCGGACGGGCCGGCCGGATGGCCGGTACGACGGTGGCCGGCAGCGTGCCGGAGGCTCTCGCCGGCGACGGCGCGATCGTGGTCTGCCTGTTCGACCACGCCTCCGTGCACGAGGTGCTCGACCCGGTGGCCGGCGCGGTGCGCGGCCGCACCGTCGTCAACCTCACCACGACGACGCCCGCCGAATCGCGGGAGCTGGCCGGGTGGGCCGCGACGCACGGGGTCACCTATCTGGACGGTGCGATCATGGCCGTCCCCGAGATGATCGGCGGGCCGGGGGCACAGATCTTCTACAGCGGGTCGGCCGAGGCCTACGGGACCCACCGCGCGCTGCTGGAGCGGTGGGGGGCGAGCACGTTCTTCGGTACCGACGCCGGGCTGGCGTCGGTCTACGACCTGGCCATGCTGACCGGCATGTACGCGATGATCGGCGGGTTCCTGCAGGGGGCGGCGATGCTGGCCGCCGAGGGTGTGCAGGCGTCCGCGTTCGCGGCCCGCCAGGTCCCCTTCCTGGCCGCGATGACCGGGCAGCTGGCCGGCTACGCGGCGACCGTCGACGACCGGGACTACGAGGGCCCCGGCCAGCAGTCGCTGCGGTTCACCGACACCGCGCTGGCCGCGCTGCGCCGGGCCACCGCCGAGCAGGGCGTCGGTGGCGACGTGCTGGCGCCGGTGGCCGGGCACGTCCGGCGCCAGATCGACGCCGGGTTCGGCGACCACGGCACCGCCCGCCTCTTCGAGTCGCTGCGGAGCACCCGGTGAACGTCACCGTGCTGGGCCTGGGTCCGATGGGCCGGGCGATGGCCGGGGCGTTCTCCGCGGCCGGGCACGACGTGACGGTGTGGAACCGCACCGCCTCCCGGGCCGACGGCCTCGCGGTGTCGGTGGCGGCCACCCCGGCCGAGGCGGTCGCGGCGAGCGAGCTGATCGTCCTGAGCCTCACCGACTACCCGGCGATGGACTCGATCCTCTCCGGCGTCGGGGACTTCGCGGGCCGGACGCTCGTGAACCTCAGCTCGGACACCCCGGACGCCTCCCGCGAGGCCGCCGCACGGTACCCCCGGTTCCTCACCGGCGGGGTGATGGTGCCGGCCCCGGTCGTCGGCACGCCCGGCGCCTCGGTCCTCTACAGCGGCCCGGCCGAGGTGTTCCGGGCCTACGAGGACGTCCTGCGGGTGATCGGCGAACCGCGGTACCTGGGCGCGGATCCCGGCCTGGCGCAGCTGTTCTACCAGGCGTACCTGGACGTCTTCCTCACCGCGCTGTCCGGCCTGCTGCACGCGACGGCGCTGGTCACGGCCTCCGGCGTCCCGGCCGCGCGGTTCCTGCCCAGTGCCCTGGAGTTCCTCGCGCTCACCCCGGCGATGGTCGGCGACGGCGCGGAGATCGCCCGCCGGGTCGACACCGGGGACCATCCCGGAGCGCTGAGCACCGCCCGGATGATGGGTGCCACCGCCGATCACGTCGTGCGCACCGCGGCCGCGTCCGGCGTCGACACCGGTCTGGCCGAGGCCGTGCGCTCGCAGTACGACCGGGCGATCGCGGCCGGGCACGGCAGCGACGGCTGGACCGCACTGTACGAAGTGATCCGCGCGAAATAGTTTCGGGACCGGACAACCCCCGCGAGGGCGCCGTTCGTCCATCCGGGCGAAGGAGGTGCCCATGCATCGACGAACACTGGACGCAGAGTTCGCCGGCTTCGTTCGGGAGCACCGCGTCGACCTGATGCGGACCGCCCGCCTGCTCAGCAGCGGCGATCCGCACCGGGCCGAGGATCTGGTGCAGACCGCCCTGGTCCGGGCCTACACGGCCTGGAGCCGGGTGCGTTCCAGCGACCATCCGGTCGCCTACGTCCGCCGAAGCATCGTCAACGCACACATCGACGAAAGCCGGCGGCCGTGGTGGCGGCGTGAACGGTCGGTGGCGCTGCCACCGGAAGTCACCGTCACCATCGCCGACGACGATCTCGGGGACGCGGTGCGAAGCGCGCTCGCCTCGTTACCCCCGAAGATGCGTGCGGTCATCGTGCTCCGGCACTGGCTCGACCTGAGCGTCGAACAGACCGCCGAGTGGCTCGGATGCACCCAGGGGACCGTGAAATCGCAGAACGCGAAGGCGGTCGCCAAGCTGCGGCACCTCCTCACTCCAGAAGGGCAGACCACCCGATGAACGACATCAAGCGCCTGCTCGCCGAAGCTCTGAACGAGGAGTCCACTCCGATGACTGTTGACCCCAGCGAGGACGTCGCCCGCGGACACCGGCACCTGGTCCGCCGCCGCACCGCGCTCGTGGGCGGCCTCGCCGCGGCCGCGCTGCTGGTGGGGGGCGGGGCCGTGTTGCTCGGTTCCGGCGCCACCGGCGACGACGACCGGACCACCGACCTGGCCAGGACCGTCGTCCAGGAGACGACGACGGCGCCCGCACCGGTCACCCAGCAGGTGACGCTCGTCGCGTATACCGGCAAGCAGCCCAAGGGCTACAAGGTCGCCCAGGTGCCCGACGGCTGGGAGATCCAGGGCGGCACCCCGTCGTCGCTGGTGATCGCGCCGAAGGACGCGAAGGACAAGGACCCGAACTCGTTCCTCGACAAGATCGCGGTGCTCTCGACGTCGTCGGACACCCCGCCGGAGTCGCTGCGCGAGGGCACCCCGGTCCCGATCGGCAGCGTCACCGGGTACTACCGCGCCGACGCCGGCGGCGGCACGCAGATCCTGACGTACCAGGACACCGCCTCCGGTCGCTGGGTCGACGTGCAGATCCCGCCGAGCCTGCACTGGGGCGCCGACCGGATCGCCGAGTTCGCCGCCGGTGTGACGGTCGTGGGCGGCGCCGGCGACTCACACGGCTGAGCGCAGGTGCGCGACCGGCCAGCGGCGGTCGAAGAGGGTCGGGTCGCCGGCGTCCTCGGCCCGCAGCGTCTCGATCAGGCGCACGTAGCCCTCGAGGTCCAGGTCGCGCACCAGCGTCAGGAGTTCGGCGGCCTCGCCGGTCACCGGCTCGACCGGCGCCACGAAGCGGTCGTAGAGGTCGACGACCTGCTTGACCATCGCGAGGTGGCGGGCGCCGGGGTCCACCGAGGGGAAGTTCGTCGCGGCGAAGTCCTCGGTGAACACGATCGGCTCGACCGCGAGTGACCCGGCCCCGTAGCGCTGCGCCAGGTGAATGAGCAGCTCGACGTCGAACGTCTCGTTGAACGACGTCATCTCGCTCAGCACCGGGCGCAGCGCGTCGGCGTCGAACGCCTTGAAGCCGGCCTGGGTGTCGAGCACGTGCGCCAGCGACGGGATCAGCAGCGCACGCACGTAGTGCCGGAAGAGGACGATCAGCTTGTCGGGCTTGTCGCCGGTGCTCTGCGGCTCGACCGACGGGCCGTCCGGCTTCACCAGCACGGCGCCCTCGAGGCCGTAGCGCTGGCCGAGGGTGGCGACCGCGCCGCCGGCGATCGGCGCGATCAGCGAACCGAGCTGCGCGAGGTTGGCCGAGAGGTCGGCGTCGGTGTAGGCGACGACGTGCCGGTGCTCCGGCCCGGCCGCGACGGCGTCGGCCAGCGCGGCCAGGATCGACCCGCCCTTGCGTGACTGGTCGGTGGAGGTCAGCCCCGCGAACTCCGGGCTGATCGGCGTGCCGAGCCGCTCCGCCAGCCGGATCACCCGGACGCTGCGGTGCCCGCTCGCCGGGTACCCCTCGGCCTCGACGATGCCGGCCATCACGTCGGCGCTGCTCGGATCGTCCGGGCACCCGTCGTCGCACGCGACGATGCTCCAGGTGACGCCGGGTAGCCCGGCGGTGAGCCAGTCGAGCTGGCGCACCTTGGCCCGCACGAAGTCCTCGCCGTGCGGGTGCTCCGAGCGCGGAACGATCCGCCCGGTCTCCCCGTACATCGCCCACACCACCGTGAGGTGCACGGGGCCGGTGACCGCGGCGAGCCGCTCCCGCGATAGGGCCACCGCCGCGGCCTCCGCGGCCACCGCGGGGCCGTGGTCACCGGCGCCGGTCAGCACGGCTTCGTTCTGCTCGGAATCGGTCAGATCGCGCACGAGCGCCGAAGTCTGCTCCACGCCGAGTGATCGTAGGGCCACGCATCCACCGCCGTGGCCCCGCCCCACCTCATCCCGCCGCCGCGCGGCGGTCGGCGACGCAGCGGTGGATCTCGGAGGTACGACGGGAATTCGGCCAGGCGTTCACCGGCGGAGCAGGCGTCACTCCTAAGGTGAGCCCCATGCTGAGCTCGTCGAAGACCCGGGCCGCGCTCTCCAACTCGGCGCGGATCTCGATGCAGGTGCTCCTCCTCCTCCTGATGACCTGGGTGACGCTGTGGATCCTGGGCAAGGCCTGGTCGATCCTCTGGCCGCTCGTGGTGGCGCTGCTGATCACCACGCTCACCTGGCCCCCGACCCGGTTCCTGCGCAAGCACGGCTGGCACCCGGCGCTGGCCGCGTCCACCGTCACGATCGGCTTCCTGCTGCTCGCGATCGGGACGATCGTCGGGATCGCGCTCCCGGTCGCGGCGCAGTCCGGCGACCTGGCCGACGGGATCGTCGACGGTGTCGGGCGGTTGCGTGACTGGGCCTCCGGACCGCCGCTGAACATCAGCGACGACCAGATCAGCAAGGCCCTGGACACGGTGACCTCGCGGGTGCAGGACAGCGCGGGCAGCATCGCGAGCGGCGCGCTGACCGGTGTCAGCGTGATCACGAACGGGCTGATCACGATCGTGCTGGCGCTGTTCCTGATGTTCTTCTTCCTCAAGGACGGGCCGAAGTTCGTCCCGTGGATGCAGCGCCAGCTGCCGGGCCGGCTCGCGACCGACGTCCCGACGGTGGCCGCGCGGTCGTGGCTGACGCTCGGGTCGTTCGTCCGCTCCCAGGCCGCGGTCGGCCTGCTCGACGCGATCTGCATCGGCGTCGGACTGTGGATCGTGGGCGTGCCGCTGGTGTTGCCGCTCGCGGTGCTGACGTTCGTGGCGGCGTTCATCCCGATCGTCGGTGCGGTGTTCGCCGGGTTCGTCGCCGTGGTGATCGCGCTGGTGTTCAACGGGTTGACCGACGCGTTGATCGTGCTGGCGATCATCCTGCTCGTGCAGCAGCTGGAGGGGAACATCTTCCAGCCGATGCTGCAGTCGCGCGGGCTCGGCCTGCACGCCGCGGTGGTGCTGCTGGCGGTGACGCTCGGCGGAAGCCTGTTCGGGATCGTCGGCAGCCTGCTGGCGGTGCCGGTGGCGGCGATCATCGCGGTGATCTGGAACTACATCCGCGAGCAGCTCGCGGATCCCGATCCGGACGCCGAGCCCAACGCCGAGCCCGAACCCACCGACCCCGCTCCCGCGCCGGAGTCCGCGGCCGAGCCGACCCCGGCCGCCGGTCCGATCACCGGCGCGACTCCGGCCTGAGCGCCGGGCCGCCGGCGCGCCGCGCGTTAGAGCGGCATTGCTCTGGGTAGTCCGATCACTGCGGAGCGCAACCGGGGCGTCCCGTCCGTCGATCGGCGACGCCCCGCGGGGCGTCCTGCGCAAGGAGCAGCCATGACCCAGTCGCCACCGTCCAAGGCACCCGAAGTCTTAGTGCCCGTGCCCGGAGACACGCCGACCGCCGAGGCCACCGGCCCGTCGAAGAAACCCGGCCGCACCCGGGCCGCGGGCGTGGCCGGCGCCGCGGCGGTGGCCGTCGTGGCCGCGCTGGTGCGCCGCAAACGCCGCGCCGCCGCCACCCCGTCACCCTGGTACCGCCGCACGACCGGCCGCCGCACGAGCCGTCGCTAGCCTTCGCCCGGCGCCGACCACCGGTCGGCGCCGGGCGGGGCCGATCAGGACTCGGCGGTGTAGGCCTCGTACGTGCGCCGGGCCGCGGCGCGGGCCGCCTCGGGGTCGTCGCCGGCCGCGATCGCGGCCTCGGCCCAGGCCTCGCTGCTGCGCTCCAGGTACGCCCTGCCCCGCGGCGACGCCGCCCACGCCGCCGCGGCGGCCGGATCCGCCGGTGTCGACGTCGGGTCGGCCAGGTGGTTCACCAGGCCCCAGAGCCCCATCTCCCAGCCGAGCCCGGTCGCGCCGGGCCCGAACTGCTCCCAGAGCGCGTCGTCCACGTGCGCGACGTGCTCGAGCTCGAACCGGGTGTGCCCCTCCCCCGCGGGCGTGAGCCGCACGGTGATCCAGCTGACCATGCCACCGAACTCCCACGTCGCCGCGTAGGAGTGCGGTTTGTCGCACGCGGTGATCGTGCCGCCGGCGTTCCCTTCCAGCTGGTAGTGACCACCCTGCTTCAGCTCGCCGGAGATCGGCAGGAACCAGCGCGGGATCCGCTCGGCGGTGGCGACCGCCTCCCACAGATCGTCGATGTCGGTGGCGTAGACCTGGTCGATCGTCGCGACCTTGGCCGTCCGCCCGTCCACCTCGCGGTTCGACAACCCGCGGGTCACGGCGTCGATCTGCTCGTTCTCGTCAGGCATCCGGGATCACTCCGCTTGTCGTCGCTGTCGTTTACCGCGGGCCACCTCGGTGGCCAGCGCGTCGAGATGCGGTCGCCAGAACCTCCGGAACTGCCCCAGCCAGTCGTCGGCGGCACGCAGCGCGGTCGCGTCGACCGCGTAGAGCCGGCGCGCGCCGTCCGGGCGCACGGTCGCGAACCCGTTCTCCCGGAGCACTTTCAGGTGCTGGGACACGGCCGGCTGGGAAATTCCGAACTCGCCCCGGACGACGTCGGTGATCGCGCCGGAGGGCTGCTCACCGTCGGCGAGCAGCTCCAGGATCCGGCGCCGCACCGGGTCGCCGAGGACGTCGAACGCATGCACGGCGCCCAGAGTATCAGCATCGACTTATATAAGCCATCGCTTCCACACCGCCGGATGGGCGTCGAGCCAGCGCTTCGCGGCCGCGTCCGGAGCCATCCGGCCGACCGTGAGGTCACGCGCGACCGCGTTCTGGTCGGCGTTGGTCCAGGTGAAGTTCTTGATCAGCGACGCCGCCGGCGATCCGGAGTCGACGAACGCCTTCCGGCCGATCTTGTCCAGGTCGTAGGGCTGGTAGTCGCACGCGACGGTCTTCGGGTCGGCGTCGCAGCCCGGTGTGTAGCGCGGCAGCCGCACCCGCACCAGGTCGACCTCGGAGAGCAACCACTGCGGCTCGTAGAAGTAGCCGATCAGCGGCGTGCGGCCGGCCTCGGCGGCGCGGAACGCGTCGATCAGCTTCGCCTCGCTACCGGCGTAGGTGACGGTGAGGTTCAGCTTCAGGTTCCGCACCAGTGCGGCGTCGTTGGTGACGAACGACGGGTCGCCGTCGAGGAACACACCATTGAGGAGCCCGGCGTACCGGTTCAGGTTCACCCAGTCGGTGATGCCGGGATGTTCCCGGGCCAGCCAGGCCGGCACGTACCAGCCGATGATCCCCTGGTTGCCGGTCAGCCCCAGTTCGACCGCGACCTTCCGGTCGTCGATGTACTTCTTCTTGAGGTCGTCGTGGCCCCAGTTCTCCAGGACGACGTCGACCGTGCCGGCGGCGATGCCCTCCCAGGACGCCACCTCGGTGAGCTTCCGCTCGATCACCGTGCACCCGAGTTCGTGCTCGAGCAGGTACCGCACGACCGCGACGTTCGCGGCGTAGCCCACCCAGGGATTCACCGCGATCGAGACCGTGCGGCACGGCGCCCGCGGCACCGCGCCCGGCGGGGGCGACACCGCCGCGGTCGCACCGCACCCCGCCACGGCCAGCACCAGGAACAGCACCACCGCCCTCACCACGACGCCCCCGCCAGCCGTCGCGCCAGCACTTCCTCGGTGAGCGCCACCAGGACGCCCTTCACCGACTCGCGTCGCCGCGCGTCGCACTCGACCAGCCGCACGTCGTCCTCCACTCCCAGCGCTTCGCGCACCTCCGCGAGCTCGAACCGGGTCAGCGGCTCGAACACATTGACCCCGACCACGAACGGCAGCCCGCGGTCCTCGACGAAGTCGATCGTCGCGAAGCAGTCCTCGATCCGCCGGGTGTCGACGAGCACGACCGCGCCCAGCGCCCCGTCGGCCAGGTCGTCCCAGAGGAACGAGAAGCGGTCCTGGCCCGGGGTGCCGAACAGGTACAGCAGCAGCGCCTCGTCGAGCGTGATGCGGCCGAAGTCCAGCGCGACGGTCGTCGTGGTCTTCTCGCTGACGCCGGTCGTGTCGTCGACGCCGATCGAGCGGTCGGTCATCTCGGCCTCGGTGATCAGCGGCTCGATCTCACTGATCGCGCCGACGAACGTCGTCTTGCCGACGCCGAACCCGCCCCCGACGACGATCTTGACGGCGAGCGGTGGTGCGGGTGACCCGCTAGAGCGCTCGAACACGATCTCTGATCCTCCTCATCAGGGCGGGAGTCACGTCGGTGAGCGGCTCGTCGACGAGCAGATGCCCGTCGGCCACCAGATCGGCGACGAGGATCCGCACGACGGCGAGCGGCGCGCGGAGCGCCGCCGACAGGTCGGCCAGCGACTTCGGGGCCTGGCAGAGTTCGACGATCCGGCGCGACTCGAACCGCAGCGGCGCGGCCAGCGCCGCCGGCGTCGCGTGCAGCTGGGTCTCGATCCGCAGCCCCTCCTGGCGGGGCCGGGTGCGGCCGCCGGTGAGCACGAACGGGCGGACCAGATCGTCGTCCGCGTTCATCTCGGTAAGTTCTGGCGGGATTCCGCGATCAGCGCCGGGGTGAGCAGGGCGCCGAACCGGTCGGCGAGCAGCGAGATCTCGTAGCCGACGAGGCCCAGGTCGCTCTGGCCGCCGGCGACGACGCCGAGGCAGCTGCCGCCGGCGATGACCGAGACGAGCAGGAAGCCCCGCCGCATCTCGATCATGATCAGCTTGAGTCCGTCGAAGTCGTAGCGGCGCGACGCGCTGCGGGCGATGCTCGCGAGGCTGGAGACGATGGCCGCCAGCTGGTCGGCCTCGGCGCGGGTGAGGCCGTCCGAGGCGGCGACGAGCAGCCCGTCCGAGGAGACGGCCACCGCGTCGCGGACACCGTCGGTCTGGTGGACGAAGTTGCCGAGCAGCCAGTTGAACCGGTGCCGGTCGGCGGAGGTGTCAACGCTCACTGTCGCTCCTTGAGGTTCCCCGGTGGACGCCGTCACGGAAGGCGGAGAGGCGGGCCCGCAGGGCGCCGGGCGACTCCTCGAGGAGCGCGGGCCGCTCCCCCACCGGTGCGGCCGGCGCGACCGGTGTGCGGGCCCGCGGGGTCCGCTTGCGCAGCCCGTTGCGGGTGCGCTCGCCGTCGCCGTCGACGGCGTACAGCGCCACGCCCCCGTCCCGCTGCCCCGGCACCGCCGCGACCTCGGCTCCGACCGGCGCGAAGTCCTCGCTCGCGCCGGGCACGGCGGCGGCCGGGAGGTGTGGTCCGTCGAGGGCCGCGGCGGCGTCGGAGTGGCCCCGGCCGCGGGCCCGGACGACCGCCTCGGCGGTCGCCGCGCGCGCGAGCCGTTCCGCCCGTGAGGGCGGGCCCCCGGCGAGCGCGGGGGCCGGCGGCGCCCCCTCGACCGGGAGCGCGTAGCGGTGCAGGACCACCGGCACGGCCGGGGCCTCGGCCAGCACGCTCGCCGGCAACATCACCCGGGCCGTCACCCCGGTCACCGGCGACGCCGCCAGCTGCACGGAGAACCCCAGCTCCACCGCGAGCCGCCCCACCACGTAGTGCCCGAGGAACCGCGCCGGCGCGGTGATGAAGTCCCCGTCGCCACGCAGCCGCTCGTTCGCCCGCTCCAGCTCGGCCGCCCCGAGCCCGACCCCCTGGTCGAACACCGCGATCAGGTACCCGTCGGGCAACCGCCGCCCGTGGATCTCCACCTCGACGTCGGGCGGCGAGAACGACAAGCCGTTCTCGATCAGCTCGGCCAGCGCGTGGGCGACACCGCTCACCACCGCCCCGGACACCAGCACGTCGTCGACCCGGCGCAGCACCACCCGCCGGTACTCCTCCACCTCGCTCACCGCGGCCCGGATGACGTCGGTCACCGGCAGCGGGTCCGACCACTGGCGCGGGCTCGCCGCCCCCACCAGCACCAGCAGGCTCTCCGCGTTACGCCGCATCCGGGTCGCGAGGTGGTCGAGCTCGAACAGGTTCGCCAGCCCCGCCGGGTCCGACTCCTCCCGTTCGAGCCGGCTGATGAACCCGAGCTGCCTGCGCAGCAGGTTCTGGTTGCGGCGCCCGAGGTTCGCCAGCGACTCCGCGCTGCTGCGGCGCAGCCGGGCCTGCTCGACCGCGAGCGCGTGCGCGGTGGCCTGCACCCGGTCGAACGCGGCCGCGACCCGGTGCACCTCGTCGGTGGCCTCGGCCGGTACACCGACCGACGGTGGTGTCGTGTCCTGTCCGGCCGCGGCCCGGCGGACCGCGGCCGGGAGCCGGGTCGTGGCCAGCCGGTCGGCCTCGCCGGCCAGCGCGGCCAGCGGGCGGGCGATCGACCGCGACGCACGCACCGCCAGGTACACCGACCCGAGCAGCGCCAGCAGCGCTGCACCGAGCAGGCCGGCCATCCGCGCCACGGTCGAGTCGCGCAGCGTGTCGGCCCGGGCCTGGATCACCGATCCGACGTGCTGACGCAGCTGACGCAGGTCGTCGAGCACCGTGGTCAGCGCCGACCACCAGGACTGCGGGTTCACCTGCAGGTAGCGGCCGTCGCCGGCGCCGAGCGCCAGGGCCTGGAAGTGCACGGCCTCGCGGGCGGCGCCGGTGTCGAACAGGTAGCGCAGCCCGTCGCGGGCGGCGGGGCCGGCGTGCCGGGCGAACGCGCCGGCGGCGGCGTCGGCGGTCGAGCGGGCCGTGACGAACTGCAGGAACTCGCCGCCGCGGAACCCGCCGGCCGAGAACACCCCGTTGAGGATCGCGCGGGCCTGGGCGGTGGCCTCGGTGAGCTCGGTCAGCGCCTGCAGCGCGGCCACCTCGCGGCGCAGCGTCGCGTCGGACGCCCCCTCGAACCCGATGTCGACGGTGGTCAACGCGGCGATCCGCGCGGTGTAGAACGCGAACGCGGGGGCGCGGGGGGCGGATCCGGAGTCGGCACCCGCGCGGATCCCGGCCAGACCGTCGAGGGCGCGTAACGCGCGGGCGAGCGAACGGTCGCCGCCGCCGGTCAGGGCGGTGACCTCGGCGCGCCGGGCGTCGACGCGTCTTCGGACCGGGGTCAGTTCGGCGCGGAAGCCCGCGTTGCCGCCGAGGAAACCGGCCGTGACGCCGCGCTCGGTCTGCAGCTCCTGGACGAGGTCCTGGACGGCGAGGCCGAGCGTGACCGCCCGGGAGGTCGCCGCCGCCGACCGGACGTCTCCGACCTGGGCGACCGCGACGACGGCGAGCAGGGCGACGACCGCGGCGATCGGTAACGCGAGCGTGCGGACGATCCGCCGGCCGATGGATCCGCCGGAACGCTCCGACACACGATCAGCTCCCTCATCGACACACCGTTGTGGCGCACCCGATGGTGATCAGCGGAACCGTGCGGATTCATACTGCTGCGAATTCGAAAACGACCCGACGCATGAGCGAGCCCCGGTCCGCGACTGCGGACCGGGGCTTCGCCGGGGAGCGGCTCCCGGATGCCGCGCCCCGATGGAGCGGCCACCGATTTCCCCCCGATGGCCGCGGACGCGCTCAGGCGAGGACCGACTCCGGGGAGACCGACGGCAGGGTGTGGGCGGCGGCGACCGGCGCGGACGTCAGCTGACCGGCGTGCGTGGTGAGGCCGCGGGCGAGGGCGGCGTCGGCGCGCAGCGCGTCGCGCCAGCCCTGGTCGGCCAGCGCCAGCGCGTAGGGCAGCGTCACGTTCGCCAGCGCGTGGGTGGAGGTCGCCGGCACCGCGCCGGGCATGTTCGCGACGCAGTAGAACACCGAGTCGTGCACCGCGTACGTCGGCTCGGCGTGCGTGGTCGGACGCGAGTCCTCGAAGCAGCCGCCCTGGTCGATCGCGATGTCGACGAACACCGAACCGGGCTTGGCCCGCGAGACCAGCTCGTTGGAGACCAGCTTGGGCGCCTTCGCCCCGGCCACCAGCACGGCGCCGATCACCAGGTCGGCGTCGAGCACGGCGCGCTCGATCTCGTACGAGTTCGACACGACGGTGGTCAGCCGCCCGGCGTAGAGCCGGTCGGCGGCACGCAGCTTC
Source organism: Cryptosporangium arvum DSM 44712 (assembly GCF_000585375.1). NCBI lineage: Bacteria > Bacillati > Actinomycetota > Actinomycetes > Cryptosporangiales > Cryptosporangiaceae > Cryptosporangium > Cryptosporangium arvum. Next base: position 5,195,241 of record NZ_KK073874.1, read on the forward strand.
TCGATGTCCAGGTCGAGCAGCGTCACCGAGGCGCCCATGCCCACCGCGATCGCCGCGGCGTTCATCCCGGACACCCCGGCGCCCAGGATGACGACCTTCGCCGGCGCGACGCCGGGCACGCCGCCCAGCAGCACGCCGCGGCCGCCACCGGCACGCATCAGGTGGTAGGCACCGGCCTGCGGGGCGAGCCGACCGGCGACCTCGCTCATCGGGGCCAGCAGCGGCAGCGCGCCCGAGTCCAGCTGCACGGTCTCGTACGCGATCGACGTGGCCCCGCGCTCGAGCAGCGCGTCGGTGCACGGGCGGGACGCGGCGAGGTGCAGGTAGGTGAAGAGCACCTGTCCCTCACGCATCCGCGCGTACTCGGACTCGATCGGCTCCTTGACCTTGAGCACGAGGTCGCCGGCGGCCCAGGCGTCGTCGGCGGTGTCGACGATCTTGGCTCCGGCGGCCAGGTAGTCCTCGTCGGGGAGCGCCGACCCGGCGCCCGCGCCGCGCTGGACGAACACCGTGTGACCGCGGCGCACGAGCTCCTGCGCGCCGGCCGGGGTGAGTGCGACCCGGTACTCGTGGTTCTTGACCTCGCTCGGGACTGCGACCCGCATGAGAAGACTCCTGGTTCGCCGGGGAAGTAGGAAAATGGTGTCAACTACTTCGGCGACGGCGGGTAAGCACGAAAGATTATTCGGCGCAGGCCCGGATTCTGTCCGATCATTCGGAGGGAGCCCGACCGAGAGGCCAGCACATGAACAACCTTCGACCCGAGTTCGACGACGTCGACCGGCAGATCCTGCGTGCGCTCGCCGACGACGCCCGCCTTCCCAACAGCACGCTCGCCGCCCAGGTGGGCGTCGCGCCGTCCACCTGCCTGATGCGGGTCCGCCGGCTCCAGGAGGCCGGCGCGATCCTCGGCTTCCACGCCGATCTGTCGCCCGCGGCGCTGGGCCGCCCGCTGCAGGCGATCATCTCCGTGCGCCTGGCCGCGCACGCCCGTACCCGGATCCGGCAGTTCGGCGCGGGTATCGCCGCCCTGCCCGGCGTCCTCAACGTGTTCTTCCTGGCCGGGGCGAACGACTTCCAGGTGCACCTGGCGGCCGAGTCCGCCGACGACCTGCGTGACTTCGTGGTCGAGAACCTGAGCGCCTCCCGCGACGTCGCGATGACCGAGACGAACCTGATCTTCGAACACCTCCGCGGCCGCTCGCCGATCGTGTAACTTCTCCGACAAGTGTCGGAGAAGTCAGGAGACTGCGATGTCGTCCGTGCACTTCAGCCCATACGACGAGCACACGGTGGCCGACCCCTACCCCGTCTACCAGCGGTTACGGAACGAGGCGCCGCTCTACCGCAACGAGGAACTCGGGTTCTACGCGGTCAGCCGGTTCGCCGACGTGGCCGCCGTCCTGCAGGACCACGAGACCTACAGCAGCGCCAAGGGTGACATCCTCGAGCTGATCCAGGCCGACCTCGAGGTGCCCTCCGGCGTGCTGATCTTCGAGGACCCGCCGGTGCACCCGCTGCACCGGCGGCTGCTCTCGCGCGTGTTCACGCCGAAGCACGTCATGGCGCTGGAGCCGCGGATCCGGGAGTTCTGCGCGCGCTCGCTCGACCCCCTCGTCGGCCGGGCCGAGTTCGACGTCATCGCCGAGCTCGGTGCCCAGGTGCCGATGCGGGCGATCGGCATGCTGCTCGGCATCCCCGAGTCCGCACAGGAGGCTGTCCGCGACGCGGTCGACGACTCGCTGCGCACCGAGGCCGGCGCACCGATGAGCGCCGATCAGACGCTTCTCGACGGCGAGGCGTTCGCCTCCTACGTGGACTGGCGCGCGGCGAACCTCTCCGACGACATCATCAGCCAGCTGCTCCGGGCCGAGTTCACCGACGAGTCCGGCACGGTGCGCACGCTCACCCGCCAGGAGGTCGTGCTGTACGTGACCGTGCTGGCCGGCGCGGGCAACGAGACCACCGGCCGGCTGATCGGCTGGACGGCGAAGCTGCTGGCCGAGCACCCCGATCAACGCGCGGAGCTGGTCGCCGACCCCGCGCTGATCCCCGGCGCGATCGAGGAGGTGCTGCGGATGGAGGCGCCGGGGCACTTCATGTGCCGTTACGTCACGCGTGCGCACGCCGTGCGCGGCGTCGAGATCCCGGCCGGCAGCGTCATGATGGCGATCCTCGCGTCGGCCAACCGCGACGAGGAGCGCTTCGAGAACCCGGACGCGTTCGACGTCCACCGCCGCGGCGTCCCGCACCTGGCGTTCGGCGGCGGCATCCACTTCTGCCTCGGCCACACGCTGGCCCGCCTGGAAGGCCGGGTGGCGCTGGAGGAACTGCTGAAGCGCTTCCCCCACTGGGACGTCGACCTCGCGTCCGCGACACTGTCGTCGACCTCCACCGTCCGCGGCTGGGAGACGCTCCCGATGCGTGTGCGCTCCGGCTGACGGCGAGCGATCTCCTACGATCGCGGTATGGGGGCGCCGGCCAAGGATCCGCGGGCGCGCCGTTCACGGCGCGCCTTGGAGCACGCGCTGCTCGAGCTCGTCCGGACCGAGGACCTCGCGCAGATCTCGGTCTCCGACATCACCAAGCACGCACGGGTCAGCCGGTCGACCTTCTACGAGCACTACGTCGACGTGCACGACCTCGCGGCCTCCGCCTGCACCGATCTGTTCGACGAACTGGTGGCCGGGCTGCCGCTGGCCGACCCGGGCCTGGTCGACGAGGCCGAACCGGCCGACAACCCGCTGGTGCCGGTCTACACCCACTTCGGGACGCACGCCGAGCTGTACCGGTCGCTGCTGGGGCCGGACGGCAGCGCCCGGGTGCTGAGCCACCTGCTCGACCGGCTGCGCGTCGCGACCACGGTCAACCTGCGGTTCGCGGCGCGGTCGTCGGCCCGCGTCACCGAGTCGCCGCCCGGCGATCCGCTGCACGCGCTGATCGCCGGTGCGATCGTCGGCACGGCGGTCGGCTGGCTGCGCGGCGACGCCCCGGGCACCCCGGAGGAGCTGGCCGCGCGGGTCTGGCCGCGTCTGCTCGCCGCCGCGCTGGCCGGCTGACCGATTTCCCCCGTGCTCCCCCTCGAGCTGCCGTAAGTTAACCCGGGTTCACGCCGGTCGACGACGACGAGGGAACATCATGTCCACGGACACGTCCGTCAGCGCTCCCGCCCGCCGCTCCAGACCCCGGCCGCCGCTCGGGATACGCCACCTGACCCTGCTGCTGGTCATGACCCACGCGCCGCTGCTGCTGGTCTGGAGCACGGTCTCCGGCAGCTACCAGATCGGCGGCGTCGTCGCGACCCCGCTGGTGTTCCTCATCGCCGGACTGCTGATGCTGATCGTCGCGCTCGGGTACGGCGGTATGGCCCGCCGGATCCACCACCGCGGCGGCGTCTACGCGTTCATCGCCCACGGGCTGGGCCGCACGCCGGCACTCGTCGCGTCGGCGGTGCTGATCGCCTCGTACGTGTCGGTCACCGCGGTCGTGCTCATCTACTCCGGACAGAGCTTCTCCCAGCTCGGCACGCTGCTGTTCGGCTGGGAGCCGCCACTGGTGGCCGGCGCGATCGCCGGGGCCGTGCTGGCCGCCGGGCTCGCCGCGCTGCCGCTGCGGATCATGCTGCGGGTGCTCTCGGGGCTGGCCGTCGTGCAGCTCGCGGCGATCGGCTGGCTCGACGTCGCCGCGCTGCGCGAACCGGCGGGCGGGGCGGTGACGACCGCGAGCCTGGATCCGGGCTGGCTGCTGACCGGCTCGTTCGGGCTCGCGCTCTGCCTGTCGATGACGTCGTACATCGGCTCGGAGACCGGCGGCACGTACTCGCGTGACGTCGTCCGGCCCGAACGCACGGTGCCGATCGCCACGCTCCTGGGGTACACGCTCACCACCCTCGTGCTGGTCTTCAGCGGCTGGGCGCTGAGCACGGCCACCGGTGCCGAGCAGGCGGTCCTCCTGGCCCGACTCAGCGCGGCCGACACGAAGGGGCTGAGCGACACCGGGTCGTTCGTGCTCGCGGTCGTCGGCGGGCTGGTCGCGCCCGAGCACCTGGAGCGGACCGCCGAGCTGCTGCTCACCGCGCTGTTCCTGGGCATCGTGTCCTCGATGGCGGCGCTGCACTCCGGTCTCTCCCGGCAGCTCTCCGCGCTCGGCGCCGAGGGCGTGTTGCCGCGGAGCTTCGCGGCCCGGGGCACCAGCACGCCGACGCTCCCGGCGAAGGTCACCGGCCTCACGCTGAGCACCGTGGCGGCGATGGTCGCGATTCTCACCGACGACCGGGGCGTCGGCCTCGCGCTCGCGGTGACCGGCGGGCTCGGCGTGCTCGCGGTGCTGTGCGTGGCGTCGCTGGCCGCCGCGGCCTGGTTCCTGCGCCGCGACGACGTCGAGTCGGGGTTCTTCGGCTGGGAGGGGCAGGTGACCGCGGCGAGCGTCGGCGCGATCGTCACCGCCTGCGTGTTCGTGTTCGGCTGCTTCCGGCTCCCGGAGGCGCTCGGCGCGTTCGGCGACGTCGTTCCCGGCTGGTTCCCGCTCGCCTATCTGAGCGCGGCGCTGGGGACCGGGCTCGTCTGGGTGGTGGTCGTGCGTACCGCCCGGCCGAACGGGTGGCTCGACCTCGGCCGGCAGGACATCCGTTAGTTGGTGACCGTGCGCACGCCGGTGGCCGCGTGCCGCGGGCGGTGCACGCGGTGGGCCTTGTGACGCAACCACAGGCCGCCGACGATCGCCCAGGCGATCGTCGCCGGGCCGATCAGCGCGAAGCCGGCGATGCCCAGCAGCTGATAGGTCCAGCCCACCGAGCCGTTCAGCAGGACCGTGAGCGCATGCCCCTCGAGCAGCAGCACCGCCGTACCGATCGCCGCGGCCGTCGTCCAATGCGGAACGACGGTCTCGTCGCGGAGCGAGCGACCGAACTGGAACACCGCGTAGCCGACCAGCAGCACCATCAGAATTACGAGATTCGTGCTCACGTCGTTCTCCCCGCGTCGGCTCGCCGTGCCTTTCCGGCCCTCGGTCCTCAGGTATCCGCAAGCGGCGGCCGGTAAAACCCCTGCTACGGTCCGAGCCCGGCGCTCGGGCGCCGAAACACGGGGAGAGCAGCATGAACGCCGAGTATTTGCGGGACGCGGCCATGACCGCGGCCATCTTCGGATTCTTCGCGATGGGCTGGTTCGGCTGGGCCCAGGAAGCGCCGCCGAAAGGCTGGAAGCCGTACCTGGTCGCGGGCTCGATCGTCGGTGGCCTGGCCTCGGCCGGCGGGCTGGCCACCGCGCTCACCCACTGGGACGACGGCACCGCGCTCGGCGCCGACGGCGGCCGCACGTTCGGCATCGTCGTCGGGATCGAGTTCGGCGCGGCGGCGATCGGCGCCGTCGCCCTGGCCCTGACCGGCCGGTCCCGGTGGATCCCGGTGTGGGTCGCGTTCGTGGTGGGCGTCCACCTGTTCCCCGTGGCCGGTGTGTTCGACTACGCGGTCATCGGTGTGGTCGGGGTGCTGATCACGGCGGCGTCGCTCGCGGCGGTGCCGATCGCCCGGTCCCGCGACCTGGCGCCGAGCGCGGTCACCGGAGCCCCGACCGGGGTCGCACTGGCGTCCGGAGCGGTGTATTCGCTGCTCAGTGCGTTACTCGCGTACTGAGACCCAGGTCTCAGGCATCTCGGAATAGTCGCGGGGGGCCTGCCGTTGTGATGCATGCAAACGCATGAACCTTTACTGAGAGTGAGACGGCCATGCAGTTCGGGGTGTTCTCGGTCAGCGACATCACTCGCGACCCGGTCTCGGGCGAGACGCCGAGCGAGGCCGAGCGGATCGACGCGGTCGTGCAGATCGCCAAGAAGACCGAAGAGGTGGGGCTCGACGTGTTCGCGATCGGCGAGCACCACAACCCGCCGTTCTTCTCGTCCGCGCCGTCGACGTTGCTCGCGCACATCGCGGCGCTCACCGAGAAGCTGATCGTCACGACGTCGACGACGCTGATCACGACCAACGACCCGGTGCGCATCGCGGAGGAGTACGCGATGCTGCAGCACCTGTCCAAGGGCCGGATGGACCTGATGCTCGGCCGCGGCAACACCGCGCCGGTGTACCCCTGGTTCGGCCAGGACATCCGCCAGAGCCTGCCGCTGGGCCTGGAGAACTACAACCTGCTCCACCGGCTGTGGCGCGAGGACGTCGTCGACTGGGAGGGCAAGTTCCGCACGCCGCTCTCGGGCTTCACGTCCACGCCGCGGCCCCTCGACGACGTGCCGCCGTTCGTCTGGCACGGCTCGATCCGCAGCCCGGAGATCGCCGAGCAGGCGGCCTACTACGGCGACGGCTTCTTCGCCAACCACATCTTCTGGCCGAAGGAGCACTACATGCGGCTGATCAAGTTCTACCGCCAGCGCTACGCGCACTACGGCCACGGCACCGAGGAGCAGGCCATCGTCGGCCTCGGGGGTCAGGCGTACATCGCGAAGCGGTCGCAGCAGGCGGTCAAGGAGTTCCGCCCGTACTTCAACGAGGCCCCGGTCTACGGCAACGGGCCGCGGATGGAGGACTTCGCGGAGCAGACGCCGCTGACCGTCGGCAGCCCCCAGGAGGTCATCGACAAGACGCTGACCTTCCGCGAGCACTTCGGTGACTACCAGCGTCAGCTGTTCCTCGTCGACCACGCCGGCCTGCCGCTCAAGACCGTGCTCGACCAGCTCGAGCTGCTCGGCGGCGAGGTCGTGCCGGTGCTGCGCAAGGAGCTGGCCGCGCGGCGCGCGCCGGGCGTCGCCGAGGCCCCCACGCACGCGGGCCTGGTCAAGGCCAAGTACGGCGACGGACCGGCCCGCCAGCCGCGCCCGAACGCGAACCGCGGCGACAACGTCACCGGTGGCTCGCCCTACCAGGACTCGGCGCTCGCGAGCTGATGACCGCGAACGGAGCGTGGGAAGCCCTCCTCGGCGCACACGCGCGGCTGATGAAACAGTTCGCGGCCGAGGACGTCTGGGAGGGCCTCGCGATGCGTGAGTACGACGTGCTCTACACGCTCTCGAAGTGCCCGGAGCCGCAGCGCATCGGCGAGCTGTCGCACCACGTGCTGCTCAGCCAGCCGGCGCTGTCCCGGCTGGTCGACCGGCTGGTCGGGAAGGGGCTCGTGGAGCGGTGCCCGGACCCGGCCGACGGCCGCGGCGTCCGCCTCGCGCTCACCGCGGCCGGCCGGGAGCTCCAGTACCGGATCGGCCGGCGGCACGCGCGCGGCGTCGCCCGCGCGCTGCGTGACCGGCTCACCGAAGACGAACTGCACCACCTCGAAGCGATCGGCAGGAAACTCGCATGACCACGTTCTCGCTCGTCGTCGTGACGGCCGGTACCAGCGACCCGTCGTCGACCCGGCTGCTCGCCGACCGCACCGCGTCGCGGGCCACCACGATCGCGGCCGGCCGAGGCTCCTCGGTGACGGTCACGGTCGTCGACCTGCGCCAGCTCGCGACCGAGATCACGACCGCGATGATCTCCGGGCTGACCGGCCCGAAACTGCGGGCGGCGATCGCCGCGCTGGCCGAGGCCGACGGCGTCGTGGCCAGCACCCCGGTCTACAAGGCCGGCGCGAGCGGCCTGTTCACCTCGTTCTTCCAGGTGCTCGACAACGACCTGCTGATCGCGAAGCCGGTCGTGCTGGCCGCGACCGCGGGCACGGCCCGGCACGCGCTCGTCGTCGACGACCAGCTGCGCTCGCTCTTCGCCTACCTGCGCACGGTGCCGGTGCCCACGGCCCTGTTCGCCTCGACCGAGGACTGGAACGACCCGGCGCTGAACAAGCGGATCGACCGCGCGGCGCTCGAGCTCGTCGTGCTGATGGAGAGCGGCTTCGCCGCCGCGATCCGCGACGAGTCCTGGCACAACTACCAGCACGAGTTCGGCAGCGCCGGCGGCGCGGAGCTCACCATCGACCTGGACTCGGACCTGATGAAGCTCGCGACCGGCGGCTCGGCGCACTGAGCCCTCACACCGTCATCGGCTCGGCCGGCGACGCGACCGCGACCCGGTTGCGTCCGCCGTCCTTGGCCCGGTAGAGCGCGCGGTCGGCCTCCCGGTACAGCGCCTGGCCGTGGTCGCCCGCACGCAGCGCCGCGACACCGAGCGACCCGCTCACCTCGAGCGGGCCGGTCTCGGGGAGGTCGATCGGCGCACCGGCCAGCGCGGACCGCAGCCGTTCGGCCAGCTCGGCGGCGCCGGTGATCGTCGTGTCCGGCAGCAGCCAGGCGAACTCCTCGCCGCCGTGGCGGGCGATGACGTCCCCGGACCGGGCCACGGTACGCAGCCGCTCGGCGGTCTGCACGAGCGCCGCGTCCCCGGCGTCGTGGCCGAACGTGTCGTTGATCCGTTTGAAGTGGTCGAGGTCGAGCACGACGAGGCTGAGCGGCGCACCGGCCCGGCGCGACCGGGCCACCTCGCGGTTCAGGGCGTCCTGCAGGTAGCGCCGGTTGTGCAACCCGGTGAGCGGATCCGTGACCGCCAGCCGGGCCTGCTCGGCGAGCGCGTCACGCAGCTCCCGGGCCAGCCGGGTGCGGTCGTTGGTGACCACGAGCTGGCGGTGCAGCAACCCGGCGACGATCACCGCCGCGACCACGACCGGCAGGAACGGGATGCCCGCCCCGACGATCTGGATCGCGACCACGGCCCAGGCCGCGGCGGCCGCGACGAGCAGCGGCACGATCGTCACGTCCCGGCCGAGCACCACCGGGCGCGGATCCTCCTCCGCCCGCCGGGCCGCGGCCAGCCCGGCCAGCGCGAGCGTCACCGCCGACAGCTCGTACCCGGCGTTGACCCAGCTCGCGTCGCCGTAGGAGCCGTCGATCGTCTGATAGGAGTAGACGACGTCGTCGACGACCGTGACGAGGTAGGCCCAGCCCACCAGCCGGAGCGACGCGGGCAGCCGCTCGTAGCCGGAGAGGCCGAGCGACACCAGGCAGACCAGGATCACGACGTCGGTCAGCGGGTAGGCGATCGTGATGAACCCGGTCAGGCCGGCCGGGGCGTCGGCGAGCTGGGGCAGCACCAGCGTCTGCCAGCCCAGCGTCGCCAGGCCGAGCGTCACCAGCAGCACGTCGAGCGACGCGCGGCGCGCCTGCTCGGAGCGGCGCTGCCGACGGCCGAACACCACCGCGAATCCCACCGGGACGAGCAAGCCGTTCACCAGGTAGAACACGTCGGCGAGAGCGGCCGGGTCGTCGTCCGGCGCGGTGTAGGCGGAGTAGGTCCAGATCACCTCCCCGGTCAGCCAGAACGCCGCCGAGGTCGCGAACACCGTCCAGGCCCGGCCGGTGCGGTTGCCCCTTCTGCGCCGCCACGCCGCCAGGACCCCGGTCACCGTGGCCGCGGCGATCGGCACCAGGTAGAGCACGTTCGCGGTGAATTTCGCGAGCTCCGGCCGCTGCTGACCGGCCGCGGTGAAACCGGCGTAGACGACGAGCCAGCCGACGCCGATCCCCAGCGCGCGCCGGAAGACCCGGTCGGAGCGGAGGTCCGTCGGTTCGCCGCTCACCGGTCACCGACCAGGACCGGGTACCCGGCGCCGCGGTCCAGCGCGGCCGCGATCCGCTCCGGCTCACCGGCGCGCCCGTAGAGCCAGCCCTGGAACTCGTCGCAGCCGAAGCGGCGCAGCAGCTCCGCCTGGTGCCGGTCCTCGACGCCCTCGGCCACCGTCCGCAGACCCAACGTCCGCGCCAGCGCGATGATCGCGGCGACGATCGGGGCCTCCTGCTCCTCGGCGCCGAGCTCGGCCACGAACGACCGGTCGATCTTGAGGACGTCGGCGGGCAGGCGATGCAGGCGGCTGAGCGACGAGTAGCCGGTGCCGAAGTCGTCGATCGCGATCCGGATCCCGAGGGTGCGCAACCGGCGCAGGACGTCGAGGGCGGCCGCCGCGTCGGCGTCCAGCGTGCTCTCGGTGACCTCCAGGACCAGGCGCCCGGCGGCCAGCCCGGACTCGGCCAGCGCCGCGACGACGTCGTCGTAGTAGCCGGGCTGGTCGAGTTCCCGGCCCGACACGTTCACGGTGATCTTCGACGGCACGCCGGTCGGCCAGGACGCGGCCGTGCGGCAGGCCGTGCGCAGCACCCAGCGATCGAGCGTCCGGATGAACCCGCAGCGCTCGGCGTCGGGGATGAAGTCGTCCGGGGCCACCGGGCCGCACGCCGGGGACGACCAGCGGACGAGCGCCTCCGCGCCGGTGACGTGACCGCCGGCCGCGGCGACGATCGGCTGGTAGGCCACGCTGAACTCGCCCGCGGCCAGCGCGGCCTCGAACGTCGCGGCCAGCCCCGAGGTGTCGTCGTGGTGCACGGTCGCGGCGCCGCCGGCCCGGCGGGCCTCGGACAGCGCACCCTCGGCCCGGTCCACGAGCGCGGCGAGATCGTCGCCGCGCTCCCGGTGGGCGGTACCGGCCGGGCATCCTCCGGAGACGGCCCGGAGCCGCTCCAGCAGGTCGGTGACCACCGGGGCGCCGCCGCGCACGAGCACGGCGAACGACGTGTCGCCGTAGCGCGCGAGCACGGTCGGCGGGGCGGCCACGGCGCGCCAGGACTCGGCTAGCGCGCGCAACGCCCCCTCGTCGGCCGCGGCGCCCAGCGTCCCGACGTCGAGCAGCGCCAGCGTCAGCGGACCGCCGTCCGGGTCGGCGGCGAGCGCGGAGCGCAGCACGCGGTTGAGCCCGCGCCGGTTCGGCAGCCCGGTGCGCAGATCGGTCTCCGCCTCGGCCGCGGTCTGCACCAGCCAGCCGGTGACCGCGGCGACGACCGCGTTGACGCAGACCAGCGTCCCGACGATCGCCACCGGCAGCGCGTGCCAGGCCACCCCGGCCACGACGAGCAGCACCAGCACCGCCGCGTCGACGACCAGACACGACCGGTTGTCGTAGAACGCGTGCACGAACATCGAGACGAGCGGCAGCAGCAGCGCGGCGGCGACGGCCTCCGCGTGGCCCCGCTGCATCGACATCTGCACCGCGAGCAGGCCGAGCGTCAGGAACACCAGGACGTAGAACACGCGTACCGAGAGCCGGGCGCCGAACAGCGCGGTCGCGACGCCGGCCAGCAGCGCCACCGTCGAGACGATGAGCGCGGCGGTCCGATCGCTCCAGGCCGGGACGAGCCACGCGGTCAGGAAACCGACCAGCCCACCGGTCAGGTAACAGACCGAGGCCAGCCGGGCCATCGCCGGTCCGGACGCGATCACCGATGGACGCGGTCCGGCCCACCACACGCGTCTCACTACCGTGTCATCGGTCGGTGCGGGGCGGAGTCGAGTGGTCCGGCCTCACGCGTTCGGGCCGCCGGGGACGACCACTACGGCGAGTGACCCGGGATGCGACCGGGCGATACCGTGCCGGGTATGACTTTGCCGCTCCCGGGTCCCGCTGACCGGTCGAACCACGATCCGTGGTACCCGACCGACCCGGCGTCGGCTCCTCCCTCGTCGGGACAGCAGTACGGGATCCAGCCGCCGCCCTCGGGGGTGCCGTACTCGGGGACGCCGTACACCGGTGGCGCACCGTACGCGGGGGCACCGTACGCGGATCCGACCCACCCCGAGCCGTACTCGGCGCAGCCCTACTCGGCCCAGCCCTACTCGGCCCAGCCGGCGTACGGGATGCAGCCGTACGGGCAGCAGCCCGCCTACCCGGTTCCCCACCCGCCCACCTACACCGGGGCGGCCTTCGGCATCGACCCGAGGTCCGGCCGGCCGTTCTCCGACAAGAGCAAGCTGGCCGCGGGGCTCCTGCAGCTCCTGCCCGGCTTCTTCCTCGGCCTCGGCGGCATCGGCCGCCTCTACGCCGGGCACTCGGTGATGGGCACGGTCCAGCTCGTCACCACCGTGCTCGGCTGGGGGTCGTTCTGGCTCGCGATCTGCGGCTCGTTCCTGGTGCTGCCGCTGCTGTTCTTCGTCGTCTACGCGGCCGGGTGGCTCTGGTTCGTGATCGACGGCATCATGCTGCTCGCCGGCTCCCCCACCGACGGCGACGGCCGCCCGCTACGCGCCTGACCGGTCCTCGGCGAGCCTGCGCAGGTTCTCCAGCGACTTCTCCAGCGCGCTGAGCGGAACGATCGGCCAGGTCAGCGCGGCCAGCAGCTTGGGGTGGGCTCCGCTCCAGTCGCAGTACGACGTCACCTCGGTCGCGCCGCCGTCCAGAGCGGCGAGCCGGTAGCCGTAGGTGTGCCCGATCGGCGACCGGTCGACCGCGCCGGGCTGCCAGGCCACCTCGACGCCGGGCGTGAACCGGACGACGGTGTTCTTCACCGTGTACTTCCCCATCGGGAGGTCGCCGAGCGGCTCGCGGTCCATGTTCATGACGAACGTGTCGCCGACCGCGCCGATCGGCCGCGCGTCCGGCGCGGCCAGCAGCATCCCGGAGCCGTCGATGGCCACGTGTCCGTGCGGGTCGCTGATCAACGCGAAGATCCGATCCGCCGGGGCGGCGATCCGGCGCGTGGTCTCGATACGAGTCATCGGGCCATCGTCGCCCCGGCACCGTCGCCGGACGGGCCGTTCGCGTGAACGGCCCGTTCTGGATGGAGTCAGCGCAGCCGCGCGGCCGCCAGCGAGACCCACAGCAGCGCGGTGATCGCCCCGACGGCCAGCGCGAGCGAACCTCCGGGCGCGCCGCTCATCGCCCACCCGTCGCCGACCAGCAGCGCGGTACCGGCGATCAGCGACGCCGCGGTGTCCCGGCCCGAGCGGTAGTGACGCGCGAGCACGTAGCAGGCCGCGATCAGCGCGGTGAACGTCGTCGTACCGGCCAGCATGTGGCCGTAGCTCGACCCGGACAGCGGCGCCCCGACCGGATCCATCACGAAGATCCCGGCCCCGATCATCCCGGCCCCGGCCAGCGCGACCAGCCGCGCCACCCAGACGCCGGGCAGCGCCGCCCGGAACCCGGCCGCCCCGATCAGCAGCAGCACGCCGGCGACGACGAAGTTCAGGATCTGCACCCAGCCCAGCGCGCCGTTGCTCAGGACGCTCAGCGGTTCCCGGGTGATGTCGTAGCCCTCGCGGGTGAACGCCTGCCCCAGCGACACGACGGTCCAGAGCGGGCCGGCGACGGCCGCGGCGGCGAGGCGGGCGCGGGGCGTGGTGCGGGGCTTGGTGCGGGCGGCGGTGATCGTGGTCATGACGGCCTCTCTCGATGTCGGTTCCGCTGAGACGTCGTCCGGCCCACGTGACAGGGAACGAGGCGATTCCCTGTCACTTAGGCTGAGCGACGAGTGGGCAGAACCCGATCGACTCCGAGGAGATGCCATGCGTTACCTGATGCTCACCAAGAACGACGGCCGCGAGCCCGACGCCCAGCTGTTCGCCGACATGGCGGCGTTCGTCGAGGAGCTCACCGCCTCCGGTGTCCTGCTCGCCACCGGCGGCCTCGACCCGGCCGGGCGGCGGATCGCGTCGTCCGGCGGCGAGGTCACGGTCACCGACGGCCCGTTCACCGAGGCGAAGGAGGCGGTGGGTGGCTTCGCGCTGATCGAGGTGCGGTCGGAGGAGGAGGCCCTCGAGCTCGCCCACCGGTTCCGCCGCGTCATCGGTGACGGTACGAGCCTGATGCACCAGGTCTTCGGTCCGTGACCGACCTTCGCGGGACTCTCGACGCCGCGTGGCGCCGGGAGTCCGCGAAGATCATCGCCACGCTGACCCGGATGGTCGGCGACGTGGGCCTGGCCGAGGAACTCGCCCAGGACGCGCTGGTCGCCGCGCTCGAACAGTGGGGCGCGGCCGGCCCGCCGGAGAACCCCGGCGCCTGGCTCACCACGGTCGCCAAGCGCCGCGCGGTCGACCACCTCCGCCGCGCGCAGCGGGCCGAGCGGGCCTCCGGGGACGCCGCCCGCGAGGACGCCGCCCGGGAACCCGGCCGGCCCGACGACGTTCTCCGGCTGGTGTTCCTCACCTGCCACCCGGCGCTACCCACCGAGGCCAGGGCGGCGCTCACCCTGCGCCTGGTCTGCGGCCTCTCCGCCGCCGAGATCGCCCGCGCTTTCCTCACCGACGAGCCCGCCACCGCCCGGCGGCTCGCCGCCGCGAAACGCACGCTGGCCGAGCGCCGGGTGCCCTTCGAACTCCCGGCGAACCCGCGGGAACGCCTCGCCGACGTCCTCGGCGTCGTGTATCTGGTCTTCAACGAGGGCTACTCCGCCACCTCCGGCGACGACCTGATCCGCCCCGGCCTGTGCCTCGAGGCGCTGCGGCTGGGGCGGCTGCTGGCCGGGCTCGCTCCCGGCGAGCCCGAGGTGCACGGCCTGGTCGCGCTGATGGAGTTGCAACAGTCGCGGTCGGCCGCCCGCACCGGCCCGGACGGCGAGCCGGTGCCGCTGCACGAACAGAACCGCGGCCGCTGGGACCCGCTGCTGATCCGGCGCGGCTTCACCGCGATGCTGCGGGCCCGGGAGCTGGGCGGGCCACCAGGGCCGTACGTGCTGCAGGCCGCGATCGCGGTCTGCCACGCGCAGGCCCCCTCGGCCGACGAGACCGACTGGGACCGGATCGCGTCGCTCTACGACGCGCTGGCCGGCGTCCTGCCCACGCCGATCGTGCGGCTGAACCGGGCCGTCGCGGTCGGCCGGGCACGCGGCCCGGCGGCCGGGCTGGCGGCCGTCGAACCGCTGCTCGCCGAGCCGCTGCTGAAGGACTACCACCTGCTGCCGGCCGTCCGCGCCGACCTGCTCGAACAGCTCGGGCGACCGGCCGAGGCCGGTGCGGAGTTCGGGCGGGCCGCCGCGCTCACCCGTAACGCGGCCGAGGCGGCCTTCCTGCGCCGCCGGGCCGCCGCCGTCGCGGCGCCGCCCGCCGGGGGCCTCGGGGCCGCCGCGGACCGGTTTCTCGCGCGGGGCTCGCTCACCGCGGCCACCCGCCGTTCCTACCGCCAGACCCTGCACCGGCTGCGGCTCGCGCTCGGCGATCACTTCCCGGTCGACGCCCTGCGCGCGGACACCGTGGCCCCGGTGTTCGCCCTGGCCTGGAGCACCGCGGCGGCGGCGACCTGGAACCGGCACCGGGCGGCCGTGCGTTCGTTCGGCGAGTGGGCCGGGCTCGGGGACCTCGGCGCCGACCTGGAGCGGCGCATCCCGGCACCGACCGTGCCGGACCGGCTGGACCTCGACGCGCTGTGGGCACGCACCGACGTGCCGCTGCGCGAGCGCACGCTCTGGCGGCTGCTCGCCGAGTCCGGCGCCCCGGTGACCACGGTCCTGGCCCTCGACGTCGGCGACCTTGACCTGGCCGAACGCCGGGCGCGGGCCGGTACCACCTGGGTGACCTGGCGTTCGGCGACCGCCGACCTGCTCCCCCGCCTGCTGGCCGGGCGCACCCGCGGCCCGGTGTTCCTCGCCGACCGCCGCCCGGTGCCGTCCCGGCCGGTCGCGGCGACCGACCTGTGCCCCGAGACCGGCCGCCGCCGCCTCTCCTACGAGCGCGCCGAGTACCTGTTCAAGCAGACGACCGGCACGACGCTGCGCCGCCTCAGAAGTGCGCCTTCCTGATCGTCGCGTGCACCCCGACCGTGCGGTCGACGACCTGCGACACCGAGAAGTCCACCGCCGCGGACAGGTACGCGTACCCGACCGCGCGGTCCATCCCCAGGTCACGCTGGAGGAAATCGAGCGCGTTGACGACCGCCCGGCGCATCGCGACGTCCAGGTCCGAGCCCTGGCCGCCCGACGACCCGTCCGGGTCCGACAGGCCAATGACCACCCACGCGTCGGCCGTCTCCGCGAACGGGTACCCGAACGCCACCGACGGCGCGCCCCGGCGGCCCTTCTTCACCACGGTCAGGCGGTACGTGGCACGCAGCGAGCCCTCGAGCGCGGTGAGCGCGACCTCGCCGTTGCCCATCGCCAGGTGCGGGTCCCCGACGTAGAACAGCGCGCCGTCGGCGAACACCGGCAGGTAGAACGTCGATCCGGCACCGAGCAGGTTGATGTCGATGTTGCCGCCGCCCAGCGTCGGCGGGATCGAATTCAGGCGCGGGTCGGTGAGCCCGCCGGCGTCGGCGAACGCGACGCCCATCATGCCCATGAACGGGCGCAGCGGGAACGTCACGTCCTCGTGGCCCGGGCGCGGCAGCGCGCCGACCAGGTGGTCGCCACCGCCGCGGACCGGCGTGAACACCGAGACGTTGCCGTAGCGCACCGGGTCCTTGGTCGCGCGTCCGTCGGTGGCGACCGGCGGCATGATCTCGGCCTCGGTGAGACCGGCCGGGACCGCACCACCGGCCGCTCGCGGCAGCGCGCCCTTGCCGTGCCGGCTGGAGACGACGCCGTAGGGCACGCGGGGCAGCGCGGTCAGGATCTCGACCTTGAGGACGTCCCCGGGCTCCGCACCGCCGACGTGGATCGGGCCGGTGACCACGTGCGGTCCGTCGACGTCGAAGTCGCGAGGGGTGCGGTCGTAGCCGCGCGCGACCGCGATCGCGTCGGTGAGCACCTGACCGGCCGGGACGCCGTGCCCGCCGAACCAGGCCACCGGGTCACGGCCCTGGTCCTCGAGGATGCCTTCGTGCGAGACCGTGTCGATCGTGACGGTCTCGCCGGACGCGATCCGCAGCACCGGTTCGGAGGTGACCGACGGGACGTAGCCCCAGCGCACCTGGTCCGGGAGGGACGGCAGGTAGTGCTGCCCGGCGATCGGGCCCCGGTGCGGCTGGAGGATCCCGGGCGTCCGCGTGGCCCGGGCGGCCGACGCGGACCCGAGGACCACCCCGCCCGCGGAGACGGCGGCGGCCGCCCGGAGGAAAGACCGGCGTTCGATGTCCATAGGGGACTTTCTAGTGGCCGCTCGTCGCGGCTGGATGTCCGGTTCGTTACGGTGTTGTGGGTGAGCACAATCGGTACGGGGTTGGGGATCGGGCTGGCCGCGGTGGGGCGTCCGGCGTACATCAACGGTGCGCGGGACGCCGACCTCGGTCGCGACCGCTCGGTGGAGGCGTTGCGGCGCCGCACCGCCGAGGTACTCGACGCCGCGTACGCCGGCGGGATCCGCTACGTCGACACCGCCCGCTCGTACGGCCTGGCCGAGGCGTTCCTCGCCGCCTGGCTCGAGTCGCGCCCGGACGTCACCGACGTGCTCGTCGCGTCGAAGTGGGGCTACACCTACGTCGGTGAGTGGCGGCTGGAGCGCGACGTC
The DNA here is from genome assembly GCF_000585375.1 of Cryptosporangium arvum DSM 44712. Taxonomy (NCBI): domain Bacteria; kingdom Bacillati; phylum Actinomycetota; class Actinomycetes; order Cryptosporangiales; family Cryptosporangiaceae; genus Cryptosporangium; species Cryptosporangium arvum. The sequence goes on from NZ_KK073874.1 coordinate 5,212,375, forward strand.
CACGAGGTGAAGGACCACTCGTCGGCGGCGTTCGCGCGGCAGCTCGGCGAGACACGGGCCCTGCTCGGCGACCGGCTGGACGTCTACCAGATCCACTCGCTGGTGCCGTCGAGCCCGGCGCTGGACTCCCCCGAACTGCTCGGCGCGCTGGCCCGGCTGCGCGACTCCGGGGTGCGCGTCGGGTTCTCCACGTCCGGACCGGCGCAGGCCGACGTCGTCCGGCGCGCGCTCGGCGTCACCGTGGGCGGGGCTCCGCTGTTCAGCGTGGTCCAGTCGACCTGGAACCTGCTGGAGCCCTCGGTGGGCCCCGCGCTGGCCGAGGCCGCCGACGCCGGGCTGGACGTCGTCGTCAAGGAGAGCCTGGCCAACGGACGCCTGTCGGCGGCCGAGGCGACCGGCCCGGTGACCGCGGCCGCCGACGACCTGGGGGTCGGGGCCGACGAGCTGGCGATGGCGGTCGCGCTCGCGCAGCCCTGGGTGTCGCGGGTGCTGACCGGCGCGGTCACGCCGGAGCAGATCACCCGCAACCTGCGGGCGGCGCGGCTCCCGGTGCCGGCCGATCTCGCGTTCCCGGAGGAGCCGTCCGCGTACTGGGAGACCCGGTCCCGCCGGCCCTGGGCTTAGGCCGGGAGACAGGCCCCGGTGTTCAGGCACCGCAGGAGGAGCGCGGTGGAGGCCTCGGTGCGGAGATTGACGAAGTCGGCGTGGTCGGTGATCGGGGCGTGGCCCTGGTCGCCGAATGTGTCGATCGCGAACGACGGGCCGGCCGGTACGTCGTAGACGAGCGTCATCGTCAGTTTCGGGAGCGGTCGGGTGGCGGCCGGGCAGCGCCCGGCCCGGTCGGGGAACCGCATGTGGGCGCGGTGGCCGGCGCTGTCGGTGTTGCGGCCGTCCCAGCAGCTCGGGAACTCGAGGATGCGGGTGAGGCCGCGGCCGAGCGGGCAGAGCGGGTACGCGACGGTCGTGATCCGGTCCTCGAACCCGGCGCAGGTGTAGGTCGCGCGGGCGTTCGCAGCGCCGTTGGTCGCGGCTTTCGCGTCGCCGGTGAGCACGCGGAGCAACCGCGGCGGCGCGACGACCGGCGCGTGCGCGTTGCCCTCGAACCGGATCGTCACCCGGGGCCGCAGCACCCGGCCGACGTTGCCGTCCGCCGGGTCCTCCCCGGGGAAACGCCGCTGGCCGGCGACGTCGGTGCGGTCGCGGAGCACGGGCCAGAAGTAGGCCGAGGTGTCGCCGCGGTCCCGGCAGGTGGTGCCGGCCGCGGCCAGCGACTCGTCGGTGGAGGCCGCGGAGGAGTCGGTGTTGCCCACGTAGTCGTGCAGGTGGTGGGCGCCGTTGCGGATGCCGGGCGAGACGATGAAGTTGTCGGAGTTGTAGTGCCCTTCCTCGTTGTCGCCGCAGTGCGCGACGTAGGTGCCGCGGGGTTTCGCGCGGGGCTGCCCCGGGACGACGTCCTCGATCGGCACGTAGTTCGGCGCCGGACGGGGCGGGTGGGACGCCGGGGCACTCGGGGTGACGCCGGGGCGAGCGAGGCTCAGACCGATCGCGCCGCCGACGAGCATCGCGAGCACCACGATCCCGGCGACGAGGCCGACAAGCCGTCCCTCGGACACGGGGTCCAGCATGGCTCGATTCGGCGCGCGCCGCCGGGCATCCGGTAGGGTCGGAGACGGTGTGCCGGGAAGTCTGGTCGGCGATGTCTGGGTCGACCGATTTTCCAGGAGGCGTCATGCGTGTTCTCGGCCGCAGTGCGAGCTGGCCGGAGGCGCGGCGGATCGCCGACGTGCTCCGCCGCGAGACGATCGGCGGCGCGCTGCTTCTTGTGGCCGCAGTCGCCGCGCTGACCTGGTCGAACTCGCCGTGGGCCGGGGCGTACGAGGCCGTGCGTGACTTCCGGGTCGGGCCCGGCACGCTGCATCTGGACCTCACCGTCGGCGCGTGGGCGTCGGACGGGCTGCTGGCGATCTTCTTCTTCGTGGCCGGGCTGGAGCTCAAGCGCGAGTTCGTCGCCGGTGACCTGCGTGACCCGCGGCGCGCGGTGGTGCCGGTCGCGGCCGCGGTGGGGGGCGTGGTGGTGCCGGCCGCGCTCTACACGCTGGTGGGGGTGGTCGGCGGCGGGCCGCTGCGCGGGTGGGCGATCCCCACCGCGACCGACATCGCGTTCGCCCTGGCGGTGCTGGCCGTGGTGGGCCGGTACCTGCCGTCCGCGCTGCGCACGTTCCTGCTCACGCTCGCCGTGGTCGACGACCTGCTGGCGATCGTCGTGATCGCGGTGTTCTACACCTCGGCGCTGGCGGTGTTGCCGCTGGTCGGGGCGCTCGTCACGCTGGCGGTGTTCGCCGTGCTGTTGCGCCGCGGGGTGCGGGCGTGGTGGCTGTTGCTGCCGTTGGCCGGTCTCACCTGGTTCCTGGTCCACGCCTCCGGTGTGCACGCGACCGTGGCCGGGGTGCTCCTCGGCTTCGCCGTTCCGGTGATCGCCACCGGCGCCGGCCGCGCCTCCGGTGCCTCCGGTGCCGGGCACGGGCCGGCCGAGCGGTTCGAGCACCGGTTCCGGCCGCTGTCGGCCGGGGTGGCGGTGCCGGTCTTCGCGTTCTTCTCGGCCGGGGTGGCCCTCGGTGGCTGGTCCGGAGCCACGAGCGCGCTACGCGACCCGGTCGCGGTGGGCATCGTCGTCGGCCTGGTCGTGGGCAAGACGATCGGCATCCTCGGCGCGACCTGGCTGGTCACCCGTCTGACCCGCGCGCGCCTCGACGACGGCCTGGCCTGGATCGACGTGCTCGGCCTGGCGATCCTCGGCGGCATGGGCTTCACGGTCTCGCTCCTCGTCGCCGAGCTGGCCTTCGACGGCAGCGCGCACGGCGAGCACGCGACCGTCGCGGTGCTGGCCGGTTCGCTCGTCGCCGCGGTGCTGGCCGGGGTCGTCCTGCGCTTCCGCAACCGCGCCTACCGGCTCCTGGCCGCCGCCGAGGCCGAGGACGCCGACCACGACGGCGTCCCGGACGTCTACCAGCGCGACCGGTAGCCGCTCCCCGGGCCGAGCGGGTCGCCGCCGCGCTCGGCACGCGGCCGTCCGTCGTCCGCCGCGCTGGGCATGCAGCCGTCCGTCGTCCGCCGCGCTGGGCATGCAGCCGTCCGTCGGCCGCCGCGCGGTCGTCCGCCTTCGACGTCACCGCCGCGATCGCCGCTGTGGCCCCGGTAGCGGCTACCGGGGGCCGAGGCCGGTCCGGCCGTCGAGCAGTTCGCGGGCCGCGTCGAGGTGGCCGGCGTGCCGCGCGGTCTCCTCGATCAGGTGGAGCAGGATGCGCCGCAGGTCCGTGGTCTGCGACGCCAGCAGCTCGTCCTGGTGCCGCCCCACCGGCGGGGCGTCGAGCGAAGCGGCCGCGATGATCTCGTCGGAGATCCGGCACTGCTCGCGGTAGAACGCGAACCCCGACGCGCCGGTCGCGCCCCGCCGCGAGGCCGCGAACACGTCCTGGAGCCAGTGCTGCTCCGCGTCCCCCAGGTGCTCGATCAACCCGAGCGGCGTCCACCCCGACGGCAACACGGCCGTCCGCAGCGCTGAGTCGTCGAGCCCGGCCAGGATCGCCACGACGCTCTCCCGCTGGTAGGCGAGGAACTCACACAACACTGCTTTCTCGACCGTCACCCGGGCACCGTACGGCACGGCTTCACGCGCGGACCCGGGCCCGGCACGCCGACGGCGAGCCGCCCGAACACGCTCACGTCGGCGAAGCGGGCCGCGAGGGGGCGCTTCGGGCGGGGCACGCGGTTCAGGCGCGGGCCGCGTTGGCGGTGATCGCGGAGACGATGCGGGGCCAGGCACCCGGGGGCAGGTCGTGGCCCATCCCGTCGATGAGTTCGAACCGGGCGCCGGGCACCGCGTCGGCGGTGGCGCGCCCTCCCGACGGATGGCACATCGGGTCGGCCGACCCGTGAACCACCACGGTGGGCACCCGGACCCGCCCCAGCGCCGCGGTGCGATCCCCCGCACCACGCACCGCCCGGTGCTGACGGCGCCGCCCGTCCCGCCCGTCCGGATCCCGCCGGAACGCTTCCCGCGTGACCCGCCGGATCTCGTCCAGGTCCTGCGCGAAACCGGTCGAACCGACGTCGGCGAACACCCGGACCCGCCGCTCGATCGCCTCCTCCTCGGTGCGGGGACGACGCGCGACGAGATGACGCAGCACCCGCGGCGACGTGCGTCCCACCCCGCGCCGGCCCGTCGTCGACATGATCGACGCCAGCGACCGCACCCGCTCGGGGCACCGGATCGCCATCGACTGCGCGATCATCCCACCCATCGACGCACCCACCACGTGCGCCGATCCGGCCCCGAGCGCGTCGAGCAGCCCCACGGCGTCGTCGGCCAGGTCGTCGAGCGTGTACCGGGTGCCCGGCACGTGCGTGGACCGACCGGAGTCCCGGTTGTCGAACCGGACCACGCGGTACCCGGCGGCCGCGAGCTGACGGCAGAACTCGTCGGGCCAGTGCACCAGCTGGAACCCGAGCCCCATGATCAACAGCATCACCGGGTCACGGTCGTCCCCGATCACGTCGTGACACAGCTCGACATCCCCTACCGCGACGAGCCGTTCCTGGTCCTCCACAGCGCGCGACGCTACGTCCCGCGCCCCGTACGCCGCCACCGCATTTCCGCCCGGCACCGGCCGGCACCGCGCCGAGGTCTCGACGACGTCGCGGGCCCACGCCCGGCGGGAAGCCCCCGGAACCCGTCGAGACGCTGAGTACTCGTCGGAACTGTCCCGGCGATCAGCGCATGGGAGCGCCCGACGGGGGCGTGCCCCCGGGATCCCGGCCGCCCGGAGCTTGCCCGCCGCTCGGCTCGGTGCGGGTGTCCACCGGGACCGTCAAACGCACGGCGAACCCGCTCGTCACGTCACCGGACACCGTACCCAGCTGGCTCGTGCCCCCGTCGTCCCCGAAGACGTTGTCGCTCTCCAGCGTGACCTGCTTCAACGTCGCGACCGACGACTCGTACCCGCTCGTCGCGTACACCGCGTCGCACGTGGCCTTCGGCAGCGCCACCTGCGACGTCGCGATCGCGTTGCCGGCGTCGGTGATCGACGCCCGGTCCGGGTAGACCTCGAAGTGGACGTGCGGCCAGCGCCCGGTGTAGCAGGCCGGGAAGACGCTCGTGAACCTCACGACGCCCGACGCGTCGGCGATCTGCACCCCGCGCAGGTAGTTCTCCCCCGTCACCCCGTCGGAGTACAGCGAGTAGCGGCCCTCGCGGTCACAGTGCCAGACGTACACGGCGACGTTCGCGAACGGCTTGTTCCCGTTCGCCACGTCGACGACCGTCAGCTCGAGCGTCATCGGTACGCCCTCGGCGGTGCCCGACGCGGTGCCGAAGCTCGACCGGACGTCGGTGCGGACGATGCCGCTCTGGTCCAGCACGTTCGGCCCGTTCGACCCGTCGCCCGGGTAGGGCCCGGCCGTCTCGTCCGGTATCTCCCCGCTCGACGTGCCCGTCGAGGCCGAGGCGGAGGCGGACGTCGAGTCGGTCGTGCTGCACGCGGCCAGCCCCAGCGCGGCCCCGCCGAGCCCCAGCAGCCGCAGCATCCGCCGCCGGTCCAGCGTCCCCAGATCGAAGCCCAGCCCTTGATCGACGACTTCCTCGCCGGGTCTGGGCAGCACCCGGCCCTGATACGTCGGTCTGCGGGACATCGAACCTCCTGGGAGCGGCGATCAACGACGAACCCCAGCGTGGCGGCCCGGAATGGCCGCCACCCGTGCGTCCGCTGAGCGTCGCCTGTGAAGCCGCTACCGGCGCCGGAGCTCGTCCAACAGGAAGGCTTCCGCGCGGGCGCCGGTTCCGAACATCGCGATCGACAGGCTCTCGTCGATGCCGTGCCACCGGCTCGCCGGGTCGCCGACGCCGGTGACCAGCACCGCCGCCCCCGGGAACGTGCGCGCGAACTCGGCGATGAACGGGATCGAACCGCCGATGCCGATCTCCACGACCGCGTTGCCGTAGGCCTCGGCGAACGCCGCGCGGGCAGCGTCGTACGCGCTGCCGACGGTGTCCAGGCGGAACGGCTCGGCGATACCGGAGTGCGGCGTGATCTCGACGTGCGCGCCCCACGGCACGTGCGCGCGCAGGTGCTCGGTGAGGAGCTCCCGCGCGGCCGACGCGTCCTCACCCGGGGCCAGGCGCGCGCTCACCACCGCGCGGGCCCGCGGCAGCAGCACGTTCGAGGCGGCGGCGACCGTCGGGGCGTCGACACCGAGCACGGAGATCGCCGGGGCCTGGGTGGCGCGCTCCTGCACCGAGCCGGAGCCGAGCAGCGCGACGCCCTCGAGCAGGCCGGCCTCGGCGAGGAACTCGTCGTCGGCTCCGTCCAGGTTCGCCGCGTCGGTGTCGGCGTTGCGGCGCAGACCGGCGACCGCGACCTCGCCCTTCTCGTCGTGCAGGCTCGCGAGCGTGTGCACGAGCGCGGTCAGCGCGTCGCCGATCGGCCCGCCGTAGACGCCGGAGTGCACCGGGCGTTCGAGCATCGACACCTCGACGACCAGGTCGACCAGCCCGCGCAGGCTCGTGGTGAGCGCGGGCACGTCGACGGCCGGGTTCGCCGCGTCGGCGATCACGATGACGTCGGCCGCGAGCAGTTCGTGGTGTTCGCGCAGCAGCGCGGGCAGGGTCGGCGAGCCGGACTCCTCCTCGCCCTCGATGAACAACGTGACGCCGACCGGCGGGCGGCCGTCGTAGGCGCGCAGCACCGCGAGGTGCGTCAGCACCCCGGCCTTGTCGTCGGCGGCGCCCCGGCCGTAGAGGCGCCCGTCGCGCTCGGTGGGCTCGAACGGCGGGCTGGTCCACAGCTCGTCGCCGCCGGTGGGCTGCACGTCGTGGTGCGC